>JAFIFS010000001.1 GCA_020831895.1 Chromatiales bacterium
AAGAACTCAGGGTCGTCGACCGCGGACAGCGGCACCGACAGGTTCCTGTCGCCGCGGGTCTCGAGCGCGACCAGTTCGACCTTGAGCCCCGGGTGACGGGCCTCGAGCGCGCGCGCAACCAGCGCGCTCTGCGCGCGCGCCCGCGGTGAGGCGCGGGTCCCCAGGCGCAGCTGCCGGCTCATGGGCGTCAGGCTGTGGCGAGCAATGCCGGCGCGCCGGCCGTCATCGTGCCCGGCTGGCCGCGCAGCGCGCGTTCGGCACAGGCGGCACGCGCGGCCTGCAGTTGCGCGGCCCGCCGTGCCGACTGCTCGCGGCCCAGTGCGAGTACGTCCGCCATCGTCAGCAGCTGCGCAACGCCTGCGGCCGGCAGCGTCGCAGAGCTACGATGACCGAGATGGATGACCCTGCGCCCGGGTCTGCGGCCCAGGGCCGACAACCAGCGCGCATCATTGTCCGGGTCGGCCGGCGTCGTGATCACGATATGGCTGGCCCAGTCGGCAGCCCGGCTGACCGCATCCGGGGCGAACAGCTGATCCAGGCCTTGCGGCGCGGCTACCGGGCGCCTGGCCCAGAGCCCGGTCTGCTGCTGGCGGAACAGTGGCAGCATCGAGCGCGCCAGCTCGCCCGCGCCGACGAACAGCAGCCGTTCCGACGGTGCTGGCGCCAGCAGGCGGCGCACCAGCGTGCCCCAGGACTGGCCACCGATGCCCTGCAGGCAGGCGCTGCGGATCTCGCGCGTGTCGCGCAGCAGCTGGTCCAGCAGCGGCTGCAGGCGGCGGCGGCTCACCGGTGAGGCGCTGGACTGGAACGCAGTGATGGCCTGGCGCAGCTGGCCGAACACGTTGGTCTCGCCGGCGACCTCGCTGCGCAGGCCGGCGGCGATCTCGAGCAGCACCCGGTAGGCCTCCGTGCCCGTCAGCAGTTCGCCATCAGCGAGCAGCGCACCCAGTGCCTGCGGGCGTGGCGCGAGGCCGAATGCCAGGCGCCGCAGGCAGGTGGCCAGCACCGGGCCATGCCTGGACAGCCCGGCCGCCGCCTGCCAGGCCGCGGGTTCTACGCCGGCCGGCCAGTGGGCGAGCCACAGGGTCTCGATGGGCTCGGCGGCCTGGCGGTTCATGCGACTTTCCGTGGAGCAGGTGCCTTGGCCTGGCCGGGTGCCCACCAGCCGAGCTGGCCGGCCAGTGCGACGACCGGACCCACCAGCAGCAGTGCGGGCGAGCCGACCTGCTCACGCGTGGCCACCCCGGCGATGTCCTCCAGCGTGGCGGACACGTGTCGCTGGGCCCTAGTGGTGCCGGCCTCGACCAGCGCGGCCGGCGTACCGGGCGGGCGGCCATGACGGACCAGCGCAGCGGCGACGTCGGCCAGGCGCGCGACCGGCATGTAGATCGCGAGCGTATGGTCGAGTGCGGCCAGGGCTGCCCAGTCCGGGTCGCCGGCGCCGGGAGCCAGCCGTGCACTGACGAAGCTGACCGCACTGGCGAGCTCGCGGTGGGTCAGCGGCATGCCCGCATAGGCGGCGCAGCCGCTGGCTGCGGTGATGCCGGGGATCACGCGAAACGGCAGGCCCGCCGCGGCCAGCGCGAGGGCTTCCTCGCCACCACGGCCGAAGATGTAAGGGTCGCCGCCCTTGAGCCGGCACACACGCTGGCCGGCGCGCACGCGCTCGACCAGCAGCCGGTTGATGGCTTCCTGGCTGGTCGAGGGACCGCCACCGGTCTTGCCGACGTCGATGAACTCGGCATCGCGCCGGGCCAGTGCCAGGATCTCGGGGCTGACCAGCCGGTCATGCAGGATCACCTCGGCCTGCTCCAGCAGCCGCAGCCCCGCCAGTGTCAGCAGCCCGGGATCGCCCGGGCCGGCGCCGACCAGCCAGGCCTCACCCGGAAGTGCCGCGCTCTCGGCCTCACCGAGCAGCATCTCGACGTCCTGCTGGACATCCACCGCCTGGCCTGAGAGCAGCCGCTGCGCCAGCGGCCCTTCGAGCAGCTGTTCCCAGAAGCGCCGCCGCGCATCGATGCCAGGCAGGGCCGAGCGCACCTGGTCCCGCAGCGACCCGGCCCAGCGGGCCAGTACGCCCAGGCGTGCCGGCAGCCATTGCTCGAGCTGCTGGCGCAGGCGGCGCACCAGTACGGGGGCGGCACCGCCACTGGAGAGCGCGACGATCACCGGCGAGCGGTCGATCACCGCGGGGTTGATGAAGCTCGACAGCGGCCCGTCGTCGACCACGTTGCACAGCCGGTGCGCCGCCCGGGCCGTGGCGGCGATCGTGGCGTTGACCGCCGAGTCGCCGGTGGCCGCGACCACCAGCAGGTGGGTTTCGACCAGCTGGGGGTCGAACGGCCGCTCGACCAGGCTGACCTGCCCGCCGGCCGCCAGTTCACGCAGCCCGGCGCATATTTCTGGCGCGTTGACCGTGACCTGGGCCCCACAGGAGCACAGCATTCTGGTCTTGCGCAAGGCGACCTGTCCCCCGCCGACCACCAGGCAGGGTTCGTCGACGAGACGGGCAAACAAAGGGAAATAGTCCATGTTTCAGCAGCTTCTGGGCAGGCTGCATACGATATACGTTGCCCCGGCCGGGCAATAGACCAATGCCTGCTGCATTCATAGCCACCGGGAATATGAGCAACAATATTCTCCTGCGTCAGCCGGTTCCTGGCGGCAATCCATTCGCGGCCGTGTTGCGTTTCATGCAAGTATTTTCGAGGCCAATGCCCGATCGAGCCGTGATTCTGCTGCAGCGGCCGGCCAGGCCCCGGGCCGCCGGCTGGCGGCCGAACTGCTGCTTTGTAACCAAATGGCTATATAATCGCCGGCCATGACGCTGCAGCAGCTCAAGTACCTGGTGGCGATCGCCGACAGCGGCCTCAACATCACGGCCGCGGCCGAGCGCCTGTATACCAGCCAGCCCGGCATCAGCAAGCAGCTCAAGCTGCTCGAGCAGGAGCTGGGCGTGCAGCTGTTCACCCGCAAGGGCAAGAGCCTCTCGGCGATCACGCCGGCTGGCCGCGACGTGATTGGCCGCGCGCGCCGGATCATGCGCGAGGTCGAGAACATCCGTAACCTTGCCAGCGACCTCTCGGGCGAGCAGGAAGGCACGCTCTCGATCGCGACCACGCACACCCAGGCGCGCTACGTGCTGCCACAGGTGATCCGCCGCTTCCGCGAGAAGTACCCGAAGATCAGTCTCGAGCTGCACCAGGGTACGGCCGAGCAGATTGCTGAGCTGGTCGGCGCCAACCGGGTCGACTTCGCGATCGCCACCGGTTCGCGCCAGCTGTTCACCAACCTCGTGCTGCTGCCGTGTTTCCACTGGGACCGCATCGTGATCGTGCCCAAGGGGCACCCGCTGGCCTCGGCCGGCCAGCTCGACCTGGTCCGGCTCTCGGGCCACCCGCTGGTGACCTACGTGTTCAGCCTGACCGGCGAGTCCTCGTTCAAGCGCGCCTTCGCCGAGCATGGGCTGGAGCCCAACGTCGTCTTCACCGCGCGCGACGCGGACATCATCAAGACCTACGTGCGCATGGGCCTGGGCGTCGGCATCGTCGCCTCGATGGCCTTCGAGCGGCAGGACGAGGAGGACCTGGTCGCGCTGCCGGCCGCCGGACTCTTCCCGCGCGTGACGACCTGGCTCGGCTTCCGGCGCGACTCGGTGCTGCGCCGCTACATGGTGGACTTCATCGGCATGTTCGCGCCCCACCTCGACGCGCACCTGCTGCGCAGGATCACGCAGCTGGGCTCACAGGCGGAGGTCGATGAACTGCTGGGCGAGGTGGAGCTGCCGCTACTGCAGTAGCCCTGCGGCGCTCAGGGCAGCTCGTGCAGCCCGCACTCGCGCTTCAGGCCGAAGAAGCGCGTCGCTTCCGCCTCGCCGGCCGCGTGCAGCGGGCGTGTCGTGTGCGTGTCCCCGACCGAGACATAGCCCTGCTCCCACAGCGGGTGGTAGGGCAGCCCGTGCCGGCGCAGGTAGCCGAAAACCTCGCGGTCGCTCCAGTCGGCGATCGGGTGGACCTTGTGGCGACCAGCCGACAGCGACAGTAAGGGCACCTCGCTGCGGCTGCGCGACTGGCTGCGGCGCAGGCCGGCGAACCAGGTGCCGACGCCGAGCTCGGCCAGCGCGCGCTCCATGGGTTCGACCTTGTTCTCGCGGTTGTAGGCCTCGATGCCGGCCAGGCCCTGTTCCCAGCGTCGCCCATGGCGGGCCTCCTGCCATGCCGGGCTCAGCCGGGGCCGGTACACCTTGAGGTTCAGGTCGAGCCGGTCCGTGAGTGCGTCGATGAACTGGTAGGTTTCCGGGAACAGGTAGCCGGTGTCCACCAGCACCACGGGGATCCGCGGATGCTCCCGGGTTACCAGGTGCAGCATCACAGCCGACTGTATGCCGAAGCTGGAGCTCAGCACGTGCGCACCGGGCAGCTGCTCCAGCGCCCAGGCAACGCGCGCGGGCGCGGGCATGGTGGCCAGCATCTGGTTGCAGCTCTCGAGGTTGCCCGTCGCCTGGGTTAACGGGTTTTCGAGGTTGCTGGCGGCGGCCGTTAGCACAGATTTGCTCCTGGGTCCTGGAAATACGCATTGGACGAAAGGCCTTTTGCGCGAGCCAAAGTAGTCGCTGGGCTGCCGCCATGGAACTGAGTTGTTGTTATCGGGGCATAACCTGACATCATATGAGCAGCCCGGCAGCTCCCGGGGGAACATCATGGCAGGGGAACGCGGTATGACGACACAGGTTTCTCGGCGCACGCTACTGCGCGCATCAAGCATTGCGCTGACCGGCACCTTGCTGGCAGCGGGCGGTACGGTCCGTGCCGGGGGGCACGACGGCGCGGCCCGGCGGCCAGCCGGCGTCCGAATGGCTGCTAACGAGAATCCCTACGGTCCGTCAGCCGCGGCGCGCGCGGCAATCCGCGACTCGGTCGAGGACATCTGGCAGTACGCGTTCGGCCAGGAGCAGGCGCTCAGGCGCCTGATCGCCGAGGCCGAGGACCTGTCGCCCGAGCATGTGCTGATCACTGCCGGCTCTGCCGAGGCGATACAGCTCGCCGGCCTGGTCTATGGCCTTGAGCGCGGGACCATGGTGACGGCCCGGACGACCTTCACGCTGACTACCGACTATGCGCAGATGATCGGCTGCAAGGTCGTCAGTGTGCCGCTGGACGACACGCTGACGCACGACCTTCCGGCCATGGCGGCTGCGATCACGCCGGATACCAGCCTGTTCTACGTCTGCAACCCGAACAACCCGACTGGCACGATGGTTCCCGGCAGCGAGCTGCTGCCGTTCGTCAGCGAGGTCGCGCGACGCACCACCGTGCTGGTCGACGAGGCCTACCTCGACCTCGAAGACGACATGGCGGCGCATACTGCGGTGCCGCTCGTGGCGGCTGGCGAGGATGTCATCGTGACCCGGACGTTTTCCAAGCTGCATGCGCTTGCGGGGCTGCGCATCGGGTACGCACTGGCCCAGCCCGAGGTCGTCGCGCGTCTGGAGAACTTCCGCATGGGTGTGCTGAATCTCGCGGGCCTCAGGGCCGCGGAGGCCAGCCTGCAGGACCGGGAGTGGCAGCAGCTCAGCCGCAACCGTATCCGCACCGCGCGCGAGCTGACCAACAGCTGGATAGACGAGCTGGGCCTGCGCCGGGCCGCCAGCCACGGGAACTTCGTGTTCTTCGACACGCGCGCGCCTGCCGCCGATTTCGCCGCAGCGATGCGCGAGCGTGGATTCCTGCTGGGGCGGCCTTACGCCGACTATCCGGAGTGGTCACGCATCAGCCTTGGCACAGTGGACCAGATGCGCGCTTTCGCAGACGCAGCACGCGGGTATTTCGCCGGCAAACTCGGGTAAAATGTTGCTGGTCGGGCAGCCCGCCCGGCAGCATCCATGGCAACAGGGTTCCGCGCGTGGAAACCATCCGGCTGATTTACGACACGGCCAAGGTCCGGCTTGGCTTCCTGATCATGGCCTGCGCGCTCGCAGGCGTCGCCATGAGCCCGACTGGCAGCCTGTCGGGGTGGCAGCTGTTCGTGCTGAGCTTCGCCGTGCTGCTGTCCTCGGCCAGCGCCGGCGCATTCAACCAGCTGTACGAGCGCAACATGGACCAGCACATGCGCCGTACCGCCGGTCGTGCTTTCGTGACCGGGCGCTTCAAGGCGGGGTGGGCCTGGTTCGCCGGCATCGCGCTGGTGCTGCTGCTGGCGGTGGTAGCGGCGGCGCTTGCGACGAACTGGCTCGCAGCCTTCTACATCTTCCTCGGCGCGTTCACCTACGGCGTCGTCTACACCGTCTGGCTGAAGCGCCGTACCTGGATGAACATCGTGATCGGCGGGCTTGCGGGCAGTTTCGCCGTGCTCGCAGGCTCCGCCGCGATGGGCGCGGCGCTGGCGCCGGCACCCCTCATTCTCGCCATCGTGCTGTTCCTGTGGACGCCGCCACATTTCTGGGCGCTGGCCTACGCGTGCCGCCGTGACTACGAGGCCGCCGGCGTGCCGATGCTGCCGGTCGTCGTGTCCGAGTCCGTTGCCACCCGCACGATTCACTGGCATGCGGTGGTCCTCGTGGCGCTCTCGGTGCTGCCGGTGTTCTTCGGCATGGGCTGGATCTATCTCGCGGCTGCGCTGGCCGGCGGCCTGTATTTCCTGCGCGCGACCTGGCAGCTGGTGCACAAGCCCAGCATTCCCCAGGGCTGGCGCACCTTCGCCGCCTCGATCATCCAGCTCGGTGTGCTGCTGCTCGGCGCGATCGCCGACCGGTTGATACTCGGCTAGCCTGCTGCCGTTTGGTCGAGGCGCGGCACCACGTGCTCGCCAATCATCCGTATGGCGCCAGCCGGGTCGTCATGCAGCCTGAAGCAGATCTCGTCGACGCCGGTCCGGGCGAAGAGCTCCAGCTCCTCGAAGCGTGACGGCAATTCGTCCGGCGTGCCGGTGATCGTCAGGTGCTCGAGCAGCTTGTCGACGATCTCCGGCGGTACGCCTTCGATCCGCCCGTCGCTGCTCCGGTAGGCCTTGAAGAACGCGGGCTTGTGCTTCTCGACCAGGTCACATTCCGCGGCATCCAGGAAGCTCTCGAGGTACCAGCGTTCGAGAAGCCCGCGCAGCAGCAGCTCACGGCGCGCCTCCCGCAGCGCCGTCTCGCGGTCCGCCTTGATGTGCCAGGCCCAGATGTTGCTGATCTGGTAGCCTGGACGGGCGCGTTCCTTCGCCTCCAGCGCGGAGGTCGTCTGCCCAACAGTATCGGCTATTCGCTGGCGCGGCATGTCGCTGTACATGATGCCGTCGGCAGCTGGAGCGCAGGCTCGCAGCATCTGCGGCTGGTTCACGCCGGCATAGACCAGCGGTGCGGGGGTTTCCGTCGCGAACCGCGCCTGGTAGCCCCAGACCTTGTAAAGCTCGCCGCCGTAGGTGAATTTCCTGCCCCCTGCCACCGCACCGCGGACCAGCTCGATCGCTTCGCGGACTGCGCGCACCCGCTTCACCGGCATGATGCCAAGCCTTGCCAGCCACTCGCCGCCGCCGCCGATCACCAAGGCCGCCCGGCCCGCACTGGCTTCCTGCAGGGTCAGCAGCGCATTGGCCATCTTGACCGGATGCATCTCCCACGGGCTGACCACGCAGACGCCAAGCCCGACGCCGCGGGTCTCGCGCGCAGCTGGCATCAGGCTCATGAAAGGGTCGCGGCAGGAGACATAGTTCTGCAGCCACATCCGCTGGATCCCCGCTTGCTCGCACAGCCTCGCCAGTTCGACCAGCTGGTCGGGGGTCTGGTCCGGTTCCAGCAGTACATCGACACGCATCGCTCGCTTCTCCCCCCTGAGCCCGCCGCAAGCCTAGCACCTCCCTCGCCGCCTGCCTTGACTTGGGGCAATCCGCCGCATGGAGCCTAGAGTTCGCAGGCGAGCACCTGCCGGGCGGTGATCGAGCCGATCAGCAGCCGCCCGTCAATGCTGACGCCAACGCTGCTCGCCGGGATCTCCTCGCCGGTATCGAGATAGATCTGCTCGATCAGTGGCGCATCGCCGGAGAGGTCGATGCGCAGCACCTGCGAGGGCGCCGGCGTGCCGCGCACGAAGTGGCGAATCAGCGCCATCACGTTGGGATGGGCACCAACCCAGATACTCCCGTCCGGGTGCACGTCGACATTGTCCGGGCTCGTCCCGAGCGGTATCCGGGCCCGCTCGGCCACCTCGCCGCCCGTGCCTGTACGTTCAAGGACGCGCAGGCGTCGGGCTGCCGTCTCGGCCACATACAGCGTGCGCCCGTCGGCCGAGGCCGCGATGCCGCCCCCCAGGGCGATGTTGGCGACCACGGTCTCGGCACGGTCCCCATCGAAGTAGACCAGGGGGGAGCCGCCGATGCCGAACTGCTGCAGTGTTCCCGCGATCGCGCCGCCGGTGACCTTGTCATTGGCGGCATAGAACTGTTCCGGGCCGACCGCGACCATGTCGTTCGGAGAGTTCATCTGCGGGTTGCTGAAGCTGCGCACGTGCTCGAACTCGCCTGGCTCCACCTCGCGGAAGAGCTCTACCAGCTCCGGCTCATTGGCGCGATCGGCCGGATGATTGATCACGAAGAGGTGGCGCTGCCCGCGCCCATCGATGTACAGGCTCATCCCGTGTGGACGGAAATGCACGGGCCGGCTGCGCAGCGCGGGCTGCGGAGTCAGTGTCGGGTCGGCCATGTCGATACGGAGGATGTCGCCCTGTACGGCCTCACCGCGGACCAGCCCCGCCCGGTCGAGGAGGGACAGGTAGACAAAGTTGCGCTCTCGGTCCGGCTCGATGTCCTCGCTGCTACCGGCCAGCGGAATGCTGCGGCACTCGCCGGCGAAGTCACGCTCTATGCTGCGGAACGCACCGCCCTGCCAGAAGTTGAAGACCGAGGCCACAGTGACCAGCAGCAGCAGCAGGGCTGCCGCCTGCAGTACCCGCTTCACCAGATGCCACATCGCGTCCGTCCCGCTGCCAGCTCCGTCGGGAGTTTAGCAGCCTGCCGGCCGGGCAACGGGAGCGGTTGCATCGTGGCGGCGCTCCGGGGATGATGCCGCCATCGTTAACAGGAAGTGGAGAGTCGGCCCATGTCGCTGCAACGTCGTGATGTCCTCAAATCATTCGCCTCCGTCGGCGCGGCCGGCGCCGCGGCGCTTGCGCTGACAGCCTGTGGCGGGCGCCCCGACCCGGCAGGCGCGGTTGCAGGTGCCCCGGCCGGTGCCAGGGGCAATGGTCAGCGCTGGGTCAGCCGCGGCGGCCGCGGGCCTGCCCTCGAGGGACCGCACCTGGACCTGCGTACGGGTCGCGGCAACCAGCTGGCTTACGCAATGATTCAGGGTGACCTGGACTGGGGCAAGCAGAAGTACTTCTGGTTCAAGGGCTACGTGATGGGGATCGAGCCCCACAAGCAGATACAGAACCTCGTCGGCGCCCAGGGCTTCGGGGCGATCAGGCTCAACCCGCGTCCTGACGGTTCGATCGAGCGCCTGTGCCGCGAGGTCATCCTGTACACCGACCTGCGCACCGGCGAGATCATCGAGGAGTGGGATAATCCCCTGATGGACGAGACAGTGCGTGTCGTGCATGTCGCGAACGACCCGTTCAATTACCTCATCGAGGAGTATTTCCCGGCCCCGCCGACCTTCGGTGGACTGGCCGATGCGGAGCCCCCGCCGCGCGTGCCTTTCGTGCTGCCGTGGTACCAGCATGGCAAGTGGCTGGACATGGAGATCCATATCCACCTGCTGTATCCGAACGCGCTGCAGCCTGACCAGTGGCCGCGGGAATCTTCCGGGCCCATGGTTCAGGTCTCTGAGTTCTTCGCCCATCACATCAAGGCTGAGGATCTGCAGAACGAGAAACTGACCACCTTGCCTTACACCGGCACCTGGAATCGCACCACGCCCTGGCTGCCCTGGATGCTGATGGGCCAGCGGCCGGGTCACTGCAACTATGCCTGCTTCATGGGCACAACCACGGACCTCGAGGAGATCTTCCCGCGCGGCCATCTGGATTACGTCGAGCGGGAAATGGGTGCAAAGTACTTCGAGGCGCCCAAGGAGTGGACCGACCAGCCCAGCCTGTCGAGTCTGGAGCATTTCGCGCTGGAGCAGGAGCCAGCCCCGCCGCGCGAGTGATACAGGCTCGGGGTCTCCAAGCTTCGCCGAACCCGGCTGCGGTTTTTTGCCGCAGCCGGGCTCTTGGTCTGGCCGCCGCCAGTTGGACATCGGGCTACAATAAGCGCCCGGGCAGCTTCTGCGGCCTTTCCAGTGCGACCCTGGCGGCCTAAAGTGGCGGCCGAATCCCAAGCAGAAAGAGTGTCTAGATGAGCGGCAAGTTTGGCGACCGCCGGATGTTCATTGGCGGCGAGTTCGTCGCCAGCCGCGGCGGCGAATGGATCGAGTCCGTGAACCCGGCCACCGAGGAAGTCCACGGCCGCGTACCCGCGGCCACGGCCGAGGACGTGAATCTCGCAGTCGAGGCTGCCGAGAAAGCGCAGCCGGAGTGGGCGGCCCTGTCGGTCTTCGAGCGGCGCGAGCTGCTGCGCAAGCTGGCTGACGGCATGCGCAGGCGGGCCGACGAGGTGCTGCCGCTGGAGGCAGCCGACACAGGCAACACGATCAAGAGCCTGGCACGCGACGTCGAGGTGGCTGCCAAGTACCTGGAGTTCTTCTCGGGCCTGGGCACCGAGATGAAGGGCGACAGCGTGCCGGCCACCAGCGAAGGAATGCACTTCTCGCTGCGCGAGCCCTATGGCGTGGTGGCGCGCATCGTGCCGTTCAATCACCCGTTCCTGTTCGCTGGCGCGCACCTGTCGGCGCCGCTGATGGCCGGAAACACGGTGATCGTCAAGAGCCCGGAGACCAGCCCCCTGTCGGCGGCCATCATGGGCGAGATCTGCCGCGAGATACTGCCGCCGGGCGTGGTCAACATCGTGTCCGGATACGGCCTGCCAACGGGTGATGCGCTGGTGCGGCATCCGCGGATCTGGCGCATCGGCTTCACTGGTTCGGTGCCCACCGGGCTCGCGATCCAGCGTTCCGCTGCCGAGGTCGGCGTCAAGCACGTTTCCCTGGAGCTCGGCGGCAAGAACGCGATGATCGTCTGCCCTGACGCCGACCCCGAGAGGGTCGCCAGGGCCGCCATCGGAGGCATGAATTTCGCCTGGGCCGGCCAGTCCTGCGGCTCGAACAGCCGGCTGCTGCTGCATGAGTCCCTGCACGACGAGGTCACCGAGCGTATCGTGGCGGAGGTCAGCCGTATCCGCGTCGGCAACCAGCTTGACCCCGATTCACAGATGGGCCCGGTGAATTCCGAGGCCCATTACCGGCGAATCCTGGGCTTCATTGAATCGGCGAGGGCAGATGGGGCGAAGCTACTCACGGGCGGGGAGCGTCCGGTGGGCGAGGAGTTCCGCCGGGGGTACTGGCTCAAGCCCACCGTGTACGGCGACGTGACGATGGACATGCGGGTTGCGCACGAGGAAATCTTCGGGCCCGTGCTGTCCATACTGAAGTGGCGCAACCTCGAAGAGGCCATATCGATGGCCAATTCCACCGAGTATGGGCTCGCGGCCGGAATCTGGACGCACGAGCTCCCGGTGGTGATGCAGGCGGCGCGCCAATTGCAGTCCGGCTTCGTCTGGGTCAATACTACCGCCCGGCACTTCGTCGGAACCCCGTTCGGCGGCTGGAAGAACAGTGGCCTCGGGCGGGAAGAGTGCCTCGAGGAGCTGCTGAGCTATACGCGAGTCAAGACAGTCCACTTGTTCACCTGAAGACAGGCAGCGAGGAATCTTCCCGATGAGTCAGGCACTCCCCGGCGCACAGCCGGACGGTATCAAGGTCGGTCCGATCTGGCTGGTTCCCGGCGTGAGCCGCCTGAACGCGAGGATCTTCATCTTCGCGGCCTACATGACCATCGGGCTGCTGGTCTACAACTCGATCGGTGTGCCCTACCTGCTGCAGCAGGTGCTGAACGTTCCGGTGTCGGACCAGGGCCGCATCATCGGTGACCTGCAGTTTCTCAGCGAGATCATCCTGCTGCTGACATTCGGTCCGGCCGGCATTCTGGCCGACAGGATCGGCCGGCGGCAGGTGTACGCAATCGGCCTCGGTTTCATGGGCCTGGGCTACGTGATGCTGCCTCTGTCCAGCACCCTGACCGAGCTCTTCATCTGGCGCGGCGTGCTGGGCCTCGGCATCGCGCTTGCGACCGGCATGCTGGCCACCGTCATCGCCGACTATCCGCAGGACCGCTCGCGCCGCGCGATGGTCGCAGCGATCGGTATCCTGAATGGGCTTGGGGTCGTCACGGTGGCGCTCACGCTCGGGCGTCTGCCGAATATCCTTGTCTCGGGCTACGACTTCACGCCGGAGGCTGCCGGGCGCGCGACGTTCTGGCTGGTTGCGGGGCTTTGCTTCCTCGTGGCCATCGCCGTCGCACGAGGCCTGCAGCCCGGCACCCCGGTCAAGAGCGAGGACCGGCTGCCTGTCCGCGAGCTTGCTGTAAGCGGCATAGTCGAGGGGATACGCAACCCGCGCATTGCGCTGGCCTATGCCTCGGCCTTCGTCGCCCGCGCGGACCTCGTGATCCTCGGCTCGTTTCTCGTGCTGTGGGGGCAGGTCGCGGGTATCGAGCGCGGCATGGATACGGCGGCAGCCAGCGCAGCCGGCAGCCGCCTGTTCTTCGTGGCATCCCTGGCGGCGCTGCTGTGGCTGCCGATACTGGCCTGGATGCTGCGGCGCTTCAACCGCGTGACGGGCGTAGCCTTCTGCATGGCAATCACTGCCGCCGCCTATGGTTCGATGATCCTCGTCGGGGATCCACTGGCTCCGTCCGCGGTCGGCTGGTTCGTATTCCTCGGCATTGGTCAGATCAGCGCGTTTCTGGGTTCCACCGTGCTGATCGGCTTCGAGGCGCCCCCGAAGTCCCGCGGCGCGGTGGTCGGCGTGTTCAACATCTTCGGTGCGATCGGTATCCTGATCGGTGTGGCCGTGGGTGGGCGCGTTTTCGACGCCATCGCACCCTGGGCGCCGTTCATGTTCGTCTGCATCATTGCGACGCTCTGCGTGATCATGGCGGTGATCGTCCGGATCGTCTCGCCGGGTTCCGAGCGCGGAGCCGGGGCTGATGACGACGAAGTGGCGCCGGCCCACTGATTCCGACGCGGCAACGGGAGGTTTTCGGGAAGATGGCAAAGTTTCTGGACGTACTGCCGGACGGATTCCGGCCTGGCAACCTGGATCTCGGGCGTCCGCTGGACAACCAGGTCGCCCTGCTGAAGATGCAGGCTGACCTGTCGGGTGCCGATGTTCTCGGTGGTTTCGGCGGGCAGGCCTGGGGCTGGATCCCCAACGAGGGCTACAAGCTGCTGTTCAATACCTACGGGGTAGGGGCCAGCCGCCTGGAGTTCGACCCGCCCTCACAGCAGTGGCACTTCTCGCACCGGGAAGTCCTCTATTACATGGACCCGGAGACTGACGAGATCCTGGAGACCTGGCTCAATCCCTACACCGGCCGCTGCGTCGAGGTGCTGCATATCCTCAATGACCCGGTAAACCGGATCTACCCTATCAGCGGCGGGCGTTTCGCCCCGCCGTATCCCTACACGCTGATGGGCGACGACCTCGTCTACCAGGTCGACGTGCTGCGCGCCGAGGTCAATCCGATCACGCGCCGCGAGTACCCGCTGCATTCCCAGCAGGATGTCTACCAGTCCTGCGAGATGTGGGCGATACGCGGAAGCTTTCGCGAGATCAACGACCCGGAGGTCACCAGCGCATCCTGTCATACGGCCTGGGCACGTATTTCCATGTGGCTGCCCTTCATGGAGATGGGTAACCGCCCCGGGCAGATGCTGTACCACAGCCAGGCCTTCAAGCTGATGAACGGTGTGGCTGACATCCCGCCGAAGGTCCTGGCCTATATCGAGAAGAACCACCCGCAGTATCTCGAGGCACCGAAGGAGTGGCTCGGCATGGCGCGCAACGAGAACAGCTGGACCTATTCCAAGACAATCATCGACGAACGCAGGGCCGCCGGGCAGGCCCGTGGCCAGAGCGTGTTCGGCGTCGATGACTGCTGACCCCGGCATTAAAAAAGGGCCGCCCCAGTGATGGGGCGGCCCTTTTTGTTGCGCTGACCCGGCTTGCGGCCGGGCGACATCAGAGGCCGACCTTGAACCCGGCCTCGAGAATCGCTTTCTCGATTTCTGCCTGCTGTATCAGCGCGGGATCGAAATCCACCTTGACCAGGCCCTGGCTGCGGTCCGCCGTTGCGGCGCTGATGCCATCGCGACTCGTCAGCGCATTCTGGATACTGCGCTCGCAGCCGCCGCAGGTCATGCCGTCTACCTTGATCTCAACCTGGGTCATGTATTTGCCTCCTGGGCAACGGGCACGGGCGTGTGTTCCCGGGTCTTGGCGCCGCGCTGGAAAGAGGGCTTCCAGCCGCGCAGGAACAGGGAGTTGCTGACCACGCAGACACTGCTCATCGCCATCGCGAAGCCGGCGAAGATCGGCGTCAGCATGCCAAACGCCGCCAGCGGAATACCGATCGTATTGTAAATGAAAGCCCAGAACAGGTTCTGCTTGATCTTGCGGAACGTCGCGCGGCTGGCGGCGATGGCGCCCGGTACCAAGCGCGGATCCGAGCGCATCAGCGTGACGCCGGCTGTTTCCATCGCGACATCGGTGCCGCTGCCCATCGCTATGCCAACATCGGCGGCCGCGAGCGCAGGCGCATCGTTGATGCCGTCGCCGATCATCGCGACCACCTTCCCGCGTGCAGCCAGCTCGTTGACCGCCTGGGCCTTGTCTTCCGGCCTCACGCCGCCACGTGCCTCACCGACGCCGACCTCGCGGCCGACTTCCTCGGCCACGCGTGGCGCATCGCCGGACAGCATCATCGTCTCGACGCCCATCCGGTGCAGCTCGGCCACCGCTTCCTTGGACTCGGCCCGCAGCGGGTCGGCAATGGCCAGCATGCCGAGCATGCCTTCCCGGTCAGCCACCCAGACTGCGGTGCGCGCCTGCGCATGCCACGCGCCGGCCAGCTTGAGGCCGGGTGCCGCATCGATGCCGTGCTCCTGCATCATCTGCTCGTTGCCGATCAGGATCTCGCGGCCCGCGACCGTGCCCAGCACGCCGCGACCGGTGATGCTGCGGAACTCGGTGACCGGAGTCAGGGCAACGCCGCGCTCGCGGGCCCGCTCGGTCACGGCGCGCGCGAGCGGGTGCTCGCTGGCCTGCTGCACGGAACCCGCCAGTGCCAGCAGCTCGTCCTCGCTGCCGCGCAGGGCGGAGAGGTCGACGATCTTCGGCTTGCCTTCAGTCAGCGTGCCGGTCTTGTCGAAGATGACCGCGCTGGTCTTGTGGGCGCGCTCAAGTGACTCGACGTCCTTGATCAGGATGCCCGAGCGGGCTGCAGCACCCGTACCGGTCATGATCGCGGTTGGTGTCGCGAGCCCGAGCGCGCAGGGGCAGGCAATCACCAGCACTGAGACCGCCGGGATCAGCGACTGGGCGAAGTTGCCTGTCAGCGCGAACCAGGTGAGGAACGTGATGATGGCGACCACGATCACTATCGGCACGAAGATCGCGCTGATCCGGTCCACGAGTCGCTGCACAGGAGCCTTGCCTGCCTGCGCGTTCTCGACCAGCCGGATGATCTTCGACAGCGTGGAGTCGGAGCCCACCGCAGTAGCCTGCACTTCCAGCAGGCCGGTGCCATTGATGGCCCCGCCGGTGACGCGGTCGCCGGCCTCCTTCTCCACCGGCAGGCTCTCGCCAGTGATCAGCGCCTCGTCGAGCTCGCTGCGCCCGGAAACGACGCGACCATCGACGGGGACGCGCTCACCGGGCCTGATCACCACGGTATCGCCCTTGCGGACCTCGGCAATCGGCACTTCGACCTCTGTACCGTCTCGGCGCACGCGGGCGGTCTGCGGGCGGAGGTCCATAAGCTGGCGGATCGCTGCCGTCGTTCCTCGCTTGGCCTTGGATTCCATGAATTTTCCGACCAGCACCAGCGTGATGATGATGACCGAGGCCTCGAAATACAGCTGCCCGGTGGCATCCGGCAGCGAGAACACCAGCCACACGCTGTAGAAATAGGCGGCACTGGTACCCATAGCGACCAGCACGTCCATGTTGCCGGTACCCGCCCGTATGGCCTTGTAGGCCGACCGGTAGAAGCGGGCGCCGATGATGAACTGCACTGGCGTTGCGATGATCCACTCCCAGGTCGGGCGCAGGTGCAGCTCATGGATGCCGAGGAACATGCCGACCATCTGCACCATCATCGGTGTCGCCAGCGCGATGGCGATCAGCAGGATCACGAACTCACGACGGAGTTCCGCCGCGGCACGGGCGCGTTCAGCTTCCTCGGCCTCGGCCTGCTGCTCGGAGGCCGAGCGGATCACCGCCTCATAGCCGGCCTTGCTGACGGCACCGGCCAGCGTGGCGGCCTGGGTGACGCCGCGAAGCCCGGTGATGTCGGCCCGTTCCAGCGCCAGATTGACGTTGGCCTCGCGAACGCCCGGGACGGCGAGCAGCGCCTTCTCGACTCGCCCGACGCAGGCGCTGCAGGTCATGCCGCGGATCGGCATCGAGAAGCGTTCCTCAGGCACGCTGAAGCCGGCCTTGTGGATGGCCTCGGCTACCGCGGCCGTATCCGTGGTCGCCGGGTCGAAGCTGACATCGGCGCGCTCCAGCGCGAAATTCACGGCCGCCTCGCTGATGCCTGGCACCTGCGCCAGGGCCTTCTCCAGCCGCGTCGCGCAGGCGCTGCAGGTCATGCCCTCGACGGCGAAATCGGCGTGCTCGGGGATGGCTTTGGGTGCGGTGCTGGCCACTGCGCTCACGGCGTGCTCCTCAGCTGTCGTTCTGGTCAAACCTTGTCCTGAGAGACATGGTATCGGGGCAGCCTGGGTGCGGCAATCAGGCTCCCCCGGGGGTAAAGTTGATCAGACAACCCTGTCGCGGTGGCAAGGTTCCCGGGGTTTGCCTTCAGCGCGAGGGCAGGGCCACGTGGCGGTGCCGGAGGCTGAACAGCCGGATGAAATCGCCGAAGACCCTCTCCGCCAGCCGGGTTGCCTCGTCTATCGCCAGCGGTGTTTCCGCAGAAATCCGCGCTGGGTCTATCGTGCCGGCCAGCCGCTCGAGGTCGTTCTGGTTGACTGGGGTATGCAGCCAGCGCTCGATCATCGCGCTGTCCACTTCCAGGTGGAACTGCAATCCGTAGGCAATGTCGCCCCATCGGAACGCCTGGTTCTCGCAGTCGGGCGACCTGGCCAGGTGGACGGCGTCGCGCGGAATCGCGAAGGTGTCCCCATGCCACTGGAAGATACGCTGGCGCGGCGCGAAATGACGGAAGAGTGGGTCCACGGCGGCGGCCGGCGTGGGCTCGACGTCGTACCAGCCAATTTCTGGCACGCCGTTGCGCGTGACCGGCGCACCGAGTGCGCGTGCCAGCAGCTGCGCGCCCAGGCAGATGCCAAGCACGGGCTTCCCCGCCACGAGTGCCTGCTCGATCAGCTCGATCTCGGTCGCGAGGTGGCGGTGGCGATTCACCTGGTCGCAGTTCATCGGCCCGCCGAGCACGATCAGGCCGTGATAGCGGGCAAGATCCGGCCGGGCGTCTGGCTGCCGGCCGAAATTCACGTAACGGATGCGGAACCCGGCGCGGCGCAGCAGTGGGTCCAGGGTGCCGAGTATCTCGTGGGGCACATGCTGGAAGACGAGCAGACGGCGCATGCGTGAATTCAGTCCAGCAGGCGGAAGCGGTCGGCGTCACGCCAGGCCGGGAACTTCTCACGGTAGCGCTCGAGTGCAGCTCCGTCGAGACTCAGGCTGAGCACGCTTTCCTCATTTCCAGCCACTGCAAGCGGCCGGCCCAGAAAATCATACGCGGCACTGGCTCCGCTGTATTCCACGTCAATGCCATCGCGGCCGACCCGGTTGACGCCGGCCACGTAACACTGGTTTTCGATTGCGCGCGCAGGGAGCAGGGCCTGCCAGGCGCCTTGCCTGGCGGCCGGCCAGTTGGCGACGAACAGCTGCAGGTCGAAGGCATTGCTCCCGTAGGAAAACACCGGGAAGCGCAGGTCGTAGCAGACGAGCGGGCAGATGCGCCACCCGTCCAGCTCGACGACGAGGCGTTCCCGCCCGCTCGCATAGTGGCGGTGCTCGCCGGCCATCCGGAACAGGTGGCGCTTGTCGTAACAGGTATAGGACCCGTCCGGCCGCATCCAGACCAGTCGATTGTAGAAGTGTGCGCCACTGCGGACCGGCAGGCTCCCACAGATCACGAGTCCCGTGTGCCCCGCCATCCGCGAAAGCCAGTCCAGTGTCGCTCCTCCCATGTCCTCGGCGACACCTTCAGGTTCCATCGTGAATCCGCTGGTGAACATCTCCGGCAGCACGGCGAGCTGGCCCCCTGAATGGAGGCCTGTGAGCACGTCCTCGAGCCGCCTGCGGTTGGCGGCCGGGTCGCGCCAGGCGAGATCCGCCTGAATCAGGTGCACCATCAACGGTTTCATGGTCAGCTTGCAGCAGTCTTATGCCGGGGATAGTCATCGCTGGGCCGAGGAGCTTGATCGGCCAGCGTCTTTACCTGAACATAAGCGTACGCAGTGTGGCCCCTGCCCGTCCATGCTCGCGTGCGCCGGAGGCGTTTCCTGCGGCGGGGCAGGCGCCTAGTCAATGGTCGCGAGTCCGGGCAGACTGGAAAGGATTGAGAGTGCAGCAGGCCAGTGCAGGCCAGGAACCGGACGGGCACAAGGCAGCCGATGGCCAGCCAAGCGCAGACTCGGAGGCCGTCTCAACCTATCTCCCCATCGGGTCGAGCCCGCGCATTTCCCAGGTTCGCCAGCTGATGCGCCAGGTGGCGACTTTCGATACCAGTGTCCTGCTGACCGGCGAGTCCGGTACCGGGAAGGAACGGGCCGCCCGCTACATCCACGAGCTGTCATCGCGGTCAGTGGGGCCTTTCGTGCCCGTGAACTGTGGCGCCATCCCTGCCGACCTGCTCGAGAGCGAGCTGTTCGGCCACGAGAAGGGCTCGTTCACCGGGGCGATAGCTGCCCGTGTCGGCCGTTTCGAGGCCGCAGAGGGTGGGACGCTGTTCCTGGACGAGATCGGCGACATGAGCCCCTCGATGCAGGTGAAACTCCTGCGCGTGCTGCAGGAGCGTGTCTACGAGCGCGTCGGCAGCAACCACAGCCGGATATGTGACGTGAGAATCATCGCCGCCACTCACCGCAACCTGGAGCTGGCCATTCGCGATGGAAGCTTTCGCGAGGACCTGTTCTACCGGCTGAACGTCTTTCCTATAGAGCTCCCGGCCCTGCGCGAGCGGCCGGAAGACCTCGCAGATCTGGTTCACAGCATCCTCCATGACTGTGCGGGGTCGGGCCTGGATCCAGTCAGCCTCACGCCTGGTGCACTCAGGATCCTCCGCCATCACTCCTGGCCGGGCAATACGCGTGAGCTGGCCAACCTGATGGAGCGGCTGTGCGTGCTTTATCCGGGGGGCTCTGTCGATATCCACCAGCTGCCGACCCGTTACACCGCCAGCGCGCCGCTCAGGGAGTCGGATCGCAAGGCGGTGAACGACAGCCGCCAGTCGGGGCCGCTCCCGCAGGATTTCGACATCGACCCGGACTCGATGCCGCTGAAGGACTACCTCGAGCGCATCGAGATCAGCCTGATCCGCCGCGCCCTGCATGATGCCGGCGGCGTGGTTTCCGCCGCGGCCACCCGCCTCGGCATGCGGCGCACGACGCTGACGGAGAAGCTCAAGCGTTACCGTATCGCCGACCAGCAGCCGCAGGCCTGAAAGTCCGGAGTGCCCGCTCAGGCAGCCTGTATCGAGGCGTAGACTGTATACTGGTTTCGCCCGTTGCGCTTGGAGTGGTAAAGCGCGGTATCGGCCGCAGCGAGCAGCCCGTGGGGGTCCTCGAACCTTTGCTCTGCGTTGAGCGTGGCGAGTCCGAGTGACAGCGTGATTGACAGGCTGTCCTTCCCGGGTACGGCGATCTGCCTGGACCTGGCGGCCTGGACTATGCGGCTTGCCACGGCTGTGGCGCCCTTCACATCGATTCCCGGCAGCAGGAGCACGAACTCGTCTCCGCCATAGCGCGCCACGATGTCCGTCTCGCGCAGTCCGTCGGTCAGCAGCTCCGCCACCTCCCGCAGCATGGCGTCGCCCGCCTGGTGTCCCCAGGTGTCGTTGATCTCCTTGAACCGGTCGAGGTCGACGAAGATCACGGACAGGGCCCAGGAATGTCCGCGCGCACTCAGGAACTCCTGCTGCAGGGCTTCCTCGAAGCGTCGTCGGTTGTAGGCGCCGGTCAGTGCGTCACGCGAAGACTCCTGCTTCAACTCGACGTTTTCCTCTTCCAGCTTTGAAGCGTGGTTCTGCAGGTTCTGGACTGCGTCGAGTGCGCGCAGGTTGCGCACCATCAGTATTTCACGCGCCACATCGGTGATTTCCTGCAGCTGGTCGGACTCGAACAGGCTCATCTCGAACAGCGATTCGGCCACCGGCAGCTGCTCGCGGATCTGGTTGAACATGTCGGCCAGCCGATGGGCGGGGATGTCCAGCAGCTTTTCGATCTGCTGGCTGATCCGGCGCATCGCGATGTCGTCGCGCTCCTGCATCCACAGTTCCGCCAGCTGGCTGGACAGTGCGATGCAGGTGCCTGCACCGCGCCGGTCGCTGGCGAGCGAGCCGGACTGCAGGTCGTGGCTGTGCAGCACCAAGCGGACCAGATCCGCCGGCAGCCCCCAGACCTGCATCAGTTCCGCGCCTACCTGGCAGTGGTCTGCCCCGATGGCGCTCCGCTCGAGCTCGACCAGCTTATGATGCTCGTTGGCAAAGGGATTCTTCGCCTCGTAGGTGCCGGGCTGGACGCGGTCTATCGCCAGCATGCCGATGTCCTGTAGCAGCGCTGCCAGGAACACCTCCTCGGCGTCGCGCCGGTGGACCTCTGTTGCAAGCAGGCGGGCCCAGGTCGCGGCCAGCAGAGTCCGCTGCCAGTAGGCGACGAAGTCGAATCCCTCTGGCTTGGTCCGTCGCAGTGTACCGACCAGCGTGAAACTGAGCGCGAGCGTCAGCGTTGCGTTCAGGCCTAGCATGACCAGGGCCTGGCGCAGGTTCGTGCTCTGGCGCCGCCGGCTGTACATTGCGGAGTTGGCAATGCGCATGACCTTGGCGGCAATGGCGGGGTCGAGACTTACGGTATCGGCGACGCTCCTGATGCATACGTCGGGGTTCTGGGCGAGCTCGATGATCCTGAGGGCGACGGGCGGTGGCGAAGGAAAGGAGCTCAGCGTACGCAGCCTTTCGCGCAGCTTTTTCGGGAAACCAGGGGAAATGTCAGGTGCTTTCGGCATCGTTGTTCTCGAAAAGAAATCCTGGGTAGCTTCAGTGCGTCGCGGGTTCAGTGCAGGTCGTTCTCCGCAGCCGTCGCGACATCCCTTGCGTACAGGCTGTGGACCAGGTGTGCCTCGCCCTCGCTCAGACCGCAGCTCTCGATCAGCTGGCGCACGTTGGCACCATGGCGGCAGAGAGCGATGGCCTGTCGGAAGCTGTCCTGGCCACCTTGGCTGACGATGCGCTCCTGTCGGCTGGTGAGCTGCTCGAGTTCGTGGCCAAGGCTGCTGAGTCCGTCCTGTGCGCAGGCAAGGGCGGCCTCCAGGCGCCCTATCTCCCGGGTTGCCTGGCCCAGCGAATGGTGGACGTGCTGCAGGCTCCGGCGCCATTGCATGCCCAGCCACGCAAGGCCGGCCAGGCAGGCCAGCACGCCCAGGCCCAGCGCGAGAAACACGGGGTCACCCATGAGGCTGCTGTTCATCACGGCTCCTAGACAATCTCATCGATGCGATGCCCCGCCAGCCCTTCGGGCCGGTCGGGCCTTATCCTGTCACGCTCCGGCTGCCTGCGCTGAGAACCGGTTCCTTTTTCCGGGTCCCGCGGCTCTTCGCGCGCCGGCTTTCTGGCCGGTGCAACGGGGCCCAGCCGGCCCACGCCGGGCGTACCCATGCCGCGGTCAATCCTGCTCATCCGGGCTGTCCTGCAGTGTTGCGTCCGGAAGCCGGGGGCCTGCGGCCAACGAGGCCGTCGCCGATGCGCCATGACCCAGAACCACGAGCGTCACGCGGCGGTTGCGGTCGCGTCCTTCCCGGCTCTCGTTGTCGGCGACCGGCTGGTGTTCGCCCATTCCGGCCACCATCAGCCTCGTGCTGCTGATACCGCTCGACTCGAACAGCCTGACGATCCGCGCGGCCCGGGCGGCGGAAAGCTCCCAGTTCGATGGAAACTGCAGCGTGCTGATCGGCACGTTGTCGGTGTGGCCTTCCACGCGGATGCGGTAGTCGAAAGGCGAGAAGGTCGCGGCGAGCTCCTGCAGCACGGAGATAGCTTCGTCGGAAATCTCCGCGCTGCCGCTCGGGAAGAGCATGTCCGTCTTGATCTCGACCTCGATCCAGCTGGCGTCGCGCCTGATCCGGATCAGGTCCTGGTAGATAAGCCGCTCGAGCGCCAGCTCCAGGTCGCTCGCTATCCTGCGCAGCTGCTCGCTTTCCTGGTCATTTTCCGGCTGTCGCTGGCCGGCGCCCGGGCCCGCCTCGCCGAGCAGGCCTTGGATTTCCGGCAGCTTGATGACCTGTGACGGGGAGATGCCCGCCACTGTGTCGTCATGCTGGACCCGGGTGAGGCGCTGCCCGATCTGTATCGGTTCCATCGTGTGCGGCTGGCCCCGGAACGCGGCCACCAGTGAATCCGAGAGCACACGGTACTTGCCCTCGTTGACCGATGACACGGCATACATGACGACAAAGAACGCAAGCAGCAGCGTCACCAGATCGCCGTAGGGGATGGCCCAGGCCTCGTGGTTGACGTGCTCCTCGTGATGCTTGCGCCTGGCCACCGGTCACCCCCGTGCTCAGCCCAGGAATCCGCGCAGACGCGACTCGAGGTTGCGGGGATTCTCGCCCTCCGCGATCGCTATGATCCCTTCGAGCACCATTTCCTTGCTGCGCGTCTGCCCCTTGATGATGTCCTTGAGCTTGTTGGCCGTGGGCAGGAAGAACAGGTTGGCGAGCCCGATTCCGTAGATCGTTGCGGTGAAGGCCGCTGCGATGCCGGGGCCCAGCTTGCTGGGATCAGCCAGGTTCTGCATCACCGCGATGAGACCGAGCACGGCGCCGATAATGCCCAGGGTCGGGGCATAGATGCCGAGGCCCTCGAACACCTTGGCGCTCTGCGTGTTCGCGTGTTCCCGGGCCTCGAGGTCGACCTCCAGCGCCTCCCTGATTTTCTCGGGCTCTGCGCCATCGACCAGCATCTGCAGGGCACGCTGCGAGAACGGGTCCTCCTGCTGCTCGATCGCCGGCTCGAGGCCGAGCAGCCCCTGCTTGCGTGCGGTCTCGCTCCACTCGACCATCCTCGCGAGCAGCTGCTCACCGTCTTCCAGCGGCGGCTTGAATATCCAGGGGAAAATCTTCCAGGCGCGGACGAAAGTCTCCTTCGGCGTCTGCACCAGGCTGGCTGCGAAGGTTCCGATCACCACGATCACGAAGGCGGCGCTGTTCCACAGTGCCGCCAGCCCGCTGCCCTTGAGGATGCTCCCGCCGAGGATAGCGACCACGGCGAGCCCCACGCCCACGCTGGTCAGGGTGTCCAGGCGTCCGGCCATGGCCTTTATTCCTGTCCCAGCCTGGCCGTGTCGCCGCCCTCGGGCGCAAGCCGCGCCCTGAGGCGGGCGAGTGCCTGTGCATGAAGCTGGCAGGCACGGGATTCGCTGAAGCCCATGACCTCACCGATCTCGCGCAGGTTCAGTTCCTCCGTGTAGTACAGCGACATCAGCAGGGCCTCCCGCTCGGGAAGCCCGGCCAGTGCCGTGGCCAGTGCTGCCTCCCGTTCCCGGGACTCGAGTTCACTAAAGGGGTCATCCTCGTCGTTGCCAGGCAACGAGCCGGACCGCGGGTTGTCCTCGTCACCACCATCATCGAGGCTGAGCATCCTCTGCGTAGCCACCTGGGCTGCGATCCTGAAGTACTCGTCCAGGGAGACACCCAGCTCTTCAGCAATCTCCTGGCTGCTGGCCGGCGTGCCCTGCCGGTCCTCGACAGCCTGTATCGCGGTAGACAAGGCCCGCTGCTGTCGGTAGACCGACCGCGGCACCCAGTTGGCCCTCCGCACCTCGTCGAGCATCGCACCTCTGATTCGTATGCCGGCATATGTCTCAAAACTCGCGCCCCTGTCCGGTGAATAGCTCCGGGCGGCCTCCAGCAGGGCGATGAGTCCAACCTGGACCAGGTCGTCCATGTCCGTCTCTGCCGGCAGGCGTCCGCGCAGGTGCCAGGCGATCCGCTTGACCAGTGGCGCGTGTTGCTCCACCAAGGTCTCGGGCGAATCCCGTCCGGCCTGCGCGTAAGCCGAGAGCTTCGTCATGCCGCGGCATGCTCCGTCGACATCGACCCGGCCAGCAGCCGCTCGACGAAGAACTCGATGCCACCGCGGGCGGTCCGCGGCATGCTCCAGTTATCGGCACGACGGGCGAGATTCTTGAGGGCCGCTGCGGCCACTGAATTCGGGAACGCCGTCACAAAAGGGAGCTGCAGCTGGATCGCCCGGGCCACGCGGGCGTCCCAGGGGATGCTGCCGGTATGCTCCAGCTGGACCTCAAGGAACCGGTCCGTGACCCTCTGCAGCTTATGGAAAGCGATCCGACCGTCCCCCGCGCGCCGCGTCATGTTCGTGACGATGCGAAAGCGGCGCACTCCCCAGCATGTGCTGAGCAGCTTGATGAGTGCGTAGGAGTCCGTGAGCGAGGCCGGCTCGTCGCACAGGACCACCAGAACCTCACCCGCCGCGGCCGCATACTGAAGGACGCCCCGGGATACGCCGGCTGCCGTGTCCACGAGCAGGATGTCGGGCACGTCGCGCAGCGTGCTGAAGGCGCTGATCAGCCCTCCATGCTGCCGCCCGTCCAGGTCGGTGAGGCCGCTGACCCCGGAGCCGCCCGGCAGTATGCGCAGCCCCGCAGGGCCTTCCACGACGATCTCGTCCAGGCCCATGCGGCCTGAGAACACGTCGGCCAGCGTATGACGCGGCTGCAGGCCCAGCATCACGTCGACGTTGGCGAGACCGACATCCGCATCCAGCAGCATGACGCGCCGACCCAGCTCGCCAAGTCCGATCGCAAGATTGGCGCTGATGCTGGTCTTGCCGACACCCCCCTTGCCGCTGGCCACGGCGATGACCTTGACCGGACGCAGCGGCTGGATCCGGCGCAGGCCTGCGGCCTGATCCTCGGGCATGGTCGCCTCATGCCCAGGCATGCTGCACCTCCCGCGTGTAGGCCCAGGCAAGCGCCTGCTCGTCGGGAGGCGCGGGGTCGTCGCGAACCATCTCGACGGCCAGCTTGATCAGCCAGCTCTCGCGGCCATGCATCCTCTGCAGGTCCTCGGGCACGCGCTGGCCGTTGGTCACCCAGGCCAGCGGCAGTTGCTCGCGGATGACGGCGGAGAGCGCTGGCCCGAGCGATGTGGCCTCGTCTACCTTGGTCAGGATCGCCGCGGCAGGCCGGGCACCGGCGAACTGCGTGATGATCTGGCGCAGCGTGCCGCCCTGGACATTGGCTGGCAGGGCAAGCAGGGTGTCGATTGGGCGCCCGGCTGCCTCCAGCCAGGCCAGCTGCTCGCGCAACCGCGGGTCGCGCTGCCCCATGCCGGCGGTATCGATCAGCACCAGCTTGCGTGAGGCGAGACGGTCTAGCGCATGCGACAGGCCCTCCGCGGAGCTGACCTGCTGTACCGACACGCCGAGTATGCGTCCGTAGTTCTCCAGTTGTTCGCGGGCCGCCACCCTGTAGCTGTCCATCGTGATCAGCCCTACCGTGTCAGGTCCCTCGCGCAATGCTTGGCGCGCGGCCAGCTTGGCGATGGTGGTGGTCTTGCCGACACCGGTAGGGCCGCAGATTGCAACGATGCCGGCACCAGTGCCTGGGGCGGGCTCGGAGACGGCCAGCGCCCTGACGAGCTCCGGCAGCAGCGCGCGCCAGCTGCCGTTGCCGGCCATGGCACTACCGGCGAGCTTACGGGCGATGTCGCTGTCGATGCCCAGCTGCCCGCACTTGCGCAGCGCACTGGCGAGCTCGGGTGAGCAGCGTGAGCGTTCGTCCCAGATCAGGCGCGCGAGCTGTGACTCGAGCAGGCAGCGCAGCGAGCCCACTTCCTGCTGCAGGCGCGAAACGCTGTCTTTGCCGGTATCGCCCGGCAGCTCAACAGCTGGTTCACTGTCGTCAATGCGGAAGCAGTCGGTGTCGGCACCGGCACCAGGTATCGGCACTGATCCCGGGCGGGCGGCGATGATCTCGACCGCACCGCTATCGTGACGCGTATCCATGATCACGGCCTCGGGGCCGAGCTCATCGCGCACCCGGCGCAGTGCCTCGCGCATGCTGTTGCCGTTGAAGCTCATCGTATCCATGTCTTCTCCTCAGTTCGTCCGGTGCGTCAGGTGCCGACAGCGGCCACCAGCCTGACGCGCCGGCTGTCCGGAATCTCGTTGTAGGCCACGACCCGGAGGCCGGGTATGGCAAACCGCAGGAAACGCGCCAGCCATGGGCGAAGCCCGGGGGACACCAGCAGGATGGCCGGCTGGCCGCTGACCTCCTGCTGTCGGGTTGTCTCCGCCAGTTTCTGCTGCAGGCGCTCGGCCAGTCCCGGTTCGAGGCTGCTGCCCTCGCCGTCGTTGCGCACGGCATCGGTGAGCAGCTGCTCGAGCCGCGGGTCGAGCGTGATCACCGGGATCTCGCGCTCGCTGCCGGCAATCTTCTGCGCGATGGTCCGGCCCAGGGCAACGCGCACCAGGCCGGTCAGCGTCTCGGGGTCCTGTGTCGAGCGCCCATGCTCGGCCAGGGCCTGGCAGATCATGCGCAGGTTGGCGATCGGGAGCTGTTCCCGCAGCAGCTCCTGAAGCACCCGGACGACGACGCTCAGTGGCAGCGTCTTGGGCACCAGTTCCTCGACCAGCTTCGGCGTGGCCTGAGCCAGCCGGTCCAGCATCTCCTGGGCCTCCTGATGACCGAACAGCTCGTGGGCGTGTGCTGTCAGCTCCTTGTTCAGGTGGGTGGCGATCACGGTAGGGATGTCCACCACCGTGTAACCCATGGCCTGGGCCTCGTCGCGCTGGAGCGGTTCGATCCAGACGGCAGGCAGTCCGTAGGCCGGGTCCTGGGCCTCGATCCCGCGAATCTGCTGGTCGAGGCAGCCCGGGTCAATCGCGAGCTCCCGTTCCAGGTGGACCTCGCCCTGCGCGACCGGACAGCCCATGATGCTGATCCGGTAACTGCACGGTGGCAGCTCCAGGTCATCGCGAATGCGCACCGGGGCGACGAGGAAGCCAAGTTCGCCAGAAAGCCGGCGGCGCACGCCCTTGATCCGGCGCATGAGCTCGCCATCCTGCTCGCGGTCGACCAGGGGAATGAGCCGGTAGCCCACCTCGAGCGTGACAGGGTCTGCCTGGCCGACATCGTCCCAGCTGAGTTCGCGCCGGGCCTCTGCGTCGGGTGGCGGGGATGGTGGAGCGCTGGTCTCCTTGCTGGCCGCCTCAGCGGCCCGACGCTCGAGCAGCCAGGCTGCGCCGGCGCAGGCGGCCGCCATGCACAGGAAGGCCAGGTTCGGCATGCCTGGTACCAGGCCGAGGATCGCCAGCAGCACGGCGGCGACGCGCAGTACCCTGCGGTCGCCCAGCAGCTGGCTCATGATCGTGTCGCCCATGTCCTGGGCCCGGGACATCCGGGTGACTATCACGGCTACTGCCGTGGCAAGCAGCAGCGAGGGGATCTGGGCGACGAGTCCGTCGCCGATCGTCAGCAGCGCATAGGTCTCCATCGCCCCGGCGAAGCCCATGTCGTGCTGGATCATGCCGATCATCATGCCCCCCAGCAGGTTGATGAACAGGATCAGCAGGCCGGCTACGGCGTCGCCGCGGACGAACTTGCTGGCACCGTCCATCGAGCCGTAGAAGTCCGTCTCCGCGCGCACCTCCGCGCGCCGTGCCAGTGCCTCTTCCTGGCTGATCAGCCCGGCGTTGAGGTCAGCATCGATCGCCATCTGCTTGCCCGGCAGTGCATCGAGCGTGAAGCGGGCGCTGACCTCGGACACACGGCCGGCGCCCTTCGTGACGACGACGAAATTGATGATGACCAGGATGGCGAATACCACGAGACCGACCGCGTAGTTGCCGCCGACCACGAATTCGCCGAAGGCCTGGATGACCTTGCCCGCCGCATCCGTCCCGGTATGGCCTTCGAGCAGGACCACGCGCGTGCTGGCTACGTTCAGCGCAAGCCGTAGCAGTGTCGCGAGCAGCAGCACGGTGGGGAAGGCGGCCAGGTCCAGCGGCCGCATCACGTAGACCACGGCCAGGATCACGACCAGGCTCATCGAGATGTTGAACGTGAACAGCACGTCCAGCATGACCGGCGGCAGCGGCAGCACGATCATGGCCAGCATGGCCAGCAGCAGCAGTGGCAGTCCCGCTCCGATGGCAAACATCGCGCGGCTCGCGCCCATCAATCTTTGCTGTACAGGCATCAACGTACCTCAGGCTTTCCGTTGCGCCGGCCTGATGGCTCGGCAAGCTCAGGGTCGACCGCTACGACCGGCCGGTCGGGCCATGCAGCCGAACCCTGTTCCGCACGCCTGAGCTGGAACACGTAGGTCAGCACCTGGGCGACGGCCACATACAGGGTTGAAGGTATCGGCTGGCCGATATCCGTGGTCCAGTAGAGCGCGCGCGCAAGCAGCGGCGCCTCGAAGGTCGGAACGCGGTGGGACCTGCCGATCTCGCGGATCCGGGCGGCGACGAGATCCGTGCCGCGCGCAACCACGACCGGGGCCCGCATGCTCGTCTCGTCGTACCTCAGTGCGACGGCGAAATGTGTCGGGTTGGTGACGATCACGTCGGCGTCCGGGACGTCACGCAGCATGCGGCGCTGCGCAGTTTCCTGCTGCAGCTGGCGGATGCGCGCGCGGACCTCGGGACGACCCTCGGTTTCCTTGAGTTCATCGCGGATGTCGCGGCGGGTCATCTTGAGCTGGCGCTCGTGGTTCCACAGCTGGTATGGCGCGTCGAGCAGCGCGATCACCGCGAGTGCCGCACTGGATACGGCCAGTGTCCAGAACACCAGCGTCAGTGCGCTGGCGGTGGCGACATGGACAGGACTCAGCGTGAGGGCAAGCAGGTCCCCGGCGACAAGCGCGAGGAAGCCCAGCGCCACCCCGCCGATCAGGCCGGCCTTCGCCAGCGCCTTGGCGACCTCGACCAGTCCGTTCAGTCCGAAGATGCGCTTCAGGCCCTTGACCGGATTAAGCTTGCTGAACTTGGGCGCCAGGGCCTGCGCCGAAACATTCAGTCCGCCGATGGCTACGCCCCCGAGGATGGCCATGGCCATGCAGAGCGCAAGGAATGGGGCAAACAGCCACAGGGCCTGGAGGGCGAGGTTGCCGAACTCGCCGGCCAGCATCGTGCTGTCGATGATGGACTCACGGTCGTGGCTAAGCCCCTGGCGCATCAGCGCGACGAGCTGGGGTCCGAGGTGCTGCTGGCTACCGACCAGCAGCAGCGAGGCGCCGATCATGATCATCGCCATGCTAAGCTCACGCGACCTCGGCACCTGGCCCTTGCGTCTGGCATCTTCCAGGCGCTTGGGTGTCGGCTTCTCGGTACGCTCCTGGGCCTGATCCTGGTCATTCTGCGACATGGCCTATGGCCCCCCGACAAGCCGGCCGATGGTGCCAAAGGCCGCCTCGAGCTGGCCCGACCATACGGCGCCCTGGCTGCGGAAGCTGAGCGCCATTATGACGAAGCCCATCATCAGCGTGACCGGGAAGCCCACGGCGAACAGGTTCAGCGTCGGCGCCGCCCGGCTGACCACGCCGAAGGCGACGTTGACCATCAGGATGGAGATGATCGCCGGCAGCGCGAGGTGCAGCGCGCCCGCGAACATCAGCGAGACGAACTCGACCACCAGCCGCGCCTCGGCTGCCCCGAGGCCTCCGGAACCGATGGGCATCAGCTCGAAGCTCTGCGCAACCAGGGCGATCAGCGTCAGGTGGGCGTTGGTGGCGAGCAGCAGCAGCGTTGCCACGATCAGGTAGAGCCGACCCAGCAGCGGAACGCCGCCCTGGCCAGGGTCCACCACCGTCGCAAAGGACAGCCCCATCCCGGTGGAGACCAGCTGGCCTGCCAGCAGCGCGGAGTCGATCGCAAGCTTGAGCACGAAGCCGATCGAGAATCCGATCAGCAGCTCCCGCGCAATGGCGAGCAGCCCGGCGGGTGACAGCGGCTCCGGCATCGGCGACTGATGGCCGGCCTGTACCAGGGCAAACGCGATTACCACCGCGATCCCGATGCGGATCCTCGCCGGCACGTACATGGCCCCGAACACGGGCACGATCATGATGACGGCCCCTACCCTCAGCAGGGTCCACATCAGTGCCATCAGGCCTTCGATGATCTGCAGCGTCTCGGTCACCGAAGGTAGTCCTCAGCCGATCATCCCGGGGATCGCGTCGAACAGGTTGCGCGTATAGGCGATGATGAGCTGCAGCATCCACGGGCCCGCCACAAGCAGTGCCACCACGAGGGTCAGGAGCTTCGGTATGAAGCTCAGGGTCATCTCGTTGACCTGGGTCGCGGCCTGCAGCACGCCGATCGCGACACCGGTCGCCAGGGCCGTCAGCAGCAGCGGCGCGGCCAGCATCGCGGCGATCCCGAGCGCATCGCTTGCTACGGTCAGTACGGTTTCGGGTGTCATCGGTGGTCCTCAGATCGCCATGAAGCTTGCAGCCAGTGTTCCAACGATCAGCGTCCAGCCATCGACCATGACGAACAGCATGATCTTGAAAGGCAGGGAGATCAGCATCGGGGACAGCATCATCATGCCCATCGACATCAGCACGCTGGATACGACCAGGTCGATCACCAGGAAGGGGATGAAGGTCAGGAAGCCGATCTGGAAGGCAGTCTTGAGCTCGCTGGTCAGGAAACTCGGGAGCAGGATGCTCATCGGAATCTCGTCGACGCTGGCGAAGCCCTGGTGGCCGGCCAGGCCGGCAAACAGCGCCAGGTCGGGCTCGCGCGTCTGGCTCAGCATGAAGGCGCGAAGTGGCTGCTCGGCACGCTCCAGTGCCGCCATGAGCTCGATCTCGCCCGCCATGTAGGGCTCCAGCGCCGCGCCCTGTATCTCGCTGAGCACCGGCGCCATGATGAACAGCGTAAGGAAGAGCGCGATGCCGACCAGCACCTGGTTGGGGGGTGTCTGCGGCATGCCGATCGCCTGGCGGAGGATCGCCAGCACGATGATGATCCGCGTGAAGGACGTGGCGGCCAGCACCAGCGAGGGCAGCAGTGTCAGCGCCGTCATCAGCAGCAGGATCTGGATGCTGACCGACCAGTTCTGCCCGCCGTCGCCGGTATCGATTACCGAGATTGCAGGGATGCCCGGGGCCGCGCCGGACAGTGCTGGCGCGAACAGCAAGAGTACAAGTACGGACGCCCTCATTGGCCGGACTCCATGTGACGGGCGAAGTCGCTGCGTGCGCCCAGGACATGCAGTGTCCTCATGCCCGCAGGAGTGATCCCGACCAGCACCTGCTGGTCTCCGACCTTGAGCAGCACCACCTTCTCCCGGGCCCCCAGCGAGATCCCGCTGCTGATCTCGATCAGGCCGCTGCCACCGCTGGGTGTCGCCCGCAGGCGCCTGGCCAGCCAGGCCGCGCCGATGACAAGCGACAGCACGATGGCCAGGCCACCGACCATGCGAAGGCTGGCGGAAGCCAGGTCCGGTGCGCCACCCGCCGACATCCCGACCGGCGACTGTCCTGCTGCTGCTGGCAGGAAGGCCAGCAGCAGGGGCAGGGCGATGGCAAGTATCCTGGTCATCGGGCAGGCCTCACCGTCCGGCCGTTCCGCGCGGCTCGGCGGCGACCACGTCGGTCAGCCGGATTCCGAAGCGGTCGTTGATGACGACGATTTCTCCGTGCGCAACCAGGGTGCCGTTGACGAACACGTCTAGCGGCTCTCCGGCATGGCGATCGAGCTCGATGACCGCCCCCTTCGTCAGCTGCAGGAGCTCACCCACGCTCATCTGGGCCCGTCCCACCTCCAGTGAAAGCGTCACCGTCACGTCCAGGATCATGTCGAGGCTGGGTCGTTCCATGGCTGTGTCGCTGCTGCCGTCGCCCTGGCTTGCCGCGGCGGCATCGGTGAACGCCGGCGCCTGAAACTGCTGCGCTTCTCCGGTGCCCGGCTCTGCCGTCTTCGCTTCAGTCATGACTCTCTCCCTTGTAATTTCGTGGTGCCGGCTGCGTGATGCGCACGGCGTTGCGTCCCTGGTGAACCCCGAAGCTGCCCTCCATCAGCGGCCGGCTGCCGGCGTAGAGCACGACTTTTCCGGGTGCCTCGATCGGGATCACGTCGCCGGGGCGCGCAGTGGAAAGCTCGCGCAGCGTGATCTCGCTGCGGGCAAGTTCCGCCCGCAGGTGCACGCGCGCGCTCTTCACGTCGTGCTTCAGCCGCATGCGCCACTGCTGGTTTTCTCCCTGTGCGCCACGCCCGCTTTCGCCCAGCGACCTGATGGGGTCTACCAGGGCCACGGGCAGGACCAGCGTGAAGAGGAGGGCCTGCTCGTCCAGCTGGACGTTGAAGTTCCAGAGTGACACCGTGTCGGAGCTGCCGGCAATGCCAGCGAACAGCGGATTGAGTTCGAGTCCGCCGGCGCGGAACTCGAGCTCGATGAACGGTTTCCACGCCTCCTGCAGGTCCTTGAGCAGGGCTTCGACAAAGCGCTTCACCAGGCGCTGCTCCATCTGGGTGAACTCGCCGGATACGGCTGGACGGCGTGCCTCGCCCCGTCCGCCGAAGAAGGCATCCACCAGCGAAAAGACAAACTGCCCGTCGAGGCAGAAGGCACCGCGCAGCTGCAGCGGGTTGATCTCGACGAGGTGCAGGCAGGTCGGCACCGGCAGCTGGCGCAGGTGTCGCCCCCACCGGGCGCTGGCAGGTGCTCCAGCACTGACATCAGCGCTGCGGCGAAAGAAGCGGCGCAGGGTCGTGCTGAACAGGCTCGCCATCCGCTCGGCGACTGATTCCAGCGCGGGCGCCTGTTCCCGCTCGATACGCTCCCAGTCGTCCGGAAGCAGGTGACGTACCTGACCACGGACGGATGGTTCACCCGGGCTGCCCGCCTCGGAGTCCCCGCGCAGCGCGGCGTTCTCCTCTTCAGAAAGGATCGGCTCGTCCGTCATTGCCTACTGCACCACGAAGCTGGTGAAAAAGAGGTCCTCGATCCCGGGGTCGCCGGTCTGTTCGGTCAGGATCTTCTGGACCTCTGCCAGCGCGGCGAGACGGAGTTCCTCCTTGCCCTCCCTGCTGATCAGCTGCTCCAGCGTCGGGCTGCCCAGGAGCATCAGGAGGTTGTTGCGGATCACCGGGCTGTGGGTATTGAATGCACCGACCACCCGGTCTTCCCGTGCCATGACCTCGACTGCGACCTGCAGGAAGCGCAGCGTCTGGCCATCCTGGAAGGTCACGACCAGCGGTGGGTCGAGTGGCACATACTGCGGCGGCCGCACGCGGCGGGCCCGGGGCGCTGGTGCCTCACCGCCGGCAGTGGCGGCCGCGGAGCCGCAGTAGGGCAGGGCGCCCGGCATCACCGCGCAACCCAGCACCGGTCCCAGAAGCTGTGCACCGAGCATCAGGCCAAACAGCGCAATCCCGATACCCAGGGTACCGAGCAGGCTCCTCCCAGCAGGAGGCTGGCTGGGCGCTGCCGTACTCGTTTCTTCCATGCTCATTGATTCATCCCCGGTTGGTCACGGTCATCTGCAAGCAAACTCCGTGCCAGCCCGGGCGGGCCATTTGAATCAATGCTTTAGGGTTGTTCTTCTGGCACCTGCCAATTCCTTGGCCCAGTGCGGGACGCGGGTGTCAGGAATTTGACGCTCAGGCGAGCACGTCGAGCAGCCGCGGCGGTCCCGCCTGCTGGAACAGGCCAAGCAGGCTTATGCTGGCGCCGCTGCCCGGAGCTGGTGTCTCTGCTGGCGGAGCGAACAGGGCCGCTGACTCCTGCCCATGCTGGCGCTGCTGGCGTTCGTCGCGCGCATGGTTCATCGCATCTCCCCCGGCATCCTCGCCCACCTCAGCCCGGACCAGCTGCATGCCCTGTTCAGCGAAGAGTTCACGCAGCCTCGGCAGCGCCGCTTCCAGAGCCTCCCGGACCATGGGCTGCGCACTGGCAAAGCGCAGCAGCGCCTTGTCATCCTCCAGCCGGATATCGACCTCGACCATACCGAGGTGCTCCGGGTTCAGTTTCAGGCGTGCGCTGGTCTCGCCCCGCGTCGCCAGCATCAGGAGGTTCTGGCCCAGCTGTCGTGACCAGCTTTCGTCTGGCTGATCCGTATCAGTGAGGAGAGGCAGGCCCGAAGCCTGCGCTGGCGCAGTATCGGCCAGTGGCGATGCGGCGGTTCCCGGCAAGGGCGGGGCCACCGCCGTGGTCGGGGAGGGTGCCGGCGCCATGAAGTCGCCGCCACCGCTGACCAGCGAGGCGAGCCTGAACGCTCGTGGGCCGCGTGCGTCGGCCGCTTCCCATGCCGCGACGCTGGTGCTGGCCAGGAGCGTATCCTGCATTGTCCTCGCCGTGTGCTCCGTCGGCCGGGGGATCTCGCGGCCGGGAAGACCTTCCGTTTCGGCTCCGGCCTGTCGCCCCGTGGCCGCGTCAGCTGCACCTGAACCTGCACCTGGGACGCTGGTTGCCCCCAGCTGCGCTGCCCGATCAGGCGAGGACTCAACGGGCTGGAGCACCGGCGTGACCGGCAATGTGCTGCCCGTGAGCCAGGCTGCGTCTCGAGACTGGCCAGCCTGGCTGGCCAGCGGCAGCGGGTTGCCGCCGGGCGGAGAAGGGTTGCCGGACAGTCCCGCGTCGCTTGCCGCAAGCGGGCGCCAGTCGCCCGTCGCGACCGGGGCAGACTGGGCAGCCCGGGACCCTGCCGACAGGGCCAACGCGTCCTGGCCGGGCTGGAGTCCTGCGGCCAGGGCCGTGGCATCACCCGAGGCCGGAAGATCATCGGTAATTGCAATATTTTTCAGTAGCTTGCCGAACTCCGGCTGTGCCGCGGCCAGTGCCGGGTTGCCGTCACGGCTGACCCCGGGCTGCGGGCCCTGCAGCAGCAGCGCTGCGGCAGCATGGGGGGATACGGCTAGTGTCGCTTCCTGCATCACGGGGATTCGTCAGTGGGATTCCGGTCAATGGGTGCTGACCGGTATATGCAGGGTTCGTGCCAATCCAGCTCAGCGGCCACGATGCCGGCCGGCATCGTCCAGCTTCTTCTGCTCGCGCCGTGCCGCGCGCCGCTCCAGCGTTTCCTTCCGGCGTTCCTCGAGCTGGTCGAGCGCGCGGACCTGGCTGCGGGCCGCCGTCCAGCGTTGCTGCTCACGGGCCGCTGCCTCGCGTGTGCGCTGCAGCTGGCTTTGCTGGCTTGCCAGGGCGTCCCCGAGCCGGCTGACGAAGCGACGGCGGTTGAGCAGTTCAGCCGGGCTCAGGCTCTGTCCCCCCGGGATCGTCAGCAGGCTGTAGTCGGACAGGTAATCCGCGATCTGGGCCAGCCTCTGCTCCTCGGTCCTGACGGCCGTATTCGCCGTCGCCAGTTTACGCGCGCGGCTGGTTTCGGCATGGCTCGCCAGCCGGTGCAGGACCTGGAGATTATTTCGTTCACGCATCGTGCTGCTCCTGTCACTGCCCCGGCGGGACAGCTATCTGCTACTGGCTGGCCGGCCCCGCGCCGACGTCGTTCCGCAAGAGGGCCTCGAGCCCGGCAACGCTGAGCTCGAGGCTGACGGGTACATCCGTGCCCTGGCGCAGGAACTCCTGGATGCGGGGCCAGAGTGCGACCGCGCGGTCGAATGCCGGGTCGGCACCGGGCTGCCAGGCGCCGACGGTCAGCAGGTCCCGGTTGCGCATGTAGCAGGCGAAGATCTCGCGCAGCTCACGCGCCGCCGCCTGGTGCTGCGGGGAGGTGATCCGCGGCATCGACCGGCTCACGGAGGACTCGATGCTGATGGGTGGATAGATGCCCGCCTCGGCCATGTCACGGGCCAGCATGATGTGGCCGTCGAGTACTGCCCGCGCCGCGTCGACGATCGGGTCCTGCTCGTCGTCTCCCTCGGCCAGCACGGTGTAGAAGGCGGTGATCGATCCGCTGCCCCGGCCGGCTGCGGTTCCGGCCCGCTCGATCAGCTGCGGCAGCCGGCTGAATACCGAAGGTGGATAGCCTTTGGTGGCTGGTGGCTCGCCCACGGCGAGGCCGATCTCGCGCTGTGCCTGCGCAAAGCGCGTGACCGAGTCCATCAGCAACAGCACCTGCAGGCCCTGGTCGCGAAAGTGCTCGGCGATGGCGGTGGCCCGCCAGGCACCATGGATGCGCAGCAGGGGTGAGCAGTCTGCGGGGGTTGCGACGACCACGGAGCGCGCGAGGCCCTCGTCGCCCAGGTTGTCCTCGACGAATTCCTTGACCTCGCGACCTCGCTCGCCGATCAGCCCGACGACGATCACGTCGGCCTGCGTGAAACGGGTCATCATGCCCAGCAGCGTGCTCTTGCCGACACCGCTGCCGGCGAACAGGCCGAGGCGCTGGCCGCGGCCGGGCGTGAACAGCGCATTGATGGCCCGGATTCCGACATCCAGGGGCTGGCTGATCGGCTGGCGACTCAGAGGGTTCAGGGGCGCCGATTCCAGCGGTCTGCTTGCTTCACAGCGCAGGCTGCCCCGGCCGTCCAGAGGGTTGCCGGCGCCATCGATGATCCGGCCCAGCAGCGCATGACCCACCGCTGCGTGCGCCACGCTGCGCGTCGGGATCACCCGGGCCTGGGGCATGACGCCATTCATGGTCCGCGTCGGCATCAGGAACAGCCGGTTGTCGCCAAAGCCCACCACCTCGGCCTCAAGGACATGGCGGTCCGCGTTCTCGATGAGGCAGCGTGCGCCCAGCGCAGCCTCACAGCCCACGGCTTCCAGGGTCATGCCCGCGAAGCGGGCCAGCTTGCCTTCGACCACGACACCCGGGTCATGCAGTCTCTTGCGCCAATCACCCAGGTGGTGTGCCCAGCGCTGCCCACGGCCGCGTGCCAGTGCGACTGACCGATGCTCAGCCACGCCGCTGGTCCTCGAACAGCGTGGCGAGCACACGGCCCAGCCTCGTCTCCAGGCGTTCGTCCACCTGGGAATCCCCGCTGACGATCACGCAGCCGCCGCGCCCGACCAGCGGGTCACCCTCGATCGTCCAGCGCGCAGAAGGACCATCGCTGGAGAGCATCTCCTCGATCACCGCCGCATCTTCGGGGTGCAGACGGACACGAATCTCCCGTTCGGCGGAGGGCAGCGCAGCAAGTCCCTCCCTGATCACGCCGAGCAGGTGGGCCGGGTCTGCCATGAGCTCCCGCCGGACCACGTGGCGTGCAACCGCGGTTACCAGCGCCAGGACCTCCTGTTCTACCTCGGGATCGAGCCTGGCGAGCGGCTCGGCCAGCGCGTCAAGCACGCGCTCGAACGCCGCGGCCTGGCTTGCGGCCGCCCGCATCGCCGCCTCGCGTCCCGCGGCCTCGCCCTGGTTGAAGCCGGCCTGCCAGGCACGCTCCTGCACGGCGGCCAGCTCTTGTCCATCTTCCTCGCGGATGCCGCTGCCACGCGCGGGTCCTACGACCGGAACCTGCCAGGCACTGGGCCTGGCCGGCAGCATGTTGCTGCGGATAATCCTAGAGGAACTCATCGCCGCCTGTTCCCAGTACCAGCGTGCCTTCCTCGGCCAGACGCCGAGCAGTGTTGATCATCTCCTTCTGGGCAGCCTCGACCTCGCTGACGCGCACCGGGCCCTTGGCCTCGAGGTCGGAGCGCAGGATCTCCACCGCGCGCTTGGACATGTTGGCGTAGACTTTTTCGTGCATCGCCGGCTCGGCGCCCTTGAGTGCCAGGACCAGCACATCCGTCGAGATCTCGCGCAGCAGGCTCTGCATGCCCCGGTCATCGAGCTCGAGCAGGTTGTCGAACACCAGCATGTTCTCGCGGATCTCCTCTGACAGCGCCTGGTCAAGCTCGTCCAGTTTTTCCAGGATCTGCTGCTCGTTGTCCTTGCCCACCAGGTTCAGGATCTCGGCCGCGCTGCGAACGCCACCCAGCATCATGACCCGAAAGTTTCCGGCTTGGCTAAAGCGCTGCTGCATGATCTGGTCGAGCTCCTCGATCGCCGACTGCGGGATCTCGTTCATCCTGCCGATCCGCGCGATGATGTCCGAGGACGCGGAGGCCGGTAGCTGCGCCAGTACGAGGGCGGCCTTGGCGGGCTCCAGCCCGGCCAGCACGATCGCGATCACCTGGGGGTGCTCGCGGTGGATCAGCTCGGCAACCTCCTTGGGGTCCATCAGCTGCAGTGAGTCCAGGCCCTGGGGCTGGTCATCGACCAGCCTGTCCAGGAGCGTCCTCGCCTTGTCTTCACCGAGTGACTGGGACAGCAGGCGTTTGAGCAGGCTGGGAGAAGCTCCCGCTATCGGGGCCTCCCGCTGCACGTTGTCAGTGAACTGCTGCAATACGGCTTCTGCCTGATCGCGGCTGATGCCGCGCAGCTTTGCCATGGCCTTGCCCAGCCTCTGGATCTCACCCACCGGCATGTGCTTCATGACCTGGGCAGCATCCTTCTCACTGAGCGACATCAGGAAGATGGCCGCGCGCTCCGGTCCACTGAGGGTTGCCGCGTCAGTCATCGCTCTGCATCCAGCTGCTGACTATCTGTGCCACCCGCTCCGGGTTGCTGTCGGCCAGCTGCCTGGCGACACCGACCTTGTCCTCATAGCTCAGCACAACTGGTCCCGGGCTGGCTGGCACCATCGCTGGCGAAGGCCCGCTGCCGGTCGGCAGCACGGCCTGGGGGCTGCCGGCTCCGCTGCCGAAAGCGCCCGACAGGGCAGTCAGCAGCGGCCGCACCAGGAGCAGGGCCACCGCGATCAGCACCACGGCGCTGAACAGCTGTCGCGCCATCTCCCGGGTGGTGGGGTCAGCCAGGAACCCAGCACCAGCCATGCCGGCTTCAGGCTCCGGAGCAGCGAAAAAGGCCACGTTGGACACGCTGATGCTGTCTCCGCGCGCCTCGTCGAAGCCGATCGCATCACGCACGAGCTGCTGGACCTCGGCGAGTTCTGCCGGCGACAGCCGCTCGGAGCGGAGCGTCCCATCGGGTTCGATGACCTGCCGCTCGTCGATCAATATCGCCGCCGAGAGGCGACGCAGCGTGCCTGGCGCGTTCCTCGCGTGACTGAGCGTGCGGTCCACCTCGAAGTTGCGCGTCCGGCGGACGGACTCGTTGAGGTCGTCACCGGGCAAGGCCGGGCCACCGGCAGGTTCGCCGCCCTCGGCTGCCGGAAGGTTGGCCAGTGCGCCGGGAATGCCTCCGGGGTTCTGGCCGCTGCGCCGACGGTCTTCGCTGACCTGCTCGCTGCGGATCACCGTGCCGGCCGGGTCGAACTGTTCACGCGTTTCCTCGCGCACGGTGAAGTCGAGTTCCGCGGTGACCATCGCCCTGACCCGGTTCGGGCCGAGCATCGGTGCGAGCAGGCTCTCGATCCGCTGGATATAGGTCTCCTCCAGCCGGCGCACCTGCTCGAACTGCCGGTTGCTGAACGCGGCGCTGCCGCCACCATCGGGGGAGTTGAGCAGCCGGCCCTGCTGGTCGACCACGGTGACCCGCTCCGATTCCATTTCCGGAATGCTTGATGCGACGAGGTGGACGATCGAGGATACCTGGTCGTTGCTCAGGCTGCGCCCGCTGTACAGCTGCAGCAGTACCGAAGCGCTGGGCCTCGCGCTCTGGCGCAGGAACACCGAGGACCGGGGGATCGCCAGGTGAACCCGCGCGCTCTGCACGGGCTGAAGCGTTGTGATGGTCCGCGCCAGCTCGGTCTCCAGCGCGTGGTGATAGCGGGCATTCTCCATGAACTGGCTGCTGGCCAGGCCGGACTCGTTCTCGATGATCTCGAGCCCGAAACCTGCGCTGCGCGGCAATCCTTCGGCGGCCAGCGTGAGCCGGGCGTCGTGTATCCGTGAGGGTGGGACCATGATGGCCCCAGTCTGGCGGTCCAGGCGGTAGGGGATGCCGCTCACGGCCAGGTGGCGCGCGACTTCGCCGGCCTCCCGGTCGCCGATCTGCGAATACAGCAGTGTGTACCCCGGCTCCTTCATCCAGAACGCCGCCGTGACGCCGATCGAGATGCTGAGCGCGAGTCCGGCCAGCAGTCCAAGCTTGCGCAGAAGCCCGGGGTCACCAGCCAGCATCAGGGGCATGCCGGTCAGGGTCTTGTTTTCTGCCATGGATCAGTCTCTCTGAAGCTCATTGCGCCGGGTGCCAGCCTTCAGACCGGCATGTTCATGATTTCCTGGTAGGCCTCGATGAGCCGGTTGCGTACCTCGGTCATCGCCTGGAATGACAGGCTCGACTTCTGCATTGCAACCATCACCTCGGCGAGGCTTGCGTCTCCTGTCCCGGTCTCGAAACCGGTCATCAGTTTGTTCGCCTGCATCTGCTGCTGGTTGACCTGGGAGATGGCGCTCTGCATCAGTTTGCCGAACTCCGGTGCGCCCGGTTCCGGGGGCCGCGACACCGGGGCCACCTGCGACGACAGTGCCCGCATCTGGCTGAGCACCTTGTTGATCTCCATGTCGCTCATGATCAATCTCCAGGAATGCTGGTGGTCACGTTGCCAGGCTGCCGCTGGCCACCGTTTGCCGGCCCGGGACCTGCACCCCGGACTCGCGCAGCCGCGCGATCTTGTAGCGCAAGGTGCGCGGACTGATGCCCAGCAGCTCGGCGGCATGCTTCCGGCTCTCCGAGCGGCGCAAGGCATCGGCAATGAGCTGGCCCTCGACCGAACGCAGTTGTTCCTCGAGGACCTCTTCCTCGGTCACGGGATCTGCTGCCGGTGGTGCTTGCGCTGGCCGCGGCTGGCCGCAGCTGTCGAACTGCAGCTGGTCGGTCCCGATGTGCCGGCCGGCGGCGAGGATCAGTGCGCGCTGGATCAGGTTTTCGAGCTCTCGTACGTTGCCCGGCCACATGTGGCGCAGCAGTCCCGCAGCCGCGGCCTCGTCGAGCACCGGGACCGGGCCATGGCCGTTGTGATGACGGGTAAGGAAATGCCGTGCCAGCGGCATGATGTCGGCGGGACGCTCGCGCAGCGCCGGTATCCGGATCGGAAAGACGCTCAGGCGGTAGTAGAGATCCTCGCGGAACTGGCCTGCCGAGACCGCCTCGCGAAGATCCCGGTTTGTCGTCGCGATCACGCGAACATCGAGCGGTACCGGCGCACGGCCGCCGATGCGTTCCACTTCCCGCTCCTGGAGTACGCGCAGCAGCTTGGCCTGGAGGCTGATGTCCATCTCGCTGATCTCGTCCAGCAGGAGCGTGCCGCCCTGCGCCTGCTCGAACTTTCCGGGCCGGCTTTCATTCGCACCGGTGAATGCCCCCTTCTCGTGCCCGAAGAGCAGCGCTTCCAGCATGTTCTCCGGTATCGCGGCGCAGTTGATTGCGACGAAGTGTCCCTTCGCCCGTGGCGAATGACGGTGGATGTAGCGGGCCAGCACTTCCTTGCCGGTGCCGCTCTCTCCCGCCAGCAGTACTGTCGTTTCGCCGGCAGCCACGCGGCGGGCGAGACCCAGGAGGTCCTGCATGGCCTGGTCGATCGCGATGACGCCGGCATCGCCACTGTCATCCGGGATGATGGCCCGCAGCCGCTTGACCAGGGCTGCTGGCTCGAAGGGTTTGGCGAGATAGTCCGTGGCACCCTCGAGCATGCAGTTGACGGCGTGATCGATACTGCCATGGGCCGTGATCATCAGAACCGGAATATGGCTGCCCGATGCGCGGATTCGCCGCAGCAGTTCGAGTCCGTCGACCGGCTTCATCTGGTAGTCGGTCAGTACTGCGGCAAAAGTCTGTCGCTGCAGCAGCGCCTGGGCAGCTGCCCCGTCGGCAACGGATTCCACAGCGAAACCCGCCATCTCCAGAGTGTGCTGGAGCGCCTCGCGCAGGCTGCGGTCATCCTCGACCAGCAGTATCGGGGAGTGGTTCATGGATTCACGCAACTCCGTATGGTTGATTCAGGCACGGCCGGTGGCGCCGCGAGGGCAGTCCTGCCTGGGGAGGCCAGAGGCAGGCTCAGCAGGAAAGTACTGCCGGACGGGCCGCTTTCCTCAAGAGTCAGCTGCCCCCCGTGCGCCTGTGCCACGGTGCGGGCGGCTGCGAGGCCGATCCCGGTGCCATCGCGCCTGGCGGTGAAGAAGGCGTCGAAAATCCGCTCACGTATGAGTTCGGGTACCCCTGGCCCGTTATCGCTGACCCGCAGCTCGAGGTTGACGGGGCCCCGGCATGCAGTCAGCGTGACCCGCGCACCGGGGCCGGATGCCTCCAGCGCATTGCTGAGCAGGTTTAGCAGCGCACCGGCAAGCGCCTCGCGACGGCCATCGAGCGTCAGTGCATCACGAGGCTGCTTGATCGTCAGTTGCTGGCCGGGTTTCAGCAGCGCTCCCGCCGAATACTCGACGCTTTCGAGTAGCGCAGCCACTGAAAGTTTCTGCTGGCCCAGGCGTGCGTCCCGCGTGAAGTCCAGCATGCCTGCGACCAGCCGCTCCAGGTCGTGCAGGCAGGCGACTGTCCGGTCGAGCAGCAGGTCGCGCTGGGCGGCAGGCAGGCCCTGCTGGCGGGCGTTCAGCGCATAGAGCAGCGCTGCGGACAGGGGTGTGCGTACCTGGTGCGCCAGCGTCGCGGCCATTTCCCCGAGCGCAGCCAGCCGCTGGTGGCGGCGGGCGAGTTCATCGCGCTGGTCGGCAGCGCCGGAGCTCCGGGTATTGCTGTGCATCAGGTTCATGTCCTGTCGGCCCAATGCCCGCACATCGCGGGCAAGTACCTGCAAGCAAGAACCGTGCCTAAACTAAGATATCAATTAAATCATGTATTTGTGATCATATGACACGGTGGTGTCAGGAATTTGACGCCACGGAAGAACGGTTCGGCCAGGGCTCGTCAGTTTTTTGGCGGAGCCGGGAATACGGGTTGGGCAAAGATTCCGGTCCCCCGGGCCAGCGCAACCTGGCGACGGTGGCGCCGAAAGATCAGCTTCTCGAGTCCAACCTCGACGCTGGGCAACAACCCGATGAAGCGCAGCGTCTGCCAAAGGCTGTCGCCCCGCTCGACCTGGCTGGTGATCTGTGCAGGCAGGCGGAAAGGCAGCGGCCAGACCGGGTTCGGGTACAGAGTGATGATGCCGGTCTCGCCGGCCGCGGCCCGCTCCCTGGCCGGGGGGCACCATTCCAGGCTGCCCGGACGCAGCACCACTGGGGCGCTGGCAGGGAGCGTATTGGGTTCGCCGAGCAGGCGGCTGGCGAGGCTCAGAAGCACATCGACCTTGGCCTCCAGGCGCGAGAGCTCCGGGTTTGCTGCCGCTGGGTCCGCGCTGATCTCCCGCGGTGGCTCCTCGAACAGTGACAGCGCCTGGAGCGCGCGCGCCGTGGCCTGGTGGTGGCGTTCCAGTTCGAGCGGATCACCGAGCGGGTCCGGCTGCCATGAGATCGGGACATGGTCATGCAGGGCGAGCGCATCAAAGGCCTCGTCATCGCCGGGAGTGTCACGGTCGTTCATGGCCATTCTCCGGTTTCAGGAGTTTCCATCAGCGGGGAGCCAGGGCCATTGCGCGCATAGGCGCGAATCGCACCCTGCCCCCGCGTGAGCAGGCTTGCTGTCGCACCCAGGTCGGCACGGGCCTGCTCCAGTCGGCTGATGGCGCTCCTGTTGCGTTCAAGCAGGGCGCGCAGCAGATTCCGTTCCTGTTCACCCAGCGCCCGGATTCGTTCACCGTCACAGTAGCGGGCCAGCAGGCCCTGACGTTCCTGCTCAAGGGCACTGGCTGTCCCCCAGTCACCGGATTCCAGGCAGGCCTCGACGCGAGCGGTCAGGTCCAGTATCTGCTCGACCAGGCTCATGAATCCTGGTCCCGTGGCTGCTGGGTGGCCTGCGCGGCGGGTTGCTGCACGATGGCCTTCCAGCCGTCCCGGAGCTCGGCCAGCAGCCCGGCAACCTCAAGCAGAATGGCCGGGTCATTGCGCAGGTTCGCCTCGGTCAGCCGTCTCGCCATGTAGTCGTACAAGGCTGCCAGTCGGTCGGCCAGCTCGCCACCCTGCTCGTGGTTCAGACTGGCCCGCAGTGTGTCGACCAGTGCCGCAGCCCGGGCGATCTGTTCCCCCTTGCGCGCAATCTCGCCGCGCTGGAGGTGGCCGCGGGCAACATGGATCCGGTCCAGTGCGCCCTGCATCATCCGCAGGATGAGCTGCGTCCGATCGGCTGCACTGACGGTGCCCCAGGCATCTACCGCGCGGTACTGGCCCAGGGCCTGGCCGGCTGAGTTCGGATTCATTGCGCTCTGTTCTCCATGCTCGGTCGTGGCCGGCGACGCTTATTGCAGGGTGCCCCTGGGCAGCTGCTGCGCCAGGAACTCGCTCGTGTTTCGCAGCTGTCCAAGCAGCTGGTCCATCGCATTGAACTGGGCCTCAAGCCGGGCACGGACCTGGTCCATGCGCCGGTCCAGAGCCTCACGCTGCTCGCCGATCCTCCGCAGCTGGTCCTGCAGGGTCTGCTCACGGATGCCGATACGGCCATCGCTCGCGATGGCGCCACCCGTCAGGGAGGCGAGACGGGCGGCCAGTCCCTGTTCGCCGCTGAACAGTCCCGCCACCAGTCCGAGGTCCTGGGACAGGGCCTGTTCCAGCCGTTGCTCGTCCAGCTGCAGACGGCCGCTCACTTCCGTGCTGATGCCTATGGCCGCCAGAGAGAGGCCGTCCAGGCCGGCCGCCCCCAGCTCCTGGCGCAGCGCCTGTCTCAGGTTGCGCAGCCCGGAGTCACCGAGCAGCCGGCCTGCTTCGCGGCTTTCCGGATCGAAGCGCGTGAGATCGGCAAAGGTGCCTGTCAGCCGGTTGTAGCTCTCGACGAAGCCGCGGATCTTCTGCCGGCTGCCCCCGAGGTCCAGCGCGATGCTGACATCGACCCGCGTGCCTGGCTCGGCCTGGCTCACGTTCAGAGTGACGCCATCGAGCGCTCCGGTGAACGAGTTTCCCTCGCTGGCGGTGACCTCGAACCCGTCGATACGGATGACGGCCGCCGCCGCGGCCTGGATCTCGCTCAGTCCGTTGTCCGGCCCACCTGGCGTGAAGTCCAGTGCGGCCAGCCCGCCATCCCCGCCGCTGGCCTCTATGCTGAGCTCCCGGGGGCCAGCCTCGCGGGCGCTGATGATCAGACGGCTGCCCCCGTCACTGTTGACGATGGAGGCCTCGATGCCGGGATTGTCGGTGGCTGCGTTGATCGCATCGCGGATCCCGGCCAGCGAGCCTGTTCCCTGCGGGATCACCAGCTTCATGGTCTGTTCACCGATACCCAGGGTGAGCTGCCCATAGCCAACCAGGCTGTCGGCGGTTTCCCAGGTCCCTGAGGCCAGCCGTTGCCGGCTGGCCAGCTGCAGTACCTCGACCTGGTAGCTGCCGGGTGCAGCGCTGCTGCTTGCGGTCGCGGTCAGCAGCTCGCTGTTGCTCACGCTGACCTTGCGCGCCGTCAGCGCATCCTTGTCGGCCAGCTTTTCCATTGAGTCCCGGAAACTGGCCAGCGCACCGCGCAGGCGGCCGAGCGCAGAGAGTTCGCTGTTGGCGCGGGCTTCCCGGAGATCGAGCCGGTTCGCCGTGGGCTGGCGCTCGGCGCTGACGAGCTGGCTTACGAGCCCCCTGATATCCAGTCCTGACCCGAGACCCGAGGTGCTGATGGACATGATGGACGATTCCTGCTGCAAGCCTTCACTGGCCTATCACCGTGCGTGAAGCAAGATGCGTGCCAGTGAGGACGAGGGCGGAGAACCGAGGTTTTCGGCCTTCCGGCGGCAGCCGCGTGGTGCAGCTGTCGGCGGAAGGCTGCCGGGCTGCGGCCAGGTCTTGCCGCGGACCCGGAAGAGGGGGGGGCGGCCCGGGCGCGGCGCCCCAAGCAGCCACCCCCCCCGCCGGACGACCCCCCCCCCACACCCCCC
>JAFIFS010000012.1 GCA_020831895.1 Chromatiales bacterium
GCGCAGCCTGACGGGCCGGGTGAACCTGCGCACGTGGGTGATGGACATCAGCTCGCTGGACGTGGGTCCGGAGAACTGGCAGGGCGTGCCTTCGATCACCCCGCCCGAGGGCGCAGTCATCGTCACGGACTTCCACGCCGAATCCGCCGACAGGACGTGACGCAGGACGCACGTCTGCCTGCCTATATCCGGGCGGCGGTTGGCAGCAATCGCCGCCCGGAACGCGATACGGCGAGAGATGCCCTGCGCCGGCCCGGTGAGACCCTGTTGTTCTTCGGTGTCGAGCCCGGGCACCAGGTCGGCGAGCTGAACGCCGGCTGGGGCTACTTCACCGGCGTGCTGTCCGGCACCGTGGGTGAGCATGGTCGCGTCCATGCCCATACCACCCAGGCCAGCATCAAGCGCTGGGGTGGCAAGAACCCGCTGGAAAAGCGCATCGCGCGCCACGGCATCACCAACATCGACCTGCTTGTCGGCCCGATGGACGCGCCGGGGTTTCCCCCGGGCCTGGACGCTGTGTTCTCGATCATGAACTACCACGACGCGGTGTGGACCGGCGCGAACCGCGAGGCCATGAACAAGGCCATATTCGACGCGCTGCGGTCCGGTGGCATCTTTGGTATCGTCGACCACGCGGCTCTCCCTGGCCGGGGCACCGCGGACTGCCACGAACTTCACCGCGTGGAGCGCGAGCTGGTGGTCGAGGAAGTCACTGCAGCCGGCTTCGCCCTTGATGCCGAGAGCAATCTGCTGGCAAACCCTGATGATCCCTGCACCGGCCAGGTTCACGACAAGTCCGTGCGTGACCGCACGCACCGCTTCATGCTGCGGTTTCGCAAGCCCGGCGCATGAAGCTGCGGGCGGCGCTGGCCGGTCTGCTCCTGCTGGCAACGGCGCAGCTGGCTGCGCAGACCCAGGCGCTGCACCGGGGCACCGCGGCAGACCCCCCGTCGCTGGATCCCACCCTGGCCAGCGGCACGCTGGCGACATCCATACTCGTCGACCTGGTCACCGGCCTGCTGACCCGCGCGGCTGACTCCAGCCTGACGCCGGGTCTCGCCGAGCGCTGGACCATCGACGAGGACGGGCTGCGCTACACCTTCCACCTCCGCGAGGGTCTGCGCTGGTCCGACGGACGCGTGCTGGATGCCGATGATTTTGTCTGGTCCTACCAGCGTCTGTTCGACCCGGCCACAGCCTCACCCGCCGCGGGCACACTGTTCGTGATCAGGAATTCGCGGGCTGCCTACAGCGGCGAACTTCCCCTGGACCAGATCGGTGTGACTGCGCCGGATGCCCGCACGGTCGTCTTCGATCTCGAGGAGCCGGTGCCTTATTTCCTCGAGCTGCTGGCTGGTTCGAATGCGGTGCCGGTGCCACGCCACGTGATCGAGGAATACGGTCGGGAGTGGACCCGCGCCGGCCGCATGGTGAGCAGCGGTCCCTTCATGCTGGTGGAGCGGGTTCCGCAAAGCCATATCCGGCTGGCGCGCAACCCGTATTTCCATGCCGCCGGGGATATTCGCCTGGATGAGGTCTGGTGGCACCCGACCCAGGACCTCGCCACCTCGCTGCGCCGCTACCGCAGCGGTGAGCTCGATATCGTGCTGAACTTCCCGCCCGAGGAGATCAGCCGGCTGCGCCGCCAGATGCCTGATGCGCTGCGCATCGTTCCGGCGCAGGCGGTCTATTTTCTCGCCGTCAACATTGAGCGCCCGCCGTTCGACGACGTGCGCGTCCGACGCGCGCTGTCACTGGCGATCGACCGCGAGGGGCTGACCACCCGGCTGCTCCGCACCGGCGTGACGCCAGCCACAAGTCTCGTCACAGACGCGATTACCGACTACCCCGGCCTTGTCCAGCCCGAGTTCGCTCGCCCCGTCCCGGAGCGCCAGGCCGAGGCCCGCGCGCTGCTGGCCGCAGCCGGCTTCGGCCCGGACAATCCGCTCACGGTGCCGCTGGTCTACGACACCCAGGAGGAAAACCGGCAGCTGATGGTGGCAATCGCATCGATGTGGCGGGCCATCGGCGTGCAGACGCAGGTGGAGAACGTCCAGTTCAGCCAGCTCAACCGGCTGGTCAGGACGCGGGACTATTCGGTTGCCCGCTGGGCCTATTTTGCAGCCTTTGACGATGCCTACAGCTTCCTGCAGCTGTTCGAGACGGGCAACCCGGGCAACCCGGTCAACTACAGCAACCCGGAGTATGATGCCTTGCTGGCGCTTGCCAACCGGTCTGCGGACCCGGAGGAGCGTCGCCAGCTGCTGCTCGACGCCGAGCGGCGCCTGATGGAGGACCAGCCCTTGATACCCATCTACTTCTACGCCGGTCGGCGCCTGGTCTCGCCGCGGGTCCAGGGCTGGGTCGACACCCCTCGCGGTCCGACACCGAGCCGCTGGCTGTGGGTGGAATGATGCGCCGGGCGGCACTGCTGCTCGGGTTGCTGCTCGCTGGCAGCGCCATGGCCGGGACCCAGGTGCTGCACCGGAGTGCCGCGGCGGATCCGCCGAGCCTTGACCCGAACCTCGGCTCCGGCACGCCCGCCGCGCCGATACTCTCCGACCTGGTGGAGGGGCTGGTGACGCGCGATCGCCGCTCGCGCCCGGCCCCCGGCAGTGCCAGCCAGTGGTCCGTCAGTGACGATGGCCTGACCTGGACCTTCCAGCTGCGCGAGGACCTGCGCTGGTCTGACGGCGAACCACTCGATGCGGAGGATTTCGCCTGGTCGTTCCGCCGGCTGCTGGACCCGGCCACTGCAGCCCCGGCGGCCGGGCTGTTCCTGCTGATCGAGAATGCACCGGCGGTGTTTAGAGGTGAGCTGCCGGTGTCCGCTCTCGGTGTTCAGGCGCGCGACACCCACACGCTGGAGATCAGGCTGGCCCATCCCGCGCCCTGGTTCGTGCAGCTGCTGGCGAACACCCAGGCGGTGCCCGTGCCGCGACACGTGATCGAGCGCCATGGCCGGGAGTGGACCCGCGCCGGAAAATTCGTCGGCAACGGCCCGTTCACGCTGGCCGAGCGCGTGCCGCAGAGCCACCTGCGCCTGGTCCGGAATCCGCATTACCATGAGGCCTCCGAGGTCGCGCTCGATGAGGTCTGGTGGCATCCGACCCAGGACCTCGGCGCCTCCTTCCGCCGGTTCCGCGCGGGCGAGATCGACATCCTGCTCAACCTGCCTCCCGACCAGCTCGGCTGGGTGGAGCAAAACATGCCCGGTGCGCTGCACACGGGGCCGATCAAGGCAACCTGGCTGCTGCTGCTGAACCCGGCCAGTGAAGCCTTGTCCGATGTGCGCGTGCGCCGGGCGCTGTCACTGGCTATCGACCGCGAGGCGCTGGCCTTTCAGGTGTTGCGCACCGGCGTGCGCCCGGCTACGACCCTGGTGGCACCGGATTTCGCCGACTATCCTCCGGTGCTGGCCGAAGACCATGACCGGCCGCTGGCCCAGCGCCAGGCGCTGGCGCGCGAACTGCTGGCGGCGGCGGGCTATGGCCCGCGCCGCCCGCTGTCATTGCCTGTGATCTATGACACGCAGGAGGAGAACCGGCAGATCCTGGTCGCCGTGGCGGCCATGTGGCGCGCCATCGGCGTGCAGGCCGAGCTGGTCAATCTCGAGCTGAGCGGCCTGCTGCGCCGGGTCAGGACCGGCGATTTCGTCGTCGCGCGCTCCCAGGCTTTCGCCCTCTATGACGACCCTCATGCGTTCCTGCAGCAGTTCCGCAGCACCAGTCCCACCAACTGGATGCGCTGGACCAGTCCAGACTACGACGCACTGGTCGAGCAGTCCAATCGCCTCGATGACCCGGCTGAACGCGGTGAGCAGCTGGCCCGTGCCGAGCAGCTGCTGCTGGCCAACCAGCCCCTGGTCCCCATCTATCACTACGTCGGCAAGGTGCTGGTCGCCCCGCGCGTCCGCGGCTGGTACAACGCGCCGCTGGGTACGACGCCGAGCCGCTACCTGTCGGTGGATCCCCCGTAGGCGAATCGTGCTGTGGGAGCGAATTCGTTCGCGAATGAATTAGCTCCCACCCGCCTGTTACGACGCCGAGCCGCTACCTGTCGGTGGATCCCCTGTGGGAGCGAATTCATTCGCGAATGAACTCGCTCCCACAGGGGCAGGCACAGGGGCAGGGCCAGGCGGAACCCTGAATCTGGCTACACCGCCGCCTAGCGCTCGACCAGCTTGACCTCGGCCTGCATAGCCACCCCATCGCGCAACCACTCGACCGCGATGGTCTGCCCGGGCTCGAGGCCGCCGAGCAGCTGGTTGAAACCACCGAGGCCTTCGACCTCCTGCCCGTCCATGCGGACGACGATATCCCCGGCAGCCAGTCCCGCGCTCGCCGCCGGTGAGCGCGGGACTACGTCCTCGACGCGCATGCCCGGACCCCCGAAGCCGAAGTCCGGCACCGTCCCCAGCGAGACCCGCCGCCGCGCGGCCGGCTCCGCAGGCGCCGCGCCCGCCGGCGCGGCGGGAGTCGGCGGCTGCAGCGTCGTCGCGAGGTAGTTCACCGCCTCCTTCGCAACGGTGGCCACGCGCACGAGACCGTCGGCGTCGATCCTGTCTGCCGTGTCCGAGGGACGGTGGTAGTCCTCGTGGGCCGCGGTAAACAGCTGCACACCAGGAATGCCGACTTCGATGAACGCCTGCTGGTCCGAAGACTCGGCCGCGCCACCGATGATCCGCGTCTCGATACCCGTCATGAACGAGATGCCGCGAAACACGAAAGGCCATTCCCGCGCGGAGTCAGCGGCGAGGATCGACAGGGGCTGGTCCCCCAGCCGGCCTACCGTGTCGAGGTTGATCACGCCGATGATGTTTTCGATCGGCCACGGGGTCGGGTTGCGCACGAAGTGGCGTGAGCCGATCAGGCCGGCTTCCTCGGCCGTGAACGCGATGAAGAGGAGGCCACGCTGGGGCCCGGGACCGCTGCCGAAGGAGCGTGCGAGTTCCAGCAGGACCGCGACGCCGCTGGCATTGTCGTCTGCCCCGGGGTGCAGCTGGCCCTGCGCATCGGCCCGCACGTTTGGCCAGCCCATGCCCAGGTGATCGTAGTGTGCGCTGACAACAACCGCCTCACCCGCGAACGCGTCGTTCGTCCCGGGCAGGTAGCCGATCACGTTCTTGACGACCTGCGGTCGCCCATCGGGCCCGCTTGGCATCATGAAACGCTGGAACCACTCCCCGTCCGGGCCGCCGGGTCGCAGTCCCGCAGCGGCGAACGCCTCCGAGATGTAGTAGGCCGAATCGCGAAGCCCCCGCGTGCCAACGCCACGCCCCTCGCGTGCCGGGTCGGCCAGCCACTCGACTTCGCGCATCATGCGGTCGCGGGAGAAGATGGCCGGCAGCTGCGCGAGTGGCTCGCGGGCTTCTGTCTGCGGGGCTGGCGCGGCAGCCGCATCCAGCGCCACGTTCAGCGGTGAGTCGGTGACCGGCCACTCGCCCTGTCCGGCCAGCGAACCGTCCTGGTCCGCGAAGGCCAGCCATGAGTAACGGCTGAAGTGCGGTAGGCGCCGGGCCAGTCCATCCAGGTCCGTTCCTGGTGAAGCACTGATCCACGCCACCGCCAGCGCCGGGTCCGCGGGGTGCCGGAGAGCCAGCACCAGGGCGTGGCTCGATCTGCTGAAGCTGCTGCCCCCGATGTTGAAGGCGTGCGTGTCGATCTCGAGGCCCGGTATCGACCCGTTGTCAAACAGCTTGGCGGCGAGCGGATTGTCGGCACCAAGCAGCCAGACAGCACGGTCCTCGGGCAGCGCCTCGAGCCCGGATGCGCTCACCACCTCGACCGGTGACGCTGCGCCGGCCTGCCAGGCTGCGACCAGGGCTTGCCAGTCTTCCGCCCGCCCGGCCTCGTCGTCAGGCAGGATCGCCATGACCTGCCGCGCGCCAAAGAGCTGGCCCAGGGATGGCGCCGTCTCGCGTGGGTCGAGCAGCCTGAACAGATCGAATGCCGGGTCCAGTGCAACCCCGATGGGCTCGCTGGCCGTCTCGATGAGAAAGCGGGCGTCAGCCGCATCGCTGCGCACCGTTCGCCTCACCGGACCGGTGCGGGTTGCGACGACCACGGGCACATCGAGCTCCAATGCTCCCGGCTGCATCTGCCGGATGCTGCCACGAACCGCCCAGCCTGCTCCGGACTCGACGCTGCGGACATCCTCCAGCACAAGCTGCGCGGCACCCGGGCGGCCGGTCCACTCGTCGAAGAATCGCTCGAGATCCTCGCCGCTCACATACTCGAACGCGTCTCTCAGCTCGCCGAAACCCGCCTGCCGGCCGCGGTGCAATTCCCAGAAGCGGGCCAGCGTCTGGCGAAACTCCTCGTCGCCGACCCGCTGTCGCAGCATGTGGAATCCCATCATGGCCTTGCCATAGCCCACAGCCTCATTGCCCGGACTGTATCGCCGGCGGAACTCCGCGAGCGGGAAATCCTGGCCCTCGGCGACCAGGTCACGGTAGCGGCGCAGCGTGTCGCGGCGATAGGCCGCGCCCTGGCCCTCGAGCTCCCGCATCAGGTGGTCTGCCAGGTAGGTCGTCAGGCCTTCGGACCAGTTGCCGCTGCGGGGGTCGACGAAAACCCCGCCGCCCCACCAGTTGTGGAGGATTTCATGCGGGAAGGACGAAGCAAGGATGAAGGGGAAGCGCAGGATTCGCGGTCCGAGCAGCGTGAACGAGGGCATGCCGTAACCGGTTTCCCAGAAGTTCTCCACCACCGCGAACTTGTCGTAAGGATAGGGGCCGATCAGTCCTTGGTAGAGCTTGAGGTAGCGTGCCGCAGCATCGAGGTAGCGCATGGCCAGCTGGGGCTCGTCGCTGCGCAGGTAGACGAGCGTCTCGATCGCTCCGGCCTCGCCGGCGTATCGCTGCAGCGGGCCCCCGACCAGGTGCACCTGGTTCACGGGGCTGTCCGCATGCCAGTGGGCGAAGCCGGCGCCGTCGCTCGAGATGCCGCTGCCGGCGCTGACAAGGTGCCAGCCTTCAGGCACGTTCGAGGTCAGGCTGAATGTCAGCAGCGTGTCATCGAGCTGGGGATACCAGGCGGTCGAGCCGGCCAGGTAGACGCCGCGCGGGCTGATCAGACCCGGCGTCGCCGCGAATCCACGCAAGGCCTCACCAGGCAGCACCGCAGGCGCGCTGTCGACAACCCCCGCATAGTGCAGGCTGATCAGGCCCGAGCCCTCCGGCAGCGTGACGGCATACCGGCGCGTGGCTGCGCGCAGGTGTGCGGCGTCACGAGCTGGTGTGTTCGCCACATCGTCGTCCAGCGGCTGCACGGCAGGTTCGCTGGCGAAGATCACCAGCTCGCTGTTCAACGTGAACTCGATGGTCTCGCCGAACCGCGCTGCGGGCAGCCTGAGCTCGACGTTCGCGTGCAGGTGCTGACGCTCGGGCTCGAGCGCGAGGCTCATGCGGTAGTGCGGCAGCTCATCGGCCAACACGCCGCTCATCGCCGAGCTTGCAACGATCAACAGGCAGGCGGGCAGCGGGGCTTGCGATGCCCGGCAGGCCAGGGAGCCGCGTCTGGTCATTCTCACGCCATGTCTCCGGGTGCAGCGGATTTTAACGGGGACGCTAGCAAAGGGCAGCTGCACTGGCAACGACGCTGTCCGTGGCCGGATGAATCCATGCAGGCACAGCTCCCGAAAGAACCTGCTCAAGCAGTTTTACTTTTTGGGCCAACATCCATTTCGGGAGACAGGAACATGACAGCATTAAACCGGGCACTACTGCTCGGCATCGCTGCAGTGACGCTGGCCGCCTGCGGCAGCAGCTCACGCAGCAGTTCACCAACCCCTGCACCTGGCACCTTCGACCTGCGTGTATTTCACGCCTCACCTGACGCACCTCTGGTCAACATCCTCGTCAACGGTGAAGTTCTGCTCGATGCAGTGGACTATGCCCAGAGCTCGGGCTTCTTCACCGGCGAGGCTGGAAGCTTCGACATCGCCGTCGAGGCGATTACCCCGGGGGGCAACGCGATCGTCATCGACGTCGCCGGTGTACCGCTCGAGGCCGACCTGCAGTATTCCGTCCTTGCGGTCGGTCGTGTCGCCTCTGGCGGCGTCATTCCCCCTCTGCAGGAGCTGGTCGTCGCGGTGCCGCGCGCCAGCATCGGCGCGGGCAACCTGCGCGCGACCATCGTGCATGCCTCCCCCGACGCGCCCGCTGTCGATGTCTACGTGACAGCGCCCGAAGCCGTCATCGGCGACGGCTCCACCCAGCCGCTAGACTCCATCGCCTTCAGTGAGGTGATCGGGCCGGCTGAGCTGCCCGCGGGTCCCGCGCGCGTCCGCATCACGCCGGCCAACGATGCGCACACGATCCTGTTCGACTCGGGAGAGCTGGCGCTGCCTGCCGGCGCTGACCTGTTCATCGCGGCAATCACGAACACGGTCGGGGGCCAGGCGGTCAGCCCCGTCAAGCTGCTGATCAACGATGGTGCCGGAAGCAGCGTGGTGCTCGACGCCGGCACGACGGCCGACGTGCGCGTAGTGCACAATTCGCCCGATGCGCCCGCCGTCGACGTGATTGTCGATGACGCATTCGAGACGCCGCTGGTCAGCGGGCTCGAGTTTCCCGACTTCACGCCGTATGTTGGCGTGGCTCCGGGCGACTACAACATCAAGGTGGTCGACAACGCCTCGCAGTCGCTGACCGCGATCGAGTTCGAACCCTCGCTGGAGGCCGGAGTGTTCTACACGGTGATCGCCGCCGGCCTGCTCGATGAGGTCGGCTTCCCCGAGAACGACGGCATAGCGGAGCTTGTGCTGGTCGACGACAATCGCCGCATAGCCACCGAGGCCCGCGTGCGGATCGTGCACGGTTCCACGGCTGCGGGGCCGGTCGACATCTACGTGCTGCCTGGGGGTACACCCCTCGAGGGCGCTTCTCCGGCGTTCGCCGGCGTCGAGTTCCGCCAGCAGACCGGCTACGTCTCGCTCGAGCCAGGCTTCTGGGACGTATTCGTGACGCCGGCCGGCCAGCCCGGTGTCGTGGCCATCGCCGCGCCGGGGCTCATTTTCTCGCCGCTCGGCATCTACACGGCCATTGCCCGCGATGCCCAGAACCTCGTCGGAGCGCTGGGTCTCATCCTGATCGACGACACCCCAGGCGACTGAGCCCTTCCAGCAGCACCGGGCTCACGGCAGACACCCCGGACTTGTGCCGGGGTGTCTTTTTGCGTGACGAGGGTGGTGGGCGGCGCGCAGGCCCTGCAGGCCCCGACGGTCAGTAGCGCGGGACGGAGGGGTCGATCTCGGTCGACCAGGCGTCGATGCCGCCTTCGACGTTGTAGACCTCGGTGTAGCCCTGGCGCCGGTAGCGTTCAGCCGCCGCCCGGCTGCGCGAGCCGTGATGGCAGTGGAACAGCAGCGGCGTGTCCTTGGGCAGTGAGGCGATCATGCGGTCGGTCTCGGCGTTCCAGGGCCGCGCGCCCGGGATTACGGCCACTGCGCGCTCATCGTCGCGGCGGACATCGAACAGGTAGACCGGTTCGCCCGCATCCAGGCGCTGGCTCAGGTCCTGTACCGTGAGGGGGCGTACGGGCGGTGGTGCGTTCGGATTGTCGAACGCAAAGGCTGTGCCCGTCAGGTCTTCACGCAGCTCGATACGCAGGCCCTCTGCCCGGGTCGCGCTCCAGGGGTCGATCTGCAGCCTCAGTCCGTCGAGTTCGACGGACAGCGCGCCGGGTGCAGGGGCCGCCAGGGAAAGCTGGTGCCCCCAGCCGGCGTCGATGCGCAGGTGTATTGCCATGTTCGGGTGTCCAGCCAGCGCCCGCTGCATCGTTTCGCGTGCGCTCTCGTCCAGCGTGATTGCAGGCGCGTCGGCCGCCGGCACGTCCACGCCCAGCGTCTCGGCCAGCTCCCCGCTGGCGAACATCTCCTGGATGATGTCGCTGCCGCCGATCAGCTCACCCTGCACGTAGAGCTGCGGTATCGTCGGCCAGTTGCCGTAGGCCTTGATGCCCTCGCGGATATCCGCGTGCTGGAGCACATCGATCGTCAGGTAGTCTGGCACCAGCATGTCCAGCGCAGAGATGGCCTTGGCCGAGAAGCCACACTGGGGCTGGCCGCGGTTGCCCTTCATGAACAGCACGACGGGGTTTTCGTTCAGCAGCGACTCGATCGTCTGCCGGGTCTGTGGGTCAAGGCTCATGCTCAATCTTCCTCGAGGGTGAAGCTCTCGCCGCATCCGCACTTGTCACCGACGTTCGGGTTGTCGAACTCGAAGCGTTCGTTGAGTCCCTCGCGCACGTAGTCGATCTGCGTGCCGTCAAGCAGCTTGAGAAAGTCGCGGTTCATCACGACCGTGATGCCCTGGTCCTCGAAAGTGACATCGCCGGGTGCGCACTCGTCGGCGTAGTCCACCGTGTAGGACCAGCCCGAGCAGCCGGTCTTTCTGAGGCCGACGCGAAGGCCCAGGCCGGCGCCACGGCGGGTGATGTGGTTGCGGATACGTTCGGCGGCTTTTGGCGTCAGCGTGATGGACATGGCTTGCCTTGGGCAGCGGATGGTAAGGATGCGAAACTATCTTCTGGGCCTGGCATTGTCAATATAGTTCGGTACCGATACTATCCAGTCATGCGTGCTGACCTGTCGACCAATGCACCGGAACTCAGCCGGCAACTGGCTGAACTTGCCCTGCAGCTGGGCCGCGCGGCTTACGGCGAGTCGCCCCAGCACGGCATGACGCCCGCGCAGTGGGCCGCGCTGCGCTATTTCGCGCGGGCCAACCGCTTCTCGAGAACGGTATCGGCTTTTGCCCAGTTCCATGCAACCACGCGCGGCACCGCGTCGCAGACGATCAAGAGCCTGGTCAACCGGGGCCTGTTGCGCCGCACAAAATCTGCCCGGGACGGGCGCAGCGTCTGCTTCGACCTGACGGACCAGGCCGGCGAGCTGATGGTCCATGATCCGTTCGAGACCGTGGTGCGGGTCGCGGGTCGTCTCTCGACCGAACTGCGTGCGGGAACGCTCGAGGCCCTGTCGGAGCTTCTCGACGGTATCGCGCGTGACCGCAGCCAGGCCCTGCCGGGGCGCTGTGCTTTGTGCGGGTACCTCGACGGCGGGGATCAGGCCGGCACGGGTTTTCACTGTCGCCTCATGCAGGAGCCGCTGGCGACCGAGGAGCTGCAGCAGCTTTGTGCCCGGTTCAGCCCGGACGAGGGCGGGGACGGAGCTGCTTCTTCAGACGGAGAAGGATGAACCGCAGCCGCAGGTGGTCTGGGCGTTCGGGTTGCGGATGACGAACCGGGCGCCCTCGAGGTCATCCTTGTAATCGATCTCGGCGCCGGCCAGATACTGGATACTCATCGGATCGACCAGCAGATCCACGCCCTGGTTGCGGATCCGCGTGTCCCCGTCTTCCAGGGTCTCGTCGAAAGTGAAACCATACTGGAAGCCTGAACAGCCCCCTCCGGAGATGAAGACCCGGAGCTTGAGGTTCGGATTGGCCTCTTCGGCGATCAGCGCGGCGACCTTGGTCGCGGCCGCATCGGTGAAGACCAGCGTGGGGGCCGTTTGTGTCTGCATATCCATGGTGGGCAAGTTACCTGCCGCTCCTGCGGGTGTCAATATAGTTTCGGATCGATACTATGAGCGATGAGCCCCTGGTGCCACCCGGGACGGTGCTTGCAGCCTGGCGGCTCGGGCCTGCCCGCACCGAGCCGCTGGGCAAGGGCCTGATCAACCGGACCTGGCTGGTCACGATGCCCGCGCGCCGCTACGTGCTGCAGCGAGTCAACCCGATGTTCCCGCCTTCGGTCAATCTCGACATCGAGGCCGTGACGGGGCACCTGGCCGCGCGCGGGATGCAGACACCGCGCCTGGTACGCACGCATTCAGGGGCCCTGGTGCTCGAGCAGGACGGCGGCTGCTGGCGACTGATGAGCTGGATGCCAGGGCTGGCACCGGAGCGGGTCTCGGGGCCGGCGATGGCAGAGGAGGCTGGGCGACTGCTCGGCCGCTTCCATGCCGCGCTGGCTGACCTCGCGCACGAGTTTTCCAGCCCGAGGACCGGCATTCATGATACGCAGCGCCACCTCGCCGTGCTGGGCAAGGCGCTGCATGCGCACGGTGCGCACCCTTCCCATGCCGAGGTGGCGCCGCTGGGCGAGTCGATCCTGGCGGCGGCCGAGGCGCTGCCGGCCCTGCCGCCGGGTCTGCCGCTGCGGATCGTGCACGGCGATCCAAAGCTCAACAACCTGCTGTTCGACCCCCGGACCGGCCAAGGCCTGTGCCTGGTCGACCTCGACACCCTGGGCCGCATGGAGATCCCGCTGGAGCTTGGCGATGCGCTGCGCTCATGGTCGAACCCGGGCGGTGAGGACAGCGCCGGTGCTGGTTTCGACCTGGCGCTGTGCGAGGCAGCGCTGCGCGGCTATGTCGCTGGCAGCGGGGGCCTGCTCGGGCCTGGCGAGCAGCACGCGATCGCCGATGCCACGGCAACCATCATGCTCGAGCTGGCCGCCCGCTTCTGTGCCGATGCCTTGAATGAGAGTTACTTTGGCTGGGATCCTGCGCGCTTTCCCAGCCGCGGTGCTCACAACCTCGTGCGCGCACAGGGTCAGTTCGCGCTGTTCCGGGACTTCCTCGAAGTGCGCGATTCCACCCGACGCATGGTGCGGCAGGTTTTCGCCGCCAGCTGAGTGAACCTGCGCCGCGTGCCTGGGCAGTGGATGAGCGGACACCGGTCAGTCCACCGCCAGGCCGGGTTCTGGCAGACGGCCCATCGACTTTCAAAAGCAATGTTTTGCTGAGGGGGAAGCTGCGGATGGCGACACTACGCTTGATCGAGCCCAGGCATAGCTGGTGCGGCCTTGTCCAAGACAGCGTTGCTGTGGGCGGGAGTGGTGATCGGATGCTCCTTCATCGCGACACCTGCCAAGTTCCTGGCGCCTTCGCTCAGTCTGGCGACCGCCCTGGAAGTAGGTCGGGCAACGTTTCGGGTCGTGGTTGTGGCCGAACTGTTCCTGGCGCTTCTCTGTGTGCTGTTTCTGCTGCGACTATCAGGCCAGCGCTTCCTGGTCTGGATCGCCATCGGGGCACTGGGCGTCCAGTGGCTGTTGGTGATGCCGCAGCTGAGCGTTCACACCGATGCAGTGATTCAAGGGGCGGCGATTGGTGGCTCATCCTGGCATTGGGTCTACATCGGGCTCGAGGTGCTCAAGGTGCTGATGCTACTGTTCGTGGGCCTTTCGCGGTTCAACCCACAGACCAGGTAATGTTCCACAGGACACCAGCAGTTCCGCTCGCGGGGCCTGTTGCCGCTGCGGCCTGACCCGCTATGCTGGATACCCGAACCTTCGGATTCGTCCATGCCGATAACGCGCCGCCGCCTGATTCTCTCCGGCCTTGCTGCCGGTGGCGGGCTTGTTGTCATCGTAGCTGGGCGCCGTCTCGACGACGGCGACGCCGCGCGGAAATTCGCCGCCGGCACGGCTGATGCACCGCTCAATGCCTGGATCAGGATAGCGCCCGATGGCGTGACCACATTGGGGGTGCATCGAGCCGAGATGGGGCAGGGGGTCACCACCGCGCTGCCGATGCTGCTGGCCGAGGAGCTCGATGCAGACTGGGCCAGGGTGCGCTGGGATTTCACCCCACTGGACCGCGATTACTTCAATTTCGGCATGCTGTTGCGCGGGCGCCCGCTGGGTGAGACCGAGGGCCGGCCACTTGCGGCGGCCGGTACCGCGCTGCTCCGCCGCGTGTTCCACGTCGCCGGGATGTCGATGACGATCAGCAGCACGAGCATGGTCGATGCCTGGGACACGCTGCGCCCGGCGGGCGCGGCGGCCCGCGAGATGCTGCTCGGCGCCGCCGCGGCCCGGCTCAGGGTGCCGGTGGCCGAGCTGCGCACGGATTCCGGGCGGGTGCTGCATCCGACCAGCGGCCGGAAGCTCGACTATGGCGAGCTTGCGGCGGACGCCGCCCGCCGCCGCCCGCCGCGCCGTCCCCGCCTGCGGGATCCCGGCAGCTACCGGCTGGTTGGCACCAGCCCGCAGCGGCTTGATCTGCCGAGCAAGGTCAGCGGTGGGGCGGTCTTCTGCACGGACCTGCGACTGCCCGGCATGCTGTATGCGACGGTCCGCCATGTCCCGGTGCCCGGCGCCCGCATCGGCAGTGTAGACGACAGTCAGATGCGCGCCCGGTATCCGGCAGCGCGGCTGGTCGCTGTAGACGAGGCCTGCGTAGCCGTCGTCGCTGGTGATACATGGACGGCGATGCAGGCCGCGGCGCTGCTGACCATCGAACCGGTGGACTTGCCGTCGCCCGTGGACAGCGCGACCGTGCACGAGACCCTGCTGGGCGCACTGGACGAGCCCGGAACCGCCTCCGTGTTCGTCGACGAAGGAGACGTGCCGACACTGCTGCAGGAGGCCGCAGGCACCATCGAGGCCGAGTACCGGCTGCCCTGGCTCCCGCATCTGTGCATGGAGCCGATGAGCTGCGTGGCGCAGTTCCGGTCCGGCGAGCTTGTGCTCTGGGCTCCGACCCAGGCCAACACGATCGCTCGCGACGTCGCTGCCCGGGTCACGGGCCTGGACCCCGGCCGGGTGATTGTCCACAAGACCCTGATGGGCGGAGGCTTCGGCCGCCGGGCCGAGATGGACTTCATCGAACAGGCGGCCCTGGTTGCGATGCGGCTCGAAGGGGCGCCAGTCAGTCTTTGCTGGACGCGCGAGGAAGATCTGCGCCACGACATGTACCGTCCGGCTGCAGCAGGAAGACTCCGCGCGAGTCTCGGCGAGGACGGCCGCATCGCCGCGCTGGACTACGGCCTCGCGTGCCAGTCGGTGGTGGCCGACTACTACCGGCGCACGCCCACGGCACGCGGTGGCAACGCCGCGCGTGACCGCAGTGCGCTGTCCGGCGCGCTGGACCAGCCGTACGCGATACCGGCGCGCCGCTGCAGCTACCGGCCGGTCGACCTGCCCATACCGGTTGGCTACTGGCGCAGTGTCGGCAACTCGGTCAACCCGTTCCTGCTCGAGAGCTTCATCGACGAGCTGGCATTCGAGGCGGACACCGATCCGCTCGAGTTCCGGCTGCGCCACCTCGATGAGCGGCCCGGATACCGGAGCGTGCTCGAGACCGCGGCGGCCCGTGCTGGCTGGGGAGGCCGACTCCCCGTGGGCCACGGGCAGGGTCTTGCGCTGATCGAGAGCCACGACAGCGTGGTCGCACTGGTCGTCGAGGTCGGCTTCGACGAGGCCGCGGGCCTGCGCGTTTCGCGCATCACCTGCGTGGCGGACTGCCGCACCGTGATCCACCCGGACTCGGTGATCGCCCAGATGGAGGGAGGCATCCTGCAGGGTCTGGGTGCGGCGCTGCTAGGCGAGCTCGAGGTCCGCCAGGGCCGGGTAGTGCCTGGCAACTTCTCCGACTATCCGGTGCTGCGGCTGGCCGACACACCGCCGGTCGAGGTGACACTGCTGAGCCAGGGCGGTCGGCCCGGTGGCGCGGGCGAGCCCGGGGTGCCGGCCGTGGCCCCGGCGCTCGCCAATGCGATCTTTGCCGCCACGGGCCGGCGCATCCGGAGGCTGCCGGTCAGCGCGAGCCTGCGGGTCGCGGGCCACGCCTGAGGCGGGATAAAAAAAGGGGGCTCGCGCCCCCGTATTCGATCACCCCAAAAAAAAAGCCCGGGCAGCTGGCTGCCCGGGCCTGGTTTCGCTAGAGGCTGACCCTCAGAGTCAGCATGTATTCCGCGGGCGGCAACACCGTGCGGACGTTGGTGAAGCCCGGCGCATAGATACCGGAGACGTTGTCGTTCCGGTCGAAGATGTTGCGACCGGTCAGCGCGAGCTGCCAGCGCCCGTCGGCCTGGGCCATGCCGATGAAGCCGTTGACCCGGCTGTAGCTCGGGACCTCGACCAGGTTGCGCGCCTCGGAGAAGTAATTCTGCGAGTGCACCAGGTCCAGTCCGTAGAACAGGTTGAGGTCGCTGGTCAGCGGGATCGTGTAGTCGAAGCCTACCCGGCCGCTGAACTTCGGGTTCGAGGCCAGTTCGCGTGTCGGCTCCGTGGCACCGCCCAGTCCGCCCGGGGGCGAGTTGGGGTTCACGCGTCCGAAGCTGCTCTCCTGCCAGCCCATGATCGCAAACACATTGATCGCCTCGATCGGTGACCAGAACACCTCCAGCTCGATGCCATAGACATCAACCTTGCCGATGTTGTTGATCGGGAAACCACCAGTGCTGCTGAGCACAATCGACTGGATGTCGTCGTACATAGCGTAGAAGGCTGCGGCGTTCAACCGCAGCGTGCGCTCGAGCAGGTCCGCCTTGATGCCCAGCTCGAAGGAGTCAACCGTCTGCGGATCGAAGGAGTCACCCGCACATTCCTCGGTCAGGTTGCCAAAGCAGAGGCTGCGGAAACCACCGGCCTGGAAGCCCTGCGACCAGCTGAAGTAGGTGAGCAGGTCTTCGTTTACCTGATAGTTGAGGCCCAGCCTTCCGGTCACCTCGGAGTAGGTGCGCTTGAGCGAGACCGTGGACCCGACGAAGCCTGGTTCGAAGGTGCACGACGGGCCCGAACAGGTGTTGTCCAGCGTCTTGCGATCACGCGTCCAGCGCACCCCACCAGTCAGCGACCACTGGTCGGTGAAGCTCCAGGTGCCCTCGGCGAACACGGCATAGCTGTCTGTCGTGCTTTCGATCTGCTCGAGGAAGCTGATGCCGAAGGCATCCAGTGTGCCGCCGAAATCCTGGCTGCCGTCCTCGTTCATGTAGAAGCCGCCGATGATCCAGTCGAGCTGGTCGTCCAGCGCGCTGCCCAGCAGCTGGACCTCCTGGGTCCAGGTGTCGATGCTGCCGTCGGACTTGATCAGCAGGCCCGGGTTGCCGGGAATGCCGAGGAAGCCGCCGCCGGCCAGGTCAAAGCCGAAGCGGTCCTTCACGTTGGCATAGCCGGTGATCGAGCGCAGCGTCGCCGGGCCGAGGTTCAATGACCAGTCGAGCGAGAAGCCTGCCTGGTCGGTGGCGCCGAAATTGCTGCCCTCCGGCGACCAGTTGGCGTAGAAGCCGCCCAGCGGGGAGCCTGCGCTCGCGGCATCGCCCGGTGCGCCGAACGGGGCGGTGGACGGGTCGTTGAACGGCGCATAGGGCACGCCGTTGTAGCCATCGTTTTCCACATCAACCGCCCAGGCGGTCAATACGGCATTGAAATTCTCGGTGCCGTACCAGTGAAGCCTGGCCCTGGCCGCGAGGTCCGTGTACTGGCCAACATCGGTGTTGCGTGCGGGATTGGGCTGCCAGCCGCCGCTGCGATCATGGTAGAGGACGGACACGGAGCCGGCCAGCATGCCTTCCTCGATCGGGCCGCCGACGGAGCCGCCGACCTTCACGGTCTGGTAGTTGCCGATACCGACCGAGGCCTCGGCCCAAGGGTCGTCGCCCGGGGTGCGCGTGACGATATTGATCGCGCCCGCGATGGTGTTACGGCCATACAGTGTCGCCTGCGGGCCGCGCAGCACCTCGATGCGCTCGACGTCGAGCAGGTCTAGGTTGGCAGAAGCCAGCCGGCCCTGGTAGATGTCATCGACGTAGATACCGACCGGTGACTCGGAGATGTTGAACCCCGGGTTCTGCACGGACGCGCCTCGCGCATGAACCTGCATCGACTGGCCGCCGGCGGTCACGGTGTAGGTCTGGAGGTTCGGCACGTTGTCGCCGATGTCCTTGACGACGTTGATCTGCAGACGCTCGGCCTGCTGGGCGCCGAAGGCGCTCACCGCAAGCGGGACGTTCTGCAGGGCCTGCTCACGGCGCTGGGCCGTGACTACGATCTCCTCGACCTGCGCGAAGCCCACGCTGGTCGTGGCAGTAAGGGTGATGGCGGCTATGCCCAGACGACACCGAATCCTCATGCGGTTCCCCCAATCATCAGGTTAGGACCAAGGCCGGCCACCTTGAGGGGCGGGTCCGGCGGTTGTCTGTCTCTGTGGTGCCCGCGCGCAACGCCTGTCCGCCACTCGCTGCACCGTCGCTACTCTAACAAAATTGCCAGTCAATGAAAGCTTGAGCTGGAGCCGGAAGAGGGCTGTTGCCTTTGTGCAACGGTGGCGCGGCTGGCGGCGGGGCCGGACGCTGCCTGCCCGGACCACGGCAGCTACAGCATCAGGCGTGCCAGGCTTCAGTCGGTGCGGCTGTCCGGGGCGCGGTAGCCGGTCTTCAGGCGGACCATGATGGCCGCGCCGCAGATCGCCAGGTTGATGAACGCGACCATCACGAACGGCGCGCCCGGCATGATGGCATCAAAGACGATGCCCGCCGTGACCGCGATCACCAGCGTGCCGAGCGAGCCGCAGAAGTTGAACAGGCCGAGCACCGAGCCGCGGATGTCCTCGCGCGCCTCCTGGCCGATGACCGCCGCGCCCGACAGGATCGCCGCAGCCTCCGAAAAGCCCAGCAGTATCGCCAGCGGAATGAATGCGAGCGCAAGCGGGTCTGGCGAGAGGCCGACCAGCAGGTAGGCCGTGCCGGCGAACGCCATCGCCATGGCGACGGCCGTCATCCGGTCGACGCGGTCCAGGACGTATCCCCAGATCGGCGAGAACACCAGCTGGGCCAGGCTGACCATTGCGACCAGCCGTCCCGCCATCTGCGCCGCCTCCTGAAGCGACATGCCCGCGCCCAGCCCGGATTTCTGTGCCCATAGGCTCAGGAAGGTCGCGACGACGACCAGGTCACCGCGGGCGATGAAGGCCTCCATGCAGGCGACGGCGATACGCGGGTTGCGCCTGGCCTCCCCAACGCCCCGGCCCAGCAGCCGGGAGAGCGGCTCCCGCGCCTGGGGCTGGCCGGGCTTGCCGGGCTTCAGATTCCGCCACAGCACGATCGCAACAAGTATCGCCAGCGCCGCGGCCATCCAGAACGTGATGCGTCCGGCCATCAGCGCATCGAATCCGCGCGTCTCCAGCAGCCGCGGCATCTGCGACAGCAGCAGCACCATCATCACCGCGCCGAGTCCGTTGCAGATGCCCGACCCGGCCAGCATCATCCCGCGGGAGCGCTCCTGCGGATAGTCGGCCAGGACGGTCGCCATCATCGAGGTGATGCAGGCCGCGCCCATGCCGTAGAAACCCCTGAGCATGGCGAGTTGCCAGAGTTCGCGGCTAAGCGGGAACATGGCCAGCGCAGTGGCCACCAGCAGAAAGCCGGCGACGAAGATCGGCCGGCGGCCAATCCGGTCGGCCAGCGCGCCCAGCGGGCCTATCAGGGCCAGGAACACGATCTCGTACGGGATCGCCAGCAGGGAGGTCGCCCGCCCGCGCTCGTCGGCCGGGATGCCGAGGTTCTCCGTCAGCAGGTAGGGCTGCATGTTGCTGACGAAGGCCAGCGTGCCGATGGTGAAGAACGCAGCCAGGAAGTAGGCCAGCGCATTCCGCTGGGTGATGCCGGGCATGAGCCAGATCGGCCCCAGCTTCACGGGGGTGGCGGTATAGGCCGACGGATCGTTGCTTTGCACGCTCATCCCGGTTCCCTGAAGCTGGAGGACGCTGGGTCAGTCGGGTCTTATACGGGCGTGGCTGCCATTGTGGCAAGGCCCGGCGGCGCGCGGCTCTCCCTGCGTCCGGGGATCGGTCTGCTCGCGACTGCGGCTTCCTGACCGGCATGCGAACGCGGCGTCCGCCCGCGCCGGATGCCCCGCAGCGGCCTGTGCGATGATCGGAGCCCTGTAGCGGCGCCATTGCCGGCTGAGCGAAACTTGCGGCCGCTGCCGGCCGGTGGAACCATTGGCGGACTTTTTTTCGGGAGAGCACGCATGGCTGAAAAATCAGCGGACGAAAACTACAAGGGTGTCTGGGACAACCGGCTCGGCTTCGGCCGCAAGTCCGCCATCGTCGTCATTGACCTCTGCAAGGCGTACACGACCGAGGGCGCGCCGCTGTTCGCTCCAGGCGTCGTCAAGTGCGTCAAGGAGGTCCCTGAGGTGCTGGACCTGGCGCGCAGCAAGAAAGTGCCGGTGATCCATACCCAGGTGCGCTACAACCCGGTCAACTTCGAGGACGGCGGCATCTGGATCAAGAAGGCGCCCGTGCTCAAGGACCTGGTCGAGGGCAACGCACTCGCCGAGTTCTGCGACGAGGTGAAGCCGGGCCCCGGAGAGACCGTGATCACCAAGCAGTACGCGAGTTGTTTCTTTGGCACCTCGCTGGCGGCCACGCTGACCGCGCAGGGCGTGGATACGCTGATCATCCTCGGCTGCACCACCTCCGGCTGCATCCGTGCATCGGCTGTTGACGCCGTGCAGCATGGCTTCCGCCCGGTTGTCGTCCGCGAGTGCGTGGGTGACCGTCACGACGGCCCGCACGAGGCCAACCTGTTCGACATCAACGCCAAGTACGGTGACGTGATCAGCAAGGCCGAGGTGATCGAGTACCTCAATTCGCTCTGACCGGGTCGCGGCCCGGCATCCATCCAGGAACCAAGGGGAGACACAAGAGATGGCAAAAACCACGAAGAAGGCCGGCAGCAAGAAGACAGCGAGCCGGGCGGCAAAGCCGAAGCGCCCCAGCGGGCTGACCCAGTCGCCGCATTATGACTACGTGCCGATTATTGACCGCCCGCCGTTCCGGCTGCCCAACGGCGCACGCGTCGCGGTGATCCCGTATATCAATATCGAGCACTTCCCGGCCGACATCCCGGGCACGGCGATCATCCCGGGCACGCAGCAGTTCAACCCGGACCCGCTGAACTATGGCTGGCGGGACTACGGCAACCGGGTTGGCCTCTGGCGCATGATCGACCTGATGGATGCCTGCGGGATGCGTGGTACCGTCTGCCTGAACTCGGAGATCATCCGGGAGTACCCGCGCATCATCGACGAGACGGTCAAGCGCGACTGGGCCTTCATCGGGCACGGCATCAACAACGCGCCGGCCAATTTCATCAGCGGCATCGACGAGACCAAGGAGCGGGAGATCATCCGCAACGTGCTGACGGCAATGGAAAAACGCCTGAAGCGCAAGACCAAGGGCTGGCTGTCGCCGTTCCTCACCCACACCAACAACACGCCGAACATCCTGGCCGAGTTCGGGGTCGAGTACCTGTGTGACTACACGGCCGACGATCACCCCTTCCCGTTCAACACGAAGAAGGGAAGCCTGATCTCCGTGCCGTACACGGTGGAGCTGAACGACATTCCGGCCTTCCAGAACGTTGGCGTCAGCTCCGAGGCCTTCGGCGACATGATCGTCGACCAGTTCGACGTTCTGTACGAGGAGGGGGCCGACAACGCCCGCTGCATGCCGATCTGCCTGCATACCTTCTGGGTTGGCCAGCCCAACAAGTTCAAGCACCTGCGACGCGCCTTCGAGTACATCGCCAGCCACAAGGACGTCTGGCTGACGACCGGGGACGAGGTCAACGACTGGTACCGGAAGAACTACCGCTGAGCCTGTCCGCCGCCCGAGGGCGGCCGGACGGCGTGAAGGCTGCCCCTCCCGACCCCCGGGCATTGCCCGGGGGTTTTTTCATTCTATAATCGGGGTGCTTTTGAGGGGTACGCACCTTGGGGTGTCGTGCGAATCTTTTCCGGGGAATTTCACTGTTCCCCTGTCCACAAAAGGATAAAGGGATGGCCAAGAGAGTCCAGGACCAGAAGCCTGCGCGGGCCAAGGATGCGCAGGCCTGGCTGACGGAGAACATCGCCGAGCAGAAGAAGCGCTTCCAGGCGATCGTCAAGGAGATGGAGGAGCTCGGCCCTGAGCGCGAGAAGTGGGTAGAGGAGTTCCTGCACATCGTCCAGACGCGCGGCTTCAATGCCGACGGCGACCGGCGCGTGATCATCAAGCCGGAGCAGATTGCCAAGAAGCCCAAGGGCCCGCACAAGGTCATATTCTGATCGCGTTCCGCGGCGGACCCAACAACCAGATATTTCAGGAGATAGTCACGTGGCACGACCGCATATCGAGCCCTATGTCGAGCTGAACGAGCCGTTCAAGAAATTCGATATCGCCGGCTTCAAGGGCAGCCATTACAAGGTACTTTCACTGGACGTCGACACCGGCGCCTGCACGCTGAAGGTCCGCTTCGACGGCGGGTACAAGCGCAAGCCCGGCATGAGCTACTCTGACGTCGAGATCTTCGTGCTGAACGGCACGATCAAGGTCGGCAAGGAGAAGTGGGTCGAGGGCCATTACGCCTTCATCCCGGCCGGTGTGGCCACGGGTGCCATCGAGGTGCCCCAGGGTGCCGAGGCCATCGTCATGTACAACGATGGTGAGCCGACTTTCGTCGAGTCCGACCGCAACCACCGCCTGGCTCTGACCGCGGCCTCCAAGGCGTTCAACACCTACGTTGACGCGCCCTGGGCGCCGGGCAACCTGGTGTCGCCGTCAGTGGCATCGGGCTGTCTGATCAAGGTGCTGCACTATGATCCGCTGACCGAGGCGATCAGCTTCCTCTACTGCATGACGCCGCAGTTCGCCCAGGACAACATCTCGTACCACGACTGTGCCGAGGAGAGCTACCACATCTGGGGTACCTCCTGGATGATGCAGTTCGGTGACCTGCCGACCGGTGGCTACTTCTGGCGCCCGCCGTACATCAACCACGGTTCGTTCCGCTGCAAGTACGGCACGATCGCCTTCGGCCGGACCGACTCGAAGCTGCACAACTACTTCCACTATAACCCGTGGACCAACCCGGACGAGAACAAGCTCCGCGCAGCCGCCAAGCTCTACCGGGCCCGTCCCGAGCTGTACCAGTGGATGGCTTCCGACGGACACAACCATCCGCACGGCCCGCCGGACTTCGAGTTTGCGGACTACCAGGATGATTCGCAGGTGCGCCTGCTGCATGGCCACCCGGTCGGCAAGTCCTCGGGCGCCCGCAAGAAGAAGGCGCGCAGGAAGTAGTCCACGGCCGTAACGGGCAAGAACGAGGCGGCAGGACAGCGTCCTGCCGCCTTTTTCTTTGTCCGGCAGGCGTCCATCATGCGCCAGGCTCGAGCCTCGCGGTTTGCGGCGAGGCTTGCGCTACGTCCTGGACGGGAGTAGACAAGATCGTGCCCCCGGCCGTCGATCCTGCCGGCCGCCAACCTGGCTCGTCCAAGGAGGGCGCGATGAAGTTCATGCGGACGATACCGGCCGTCCTGGCCAGCGGACTGGCTGCCCCCGGTGGCCTGGCCCATACCGACGACCATGCGGCCCACGGTGCGCCACCCGAGCGGCTGGGCGAGGTGCATTTTCCGGTCTCCTGCTCGGATCCGGCACAGCAGGAGTTCGATCGGGCCATGGCGCTGTTCCATTCGTTCTGGTTCCGGCCGGCGTGGGAGCCCTTCGCGGTCGTGCTGGAACTCGACCCCTCCTGCGCCATGGCACACTGGGGTACGGCCCTGGTGACGCTGGCCAACCCTTTCGGCTGGCCGGTCAGTGCGCAGGCCCAGGACGCGGCGGCCGATGTGCTGGAGCGCGCGCGCCGCAGCGGCCCCCAGTGGTCGCGAGCGCGGGCTCATCGAAGCGCTGGGCGCCTATCTAGATCCACGCGCCCAGCTGTCACACCGGGCGCGGGTGCTGGCATTCGAACGCGCAATGTCCCGGGTGGCAGCGGATCATCCCGGGGAAATCGAGGTTCAGGTCCTGCATGCACTGGCACTCAATGTGGCCGCCGAGCCGACTGACAAGACGTTCGCCAGGCAGCTGGCTGCCGCGGAAATTCTCGAGCCACTGCTTGAGAGCCATCCCGATCACCCTGGCGTCGCCCACTACCTGATCCACACCTACGATTACGCCGAACTAGCCTACCGCGCACTGCCCGCGGCACGTGTCTACGCTTCCATCGCACCTGCGGTGTCCCATGCGCTGCACATGCCGACGCACACCTTTGCCCGCCTGGGCCTTTGGCCCGAGATGGTGGCCGGCAACTATGCTTCGCTCGAGGCTGCCGAGGCTGCCGAGGCTGAACTCGGTGAGCAGACGTTCGGCCCGGGGGTCTACGATGCGCTGCACGCAATCGACTACCTCGTGTTCGGCCATCTGCAGCAGGCGCAGGATGCCGCGGCAGGGCAGCTGGTCGAGCGAATCGCGGGAATCCGCGAGGTCGATGTGCGCAACTTCGTCGCAGCCTACGCATTTGCCGCGGTTCCATCACGTTACGCGCTCGAGCGCGGTGCGTGGGACGAGGCGGCACAACTGCAGCTTTCGCCGCCTGACCTTTCCTGGGAGCGGTTTCCGGAGTCCGAGGCGATCCTGGTCTTCGCCCGCGGCCTCGGGGCCGCGCGCGTGGGCGATGTCGCGGCAGCCCGGCGTGACCACGATCGCCTCGTGGCGCTGCGCGAGCAGATGCTGGCCGCCGGAAGCGACTACTGGGCTGGGCAGGCGGACTTCCAGCTCGATGCACTCGGCGCCTGGATCGCGCTGGCGCAGAGGCAGCCGGCCGAGGCCGAGCAGCTGATGCGTGCCGCTGCCCGGGCCGAGGACGCCAGCGACAAGCATCCGGTCACACCGGGAAACGTCGTGCCTTTACGCGAGCTGCTGGGCGAACTTCTGCTCGAGCTCGATCGACCCGCGGAGGCGCAGGCCGAGTTCGAGCACTCACTCGAGCGCGACCCGAACCGTTTTCGTGGGACCTGGGGTGCGGCTTTATCGGCCGAGAGAGCGGGGCGGACCGGCGCTGCCCGGGTTCACTACGCAAGGCTGCTTGAGATCGCTGCCGAACGGGATACCGAGCGTCCTGAGACCCATCATGCGCTGGCCGTTGCCGCCTCCCGGAACGACGTCAGCCCCGGCCAATAGAAAAGGCGGCGCGCC
>JAFIFS010000033.1 GCA_020831895.1 Chromatiales bacterium
CGCGCCGGCGCCCGGTCAGCCAGATCGCGAGCGTCGCGAGGAATGACAGCCAGACCGTGAAGCCGAGAACCGAGCCCACGTTGATGGCCCAGTTGCGCCCTTCCACCCCCAGGCGCAGCGCGTCGATGCCAAGCCACAGGCCGGCGGTGGCGCTGAAGTCGATCAGTATTCCTGCGGTCATCACCAGCACCGAGCGGGTGCTGGCGCGGTCAGAGTAGCAGAGCGCCACGCCGATCATGAAGGTCATGAAGGCCGTCGCGTAAAGGCATTCGGCAAGCTGCATAGATCCCCCTCAGTGCACCGCGGTCACCACGGTCATGTTCGACGGGTCAGCTTGTACTGTTTTAGATACAGGCGCAAGAATCAGGGATGTGGAACGGCGGATTCCCGCCATGAGTCGCCGGGTGCCTGCTCAGTCATCCGTCCTTACCCGGCCACGTAGGCGCTTGACCTGTCCGCGGGCTGATTTCACCTCCATCCGCCGCGCCCGGGCTGCGCGCCCGGGCCGCGTGGCCTTGCGCGCCCTGACGGGGGTCGAGACCTGCTCCACCAGTGCCTGCAGCCGTTCCAGCGCATCGGCCCGGTTGGCCTCGAGGCTGCGACGGGTGTCCGCCCGGATCATGATGACGCCGGCGCTGCTGATACGGTGGTCATGCAGGGCCAGCAGCCGCTGCTTGATGGCTTCGGGCAGCGAGGAGTCGGGGATCGAGAAGCTCAGCCGCACGGCTGAAGCGACCTTGTTGACATTCTGGCCTCCCGGTCCGCGCGCCCGGATCGCCGAGAAAAGGCACTCTGATTCGAGGACGCGCGGGGCTGGCCTGTCCATGCAGACAGCATACGCGAGCACCCGCTGCCATGCGTTGTCGAGTCCGCTGATGGACGAGTGAGTACTTCTCTGCTGCGGGGGAGCTGCTGGGGAGCACCGCCGGAAGCTCAGCGCCTTTCTCGAGCGACGGCGCGGTAGGCGATGTCGCGGCGCCAGTGGGCGCCCGGCCAGGCGACCGCATCGACGACAGCATAGGCTGCATCGCGCGCTTCGACGACGCTGTCGCCGCGTGCCACGACACAGAGCACGCGCCCCCCGCTGGTGACCAGCCTGCCATCGGCGAGCGTCGTGCCGGCGTGGAAGACCTTGACGGTTTCGGGCAGCCGCCCCGGCAGATCGCCGATCGGCGTGCCCTTCTCGTACGGACCCGGATACCCGGCTGCGGCGAGCACGACACCCACAGCCGGCTGCACGTGCCAGCGGGGACTGGCCTGGTCCAGCCGCCCGTCCAGTGCAGCCTCGATCAGCTCGAACAGGTCGGACTCAAGCCGGAACAGCACCGGCTGGGTCTCCGGGTCGCCAAGCCGGCAGTTGAACTCGAGCACCCTGGGCCTGCCCTGGGGGTCGATCATCAGCCCTGCGTAGAGAAAACCTGTGTAGCGGCAGCCCTCCAGGGCGAGGCCGGACACTGTCGGTCGCATGACTTCGTCCATGATGCGAGCAGTCAGCGCGTCAGTGACGACCGGTGCGGGCGAATAGGCCCCCATGCCGCCCGTGTTGGGGCCCTGGTCACCGTCGTCACGCGCCTTGTGGTCCTGGGAGCTGGCGAGTGGCAGGATGTGATCGCCATCCACGAGCGCGATGAAGCTGGCTTCCTCGCCGGGCAGGAATTCCTCGACCACCACCTGCGCACCCGCGCTGCCGAAAACCCGTGCGTCCAGCATGTCGTGCAGTGCGCGGCGGCCCTCCTCGCGCGAGTGGGCGATCACCACGCCCTTGCCGGCCGCGAGCCCGTCAGCCTTGATCACTACCGGCAGGCTGGCCTGCTCCAGGTATGCGAGCGCCTCTTCCAGCGAGGTGAAGGTGCGGTGTTCTGCGGTCGGAATTCCGTGCCGCTGCATGAACGCCTTGCTCCAGGCCTTGGAGCCCTCGAGACGGGCGCACTGTGCATCGGGCCCGAAGCACTTGAGGCCTGCTGCCCGGAAGCGGTCGACGACCCCGGCGACCAGCGGCGCCTCTGGTCCCACGACGGTGATCTCAACGGCCTCGCGCTGTGCCAGCGCCAGCAGCGCGTCCAGGTCCTCGGCCGGGACCGCCACGTTGCGCACGCCGGGTTCCGTGGCCGTGCCGGCGTTACCGGGCGCGACCAGAACCTCGCTGATGCGCGGAGAGCGGGCCAGGGTCCAGGCCAGCGCGTGCTCGCGGCCGCCGCAACCGATGACGAGTATCTTCATGTTCAGTGCCTGAAATGCCGGACACCGGTGAACAGCATCGCCATGCCGTGGGCATCGGCTGCGGCGATCACTTCCTCATCGCGAAGTGAGCCACCTGGCTGCACGATTGCAGCGACGCCGAAGCTTGCGGCAAGGTCGATGCCGTCACGGAACGGAAAGAATGCATCCGAGGCCATGACGGCCCCGCGCACGTCCAGCCCGGCTTCCCCGGCCTTCCAGGCGGCGATGCGCACGCTCATCACGCGGCTCATCTGCCCGGCCCCGATGCCGATCGTCGCCCCGTCGCGGACCAGCACGATGGCGTTCGACTTCACGAAGCGGGCGATCGTCCAGGCGAGTTCGGCATCGCTGCGCTCGCCCGCCGTGGGCTGGCGGCTGCTGGCCACACGCCAGTCCGGGCCTTCGGGCGACTGGTCCTCATCCTGCACCAGCATGCCGCCGGCAACCTGCTGCACGCGCAGACCAGGCCGGCTGACCGGTGCCAAGGGGCCGGTTGCCAGCACGCGCACATTGGGCTTGGCCGCCAGGACCTCGAGCGCGTCCGGGCTGAAGGAAGGCGCGACCAGAACCTCGACGAACTGCCGGGCCATGATCTCTAGGGCCGTTTCCGCGTCGACCGGGCTGTTGAATGCAATGATCCCGCCAAAGGCCGAGGTCGGGTCTGTCGCATAGGCCTTGGCGTAGGCCGCCAGCGTGCCATGGCCAAGGCCCACGCCGCAGGGGTTCGCATGCTTGACGATCACGCAGGCGGGTGCCGGAAGGGCGCGCACACATTCCAGGGCTGCATCGGCGTCGGCCACGTTGTTGTACGACAGCGCTTTGCCCTGGCACATCTCGGCACCGACCACGGTGCCGGGACGCCGGCCTGGCAAGGTATACAGCGCCCCGCGCTGATGCGGATTCTCGCCGTAGCGCAGCTGCTCACGCAGCGCCAGCCCCAGCGGCAGCCTTGGCGGCAGCTCGAGGTCGCCGTCATCCTGGCGCAGCCAGCTGTAGACGGCCGAGTCATAGCTTGCGGTGTGTGCGAAAGCCTTCCGGGCGAGTGCGCGCCGCGTGGTCTCGGAAAGCGCTCCATGGGTCTCCAGCTCGTCCAGCACGGGTCCGTAGTCGTCAGGATCCACCACGATGCCGACGAAGCGGTGGTTCTTGGCGGCGGCGCGAATCATGGCGGGGCCGCCGATGTCGATGTTCTCGATCGCCTCTCCACGGCTGCATCCTGGCCGCGCCACGGTGGCCTCGAAGGGGTAGAGGTTGACGATGACCAGGTCGATCGGCGCGATGTCATGAGCGGCCATCACCTCCGCATCCTGGTCGCGCCGCCCGAGCAGGGCCCCGTGGATGCGCGGGTGCAGGGTCTTCACGCGCCCGTCCATGATCTCGGGGAAGCCGGTGACCTCTGCCACGTCCGTCACGGCCAGGCCGATTTCCCGCAGCGCGCGAGCCGTGCCGCCCGTGGACAGTATGCGGGTGCCCAGCGCCGCGAGGCGTCCGGCCAGGTCGGCCAGGCCGCTCTTGTCGGCCACGCTGATGAGTGCGCGTAACGGGAGCTTGGACATGATGCAGCGGATCCTGAGCAGATGGCCTTGCAGGCCAGTCGGGTCAGTTGAGCAGCCGGTACTGGCGCAGCTTCTTGCGCAGCGTCGCCCGGTTGATGCCGAGAATCCCGGCGGCCAGGCTCTGGTTGCCCTCGGCGTATTCCATCACGGTCTTGAGCAGCGGCTCCTCGACCTCACTCAGCACGAGCCCGTAGAGGTCGCCGGGGCGATGCCCGTTCAGGTCACGAAAATAGCGCTGCAGCGCTTCCTCGGTCAGGTCGCGAAGCGGCCGGTTTCTCACCAGCATGGAGCGCGCGGCCGTGCTGCGCGGGCTGCCGGTTGTTCGCTCGGTAGGCTTGCCTTTGCCGGTTCTGACCACTGCCCCATGTCTCCCCGCTGGAAAAAGTGCCGGCACCGCGGATGGCGCGATGCAGGTACGGACTCCTCAAGTTTCCCGCTCGCGTCGCCGGTCTCTGCCGGGCGGCCGCCCGCAGCTGTCCCGAGCCTGGCCGTCAGTCGCTGTTCTGTCGCGGGTCGCGGATCATAGCACGCCGGTTATGTCGGCACCCATTACGGCGTGGGGTGTCCTCCAGCGGGACAGGGTGCGCGCCGTTCAGCGCTGGAAGGGTGGCAAGTCCTGCTGGCAGACCATGCCATCACGGCGGCGCTGCAGGCAGATGTCGATGACATACCCGTGGGCCTCGATGCCCGGATCGACCAGTGCAACTCGTACCGGCACTTCACGGCCCGGCGGCAGCAGGCCCTCGTGCGCGCCCTGGGCGTACTCGAAGGGTGGAAGCAGCCGTTCACCGACGACATTGTCGAATCGGTCGCGGATCGCGATGCGCAGGTAGGGTAGGGGTGCTGGTGTCGTATCGACAAGCCGCAGTTGCGCGATCACCTCGAGTGCATCCGGGGCAGTGCGGCCTGCAATGGCTTCCGAGCCCGTGATTTCCCATGCCCGCAGGTTCCATTCCGGATAGAGCGGCTGGCCCAGCCAGGCATAGGCAGCTCTGACGCTGTCGCCCCAGACCGGGTCGGCTGCGACCCTGTCGCGTTGTGCATGCAGCCACTGCCCGGCCAGCAGCAGGGCGAGCAGCAGGCTACCGAGGATCCAGGGCCAGCGGCGGCGCAGCTGGCGGGTTTCCCTGTTCTGCGCGAAAGGTGGTGGCCCGAAAGGCTGGTCCAGGTCGCTGTCTTCCCTGCCCGCCACATCATCGCCGGCGGTGGCCAGGTCATGTTCATCCGCGCGGTGTTTCCCGGCGGCGGGGCGCACGGGTCCGGGCAGCGGTGCGGCCGAAGCCGGCAGGATGGGCTCCCGGATCGACGCCGGCGTCTCTCCCCCGGCATCCTCATCGTCCTCGTCTCCGGAGGGGGGTTCGGGGTCCGCGTACAGGGTGCTGCGTGGCGGAACGAGGTAGGGACGCTCCGGTGCTGGCGGCTGGTCGATGGTGGCCGCGAACTCTTCGAGGAAGGCTTCTTCCTCTGGTTCGGCTTCTCCATCGTCCTCGTCGGGCTCCTCGCCGGACTCGATCACGAACACGGGGTTGGTGCTTTCTTCGGGGTCTTCCAGCGGGGCCAGGGAGGAAACGAGTTCGTCCCAGTCCTCGGCGGAAATCTCCGCCTCGAGGTCAATCTTCTCCTGCGGGCCGCGGCCCTGCTCGTCGCCGTCAAAGAAGCTTGACCAGCGCTCCGGCGGCACATCGAACTCGAGCGTCTCCGCGCGTTCGTGCTCTGCCGGGGTGCCTTCCTCACCTGGCGGTGCGTCGGAGAGGGTGGCCAGCGCGTCAAAGGCGGTCCCGCATTCTCCGCAGCGCACGCGCCCGCCGGCACGCCTCAGCTCGGCCGGGCCGATTCTGAAAACCGTCTCGCATTCAGGGCAGGCAGTGAACATCGGTTTCTGGCAGGTCGGCCCGAGGTTTGCAGGTCGGGTTACGTTAGCTGCCGAAGCGACCGCTCAGCAACACCCAGCCCTCTTGCTGCCGCCAGGGTTCCAGCTTGAGGTGTATGGACCAGGCGGCGATCACTTCTGCCGCCTGCTCGGCCAGTATGCCTGACAGCGCCAGATGCGCCCCCGGCGCAGCCTGTCTGGCAAGCAGCGGGGCGAGCCGGATCAGCGTCCCGGCGAGGATATTGGCGATGATCACGTCGTAGTGCGTCGCCGGGAGCCCGTCCGCAGCCAGAGCCGCCATGCGCCCGTCAAGCTGGTTGCGCCGCGCGTTTTCCCGCGTGGCGAGCAGCGCCTGGGGGTCGTTGTCGCAGGCAACGGCCCGGTCAGCACCCAGCGCCAGTCCGGCGAGGGCCAGGATGCCCGATCCGCAGCCGAAATCGAGCAGGCTTGTGCCCGCGAGCGGCTGACTGGCCAGCCAGTCCAGGCACAGCGCCGTGCTGGGATGTGTGCCTGTGCCAAAGGCGAGGCCAGGTTCGAGTTCCAGCCGGACGCCTGATGGATCCGGACAGTCATGACCGGCAGGACAGATCCACAGGCGGTCGCCGAACTGCAGGGGCTCAAGCGCTGCGCGCCACTCGGCGTCCCAGTCACGTTCAGCCAGTTCCGTGCTGCCAAGCTGTGCGAGCTCGTCCAGTGACAGGGCTGCTGCCAGCTGTGCGAACGCCTGTGGGTCCGCGGGACGGTTGTCGAACAGTCCTACCAGGCGGACAGCCTGCCAGAGCGGAGTGGCGCCGGGCGGGGGTTCCAGCAGTGGCTCGTCACCGCGATCCTCGAGGCGCACCGCCAGAGCGCCGGCCTCGAGCAAGGCCTGCTCGACACGGGAGGCCCGCGCCCGCACCGTATCGACAGCCAGTTCACGCCAGCGCCGGGTCACGCCGGTCGCCCGTCAGGCGGAGCCAGCACGTACTCAGATCCTCAGGCGCTTTTCGAGGTAGTGAATGTCGGTGCCGCCGGCACGGAAGGCCGCATGCTGGCAGATTTCCTGGTGCAGAGGGATGTTCGTGCGTATGCCCTCGACCACCATCTCGCTGAGTGCGATGTTCATCCTGGCGATGGCTGATTCCCGGTCATCGCCATGGGTGATCAGCTTGGCAACCAGCGAATCGTAGTACGGCGGAACCGTGTAGCCGCTGTAAAGGTGACTGTCGACACGGACCCCCGGGCCACCCGGCGCATGCCAGAGCTCTACCCGTCCCGGACAGGGCATGAAATTGCTCGGGTCCTCCGCGTTGATCCGGCACTCGATCGCATGGCCGCGCCGGCTCACATCCGACTGCCGCAGCCTGAGTGGCTCACCGGCAGCGATGCGCAGCTGCTCCTTGACGATGTCGATTCCGGTGATCAGCTCGGTGACCGGGTGCTCCACCTGAAGGCGGGTGTTCATCTCGATGAAATAGAACGACCCGTCCTGGTAGAGGAACTCGAAGGTTCCGGCACTGCGGTAGCCGATCTCCAGGCAGGCCCTGACGCAGCGTTCTCCCATCGCGGAGCGCAGTTCATCAGGAATGCCCGGGGCCGGGGCCTCCTCGATTACCTTCTGGTGCCGGCGCTGCATCGAGCAGTCCCGATCCAGCAGGTGGATGGCGTTGCCGCGTCCGTCCGCGAGCACCTGGAACTCGATGTGCCGCGGGCGCTCCAGGAACTTCTCCATGTAGACGGTCGGGTTGCCGAAAGCGGCCTGCGCTTCGGCCCGGGTGACGCTGATTGCGTTGAGCAGCGAGGCATCGGTGTGCACGACGCGCATGCCGCGCCCGCCGCCGCCGCCCGCTGCCTTGATTATGACCGGGTAGCCGATCTGGCGGGCCATGCGCAGGTTCTCGTCAGGATCATCCTCCAGCGAGCCCTCTGACCCCGGTACGCAGGGGACGCCTGCCTTTTTCATCCTGTTGATCGCCGAGATCTTGTCGCCCATCACGCGAATCACGTCCGGTGGCGGGCCTATGAACGTGAAGCCGCTGCGCTCGACGCGCTCGGCGAAATCGGCATTCTCCGACAGGAAGCCGTAGCCGGGGTGGATCGCCACCGCATCGGTGACCTCGGCCGCGCTGATGATGGCCGGCATGTTCAGGTAGCTCTGCACGGAAGGTGCCGGGCCTATGCAGACTGTCTCATCGGCGAGCAGCACATGCTTGAGCCCACTGTCGGCGGTCGAGTGGACGGCCACAGTCTTGATACCGAGCTCGCGGCATGCGCGCTGGATGCGCAGTGCGATCTCGCCCCGGTTGGCAATGAGGACCTTGTCCAGCATGGGTTCAGGTCAGCCGATGATGAACAGGGGCTGGCCGAACTCGACCGCCTCGCCATTGCCAACCAGCACGGCCTTGACGCGGCCGGCGACGTCGGACTCGATCTGGTTCATCATCTTCATCGCCTCGATGATGCAGAGCGTGTCACCGACCTGGACCTCACTGCCCACCTGGACGAATGGGGCAGCGCCGGGCGCCGAGGCTTCGTAGTAGGTTCCAACCATCGGCGAGGTTACCCTGTGTCCCGCAGGCTCCTCGGGGGCCTCTGCCGCCGCCTGCGGGGCGGCGGCCGGGGCAGGAGCCTGCACCACGGGCATGACGGGCGCGGGCATCGTCGGCAATGCTCCAGCTGGGTAGCGGCTGATCCTGACCGCTTCCTCTCCCTCCTTGATCTCTATCTCGGCTATGCCCGATTCCTCGAGCAGTTCTATCAGTTTCTTGACCTTGCGAATATCCATCAGTCTGTCCCGTAAATCATGTTTGCTGGCGGCGGCGCAGCCAGTCGAGTGCGCCCTGCAGCGCCAGCTCGTAGCCGATAGCCCCGAGTCCTGCGATCACGCCGACGGCGATGTCGGCGAGGTAGGAGTGACGGCGGAAGGCCTCTCGCGCATGGATGTTGCTGAGATGCAGCTCGATGAAGGGTATCTCCACCGCGAGCAGGGCGTCGCGCAGCGCGACGCTCGTATGCGTCAGGCCGCCCGGGTTGATGATGATGAAATCGCAGCTTCCCCGGGCTCGCTGCACTTCGTCCAGCAGTTCGCCCTCGGCGTTGCTCTGGAAGGCGCGCAGCTCGCAGCCGCGCCGGCGGGCGCTCTCGGTGAGGTCGCGCTCGATCTCGGCCAGTGAGCTGGCTCCGTAATGTCGTGGCTCTCGCTGACCCAGCAGATTCAGGTTGGGTCCGTTCAGCAGCAATATGCTGGCCATCAGTTGGCTGTCTGATTGCGGAAGATGGGCGCTAGTTTAATTAATTTCGCCGCAGAATGACATAAGGGCTCAGCTGCCGGGGCGCCAGGCTGCCAGCCTGCGGCGCGCCTCGGGAACCGGAAGCCGGCCCTCGGCCACTTCGTCTGCAATACCCATCCAGTGCTCGAGGTCCGGTGCATGCAGCTCGCCGGTGTGCATGCCAAGGATATATCCATCCGGTGAAACCAGCACCGTGAACGGCAGCGCGCCAAATGCGCTGCCGAAGCGTTCGGCCGCCAGCATCGCGTCCTGCTGGCCGATCAGCACCGGGTAGTTGACCCCCGTCTCTGCCAGGAACCGCTCGACGGGGTCCTGCCGGTCGATGGCAATCCCGATCACGCGCAGACGCTCGGGGTCGCGGCCGTCCTGCAGGGCCTGGAGCAGCGGCATCTCGCGTCGGCAGGGTGCGCACCAGGTGGCCCAGAAATTGATCAGCAGGGTACGCCCTGACCACTCCGACAGCGCGCGCGGCGTGCCTGACAGGTCGTTGAGTACGATATCCGGCAGCCGTTCCGGACCCGGATCGGCAGGCGGCGGGTTCATGCGTCGGCCGACCCAGACTCCGGCAGCCGCGCACAAGCCCAGCACGCCGGCGAGGAGCAGGTTCCTGCGGCTCGCCACGGGACTCAGGCCGCCCGGTTCGGGGCCAGGAACGCATTGAGGTGCGCGAGGAAGTCCCTGGCGGACTTGAAGCCCACGAGCCGGAAGTTGCGCAGCTCCTCGCCCCTGGCGTCGAAGAAGATGATCGTCGGCGGGCCGATGATCCCGAAGCGCTGCATCAGCGCCTGGTCATCGGCATCCACGCGGGTGACGTCCGCCTTCAGCAGCAGCATCTGCGACATTGTCGTGGCCACTTCGGCGTCGGTGAACGTGAAACGCTCCATCTCCTTGCAGGAAATGCACCAGTCGGCGTAGAAGTCGAGCATCACCGGCGTGCCGCTGGCCCGGGCGGCAGCCAGCTCACGATCGAGGTCATCTACGGTCTTGATCATCCGGAACTGCGTCGCCGTCGCCGCGCTGGCAGGCAACCCGCTGCCGGGCAAGGCGGCGAAACGCAGCGGCTGCCAGGGGTTGTCGTTGCCGGCCAGTGCGCCGACCATCAGGGCGACGCCCCAGACCACGGAGACGACACCGAGTCCCTTGCCGAGCTGGCGGGCCGGTGGCGCATCACGCTCGAGGCCATGAAAGGCGCCGAGGAACACGCCGGCGATCACGGCCAGCACCGCCCACAGCGCCAGTGTGACCGGTCCCGGCAGTATGCGCTCCAGCATCCATACCGCCACGGCGAGCATCATCACGCCGAACAGTGCCTTGACCTTCTCCATCCAGGGCCCTGCCTTGGGCAGCAGCCTGCCGGCCGAGGTGCCCACGATCAGCAGCGGGATCCCCATGCCGATGCTGAGGGCGAAGAGCGCGAGCGCACCGCGGGCCACGTCCCCGGCCTGCGCGATCACGGTCAGCGCCGCGACCAGCGGCGGGGTGACGCAGGCGCTGACCACCAGCGCCGAGATCAGGCCCATTACGGCCGCGCCCCAGTAGCTTCCGGACTGCTGGCGGCTACTGATGCTGTTGAGCCGGGTCTGCCAGGACGAAGGGACTTGCAGCTCGTAGAAGCCGAACATGGACAGCGCGAGCACCGAGAACAGGGCAGCGACCGCGATGATCACCCAGGGTTGCTGCAGTACGCCCTGGACCTGCTGGCCGGCGGCGGCGAAGGCTGCGCCCGCCAGCGTGTAGGTCAGCGCCATGCCCATGACGAAGCTCAGCGACAGCAGGAAGGCGCGCCGCGTCGTCACGTCCGGACCCTGGCCGACGATGATGCGCGCCAGGATCGGCACCATTGGCAGCACGCAGGGGGTGAACGCGAGCAGCAGGCCCAGGCCGGTGAACAGCGCGACCATCGCCAGCAGGCTGCCGCCACTGATCAGTGCGGACAGGCGGTCCTGCTCCGACTGCATCGGGGCCCCACCGCCCGGGGGCGCCCAGCCCGGGTCACTCAGGTCAGCGGCCGGCAGCATCACGGTGAAGCTGCGCGTCATGGGCGGGTAGCAGATGCTGTCTTCCTTGCAGCCCTGCCAGGCCAGCTCGAAGTCGAACGCCGTCGCGTCCGGCGAGCGGCGCGACAATGGCACCTGCATCTCGACGGATTCGTAGAACACCAGCGTGTCGCCGAACTCCTCATCCCACTTCGGCTCGCCCGGCGGCAGCTGCACGGCGCCGGGCTGCACGCTGCCGCTTGCGCTGCTGACGTTGAAGCCGTGACGGTACATGTAGTAGCCGTCGGCGATCGCGAAGCGGATGGCCAGGTTGAACGGGTCGCTGACCTCGATCTCCGGCCTGAAAGCCTCCTCGGGTGGCAGCGGTTCGCCTGGTGCGGCGCCAGCACCTGCCAGCCACCCGGGCCGAGCCGGCGCTGCGGCGGCTGACGCCAGCCGGGCCGGCATGCTGACGGAAGTATCCCAGCGCTGAGGGGGATAGCACAGGCCGATGTCGGCGCAGCCCTGGGAGAGTACGGTCAGCTCGAGCCTGAACGAGCCGTCCGGCCGCTCCAGCACCGGGACTCGCACCTGGGCGGTGTCCCGGTAGATTTCCATCTTCCCGAACCACTCGTCTTCGTAGGGAATGCCGGGAGACAGCTCGGGCTCCCCAAGGCGCACGGAGGGCGAACGGCTCTCCAGGCCCATGCGGTCCCGGTACATGTAGTGTTCGGGCTCGATCGTCCAGCGCAGCAGGACGGCGTCGCCGGCAGGCTCGGCGGTAAAGCGGAACGCGGCCTCAGGGCGCAGCACCTCAGGCTGGGCTCCCACCAGGGGCGCAGCCGCGATCAGGCACAACAGTGCGGCCAGCCTGCGCAGGCCGCCCCGGATCAGGCCGGGCCGGTCGAGTCTTCTATCCATTTCAGGTAAGCGGTGGATCCCTTGCTCAATGGGACTGCGATGATTTCCGGAAGTTCGTAAGGATGCAGCGCAGCAAGCCTGGCTTCGAGGGCCGGGTAGGCCTGCGCGGTGGTCTTGATCAAGAGCAGCTCCTCGGTCGCCCGGTCGACGTCACCCTGCCAGCGGAACAGGGATTCCACACCCGGCACGCGATTGACGCACGCAGCGAGCCGCTCCGCTACGAGCGCGTTCGCAATTTCGACCGCCGTCACGTCATCGGGGCAGGCGCACAGAACCAGCAGGCAGCTTGCATTCATGAGTATCCATTATGTCAGTCGAGGGCGGGGGATACCCAACCCCTCTTGAAATCCGCCGCGCCGCCACTATCATTAGCAGCCGTCCACGTAGAGTGCTAACGACGACCGACCTGGTGTGCAGTGCAGCAGGCGGTCTTTTCCAGGAGTTGTTTGCCATGAAAATCCGTCCCCTGCATGACCGGGTCATCATCAAGCGCGTCGAAGAGGAACGTACCTCTCCGGGCGGCATCGTGATCCCCGACACCGCCACCGAGAAGCCGATCCGTGGCGAAGTCATTGCCGTAGGCAAGGGCAAGCTGCTCGAGAGCGGCGACCTGCGCCCGCTGGACCTGAAGGTCGGCGACAAGGTGCTGTTCGGCAAGTACAGCGGTACCGAAGTCAAGGTCGAGGGCGAGGAATACCTCGTGATGAAGGAAGACGACATCATGGCGGTGATCGAGGGCTGAGCGCCCGCGGACCGTCCCGCCCTACCGGCAACCACTTTTTGAGAAATTCCGAGGAATAAACTGATGTCAGCAAAGGAAGTACGCTTCAGCGATGACGCCCGCGAGCGCCTGTTCCAGGGCGTGAACCTGCTCGCCAATGCGGTGAAGGTGACCCTGGGCCCCAAGGGCCGCAACGTCGTGCTCGAGAAGAGCTTCGGCGCCCCGACCGTGACCAAGGACGGTGTCTCCGTCGCCAAGGAAATCGAGCTGGAAGACAAGTTCCAGAACATGGGCGCGCAGATGGTGAAGGAAGTGGCCTCGCACACGTCCGACATCGCCGGTGACGGCACCACCACCGCGACTGTGCTGGCCCAGGCCATCCTGCGCGAGGGCCTGAAGGCCGTCGCCGCCGGCATGAACCCGATGGACCTCAAGCGCGGCATCGACAAGGCCTGCATCGCCATCGTCAGCGAGCTGGGCAAGATCTCCAAGCCCTGTGATGATGACAAGGCCATCGCCCAGGTCGGCACGATCTCGGCCAACTCCGACGAGTCGGTTGGCCAGATCATCGCCGAGGCCATGTCGAAGGTCGGCAAGCAGGGTGTGATCACGGTCGAGGACGGCTCGGGCCTGGAGAACGAGCTCGACGTCGTCGAGGGCATGCAGTTCGACCGTGGCTACCTGTCGCCCTACTTCATCAACAACTCGCAGGAGCAGAGCGTCGAGCTCGACGACCCGTTCATCCTGCTGTTCGACAAGAAGATCTCGAACATCCGCGACCTGCTGCCCCTGCTCGAGGCCGTTGCCAAGTCGGGCAAGCCACTGCTGATCATCGCCGAGGATGTCGAGGGCGAGGCGCTGGCCACGCTGGTGGTCAACACGATCCGCGGCATCGTCAAGGTCGGCGCGGTCAAGGCGCCGGGCTTCGGCGACCGCCGCAAGGCCATGCTGCAGGACATCGCGATCCTGACCAGCGGCCAGGTGATCTCGGAGGAAGTCGGCCTGAGCCTCGAGAAGGCCCGCCTTGAAGACCTCGGTCGTGCCAAGAAGGTGCAGATCACCAAGGAGAACACCACCATCATCGATGGTGCCGGCAAGAGCAGCGAGATCAAGGCCCGCGTCGAGCAGATCCAGCGCGAGATCGAGGACACCACCTCCGACTACGATCGCGAGAAGCTGCAGGAGCGTGTCGCCAAGCTGTCCGGCGGCGTCGCCGTGATCAAGGTCGGTGCTGCGACCGAGATCGAGATGAAGGAGAAGAAGGCCCGCGTCGAGGATGCGCTGCATGCGACCCGTGCCGCGGTCGAGGAAGGCATCGTCCCCGGTGGTGGCGTGGCCCTGCTGCGTGCCCGTGAGAACGTGAAGAACCTCAAGGGCATCAACAACGACCAGGACGTCGGCATCAAGATCCTCAACCGTGCGGTCGAGGAGCCGCTGCGCCAGATCGTCATCAACGCTGGTGAAGACGGCGCGGTGGTGCTGAACAAGGTGCTGGAAGGCAAGGGCAACCACGGCTTCAACGCCGCGACTGGCGAGTATGGCGACCTGGTGTCGATGGGAATCATCGACCCGACCAAGGTTGCACGCTCCGCGCTGCAGAATGCCGCTTCCGTAGCTGGCCTCCTGCTCACCACCGAGGCCATGGTGGCCGAGCTGCCGAAGAAGGACGCCCCGCCGCCGATGCCCGGTGGCATGGACGGCATGATGTAAGTCGTCCGGAGCCCTGCTTCGACCGGAAGAGCCCCGCCTCGTGCGGGGCTCTTTCTTTTGCGCGGGCGCATGCCGCATCATGGTGCGCCGTTTCCGGTCCCGCCCGCTGATGAACGAACAGGCCCGTCCTTTTCTGCCGCTGTCCGACCAGGATCTTCCGCAATGCCTGCGTGATGAGGTCACGCGCCAGCTGGCGGAGCTCCTGGCTGACGATGCGCTTGCCGCCTGCATCGATGCGCGCCCAGACGGCCTGCCAGCGCTGCGCAAGGTGGTTGCCTGCAGTCCGTATGCGGCGGAAGTCATCCGCCGTTACCCCGGCCTGCTGGTCAGTCTGGTCGACGAGGGGCTGCTGGACCGGCCGCTGGATCCGGGTGCGATCCGCGCCGAGATCGAGGCCGGACTGGCCGAGGAGGCGCCCGAGGCCGCCATACTCCGCCAGCTGCGCCTCGTCCGTCACCGCCACCTGCTGCGAGTGATCTGGCGTGACCTGGTTGCCGGGACAGCGCCAGAGTGTTCGCTGGCTGACCTCTCGGCACTCGCCGACGACAGTATCCGCGTCGCCCTCGACCACGCTTCCACAGAGCTGCTCGCCCGCCATGGCACCCCGCGCGATGCGGATGGAGTCGAGGTCTCGATGGGCGTGGTCGCGATGGGCAAGCTCGGTGGAGGCGAGCTCAACTTCTCATCCGACGTCGACCTGGTTTTCGTGTACTCCGATGCAGGCGAGACTGACGGCCCGCGACCGCTGGCCAATGAGGAGTACTTTCGTCGTCTCGCCCAGCGCCTGATCGACCTCCTGGGGCGCAAGACCGCTGAGGGCTTCGTCTACCGTGTCGATGCGCGACTGCGGCCATTCGGTGACAGCGGGCCGCTGGCCCTGAGCCTGCCGGCGCTGGAGACCTATCTCGTGCGTCACGGCCGCGACTGGGAGCGCTACGCCTGGATCAAGGCGCGCGTGGTGAACGACTGGCCCGAAGCCGGCAGCCTGTACAAGGACGTGCTGCGGCCTTTCATCTACCGGCGCTACCTCGACTACGGCGTGTTTTCCTCCCTGCGCGAGATGAAGGCGCTGATCGAGGACGAAGTGCGCCGCGGCGACCTCGGCGACAACATCAAGCTCGGCGCAGGCGGCATACGCGAGGTCGAGTTCATTGCCCAGTCGATCCAGCTGGTCCGGGGGGGTACCCTCGCGGACCTGCGACAGGCCAGCCTGCTTCGCACGCTGGAAGAGCTGGCAAGGCATGGATGCCTGCCGGATGCGGCTGTCTCTGAGCTCGGTTCCGCCTACCGCGTGCTCAGGCTGGCCGAGAACCGCATACAGGCGATGCATGACCGGCAGACGCACGAGTTGCCTGCCTCGCAGGAGGCGCGCGAGCGCCTCGTGCTTGCGATGGGCATGCCGGACTGGGCCACGCTGGAACGCGAACTGAACCACCAGCGCGAGCGCATTCACCGACATTTCCGCCAGGTGGTGTTCCGCGGCCAGGGGGAGAGCCCGGAGCTGCAGACGCCGGACCTGCTTGCCCGGGCCTGGTCCATTGCCGGGCAGCCGGCCGCCGAGGCGTTGCTGACCGAGGCCGGGTTCGCCGAGGCCGGTCTGGTAGGCGAGCGGCTGGCCAGCCTGCGCGGCAGCAGCCTTTACGCGCGGATGGACGAGATCGGGCGCCAGCGCCTGGACGCGCTGGTACCCGCGCTGCTCCAGGTGGCCGCCAGCTGTGAGCAGCCGCTCGTCACCCTCGACAGCGTGCTTCGGATCATCGAGGCCATCGGCAGGCGCTCGGCCTACTTCGCTCTGCTCAACGAGAACCCGGCCGCTCTGGAGCGGCTGGCCAGCCTGTGCACGATGAGCGACTTCTTGGTGAGCCAGCTTGCCCGGCACCCGCTGCTGCTCGACGAGCTGCTCGATCCGCGCGTGTTCCAGGATCCACCCGGACGCGAGGAGCTGGCAGCGGACCTGGCAGCGAGACGGTCCGCCGCGGGTGATGACATAGAGCAGCTGTTCAATGCGCTGCGCAACTTCCAGCAGGCAGCGACCTTCCGTATCGCCGTGACCGATCTCAGTGGCGCGCTGCCGCTGATGAAGGTCAGCGACCGGCTGACCGACATTGCCGAGCTCGTGCTGGAGGCTGCGCTTCAGATCGCATGGAGCGAGCTGGTCCAGCGTCACGGGAGACCCCTGTGCGAAATTGACGGGACAGTGCGGGCTGCAGAGTTCGGGATCGTTGCCTACGGCAAGCTGGGCGGCCTGGAGCTTGGCTATGGATCGGATCTCGACCTCGTGTTCCTGCACGACTCCGAAGGTGAGTCGCAGCTGACCGACGGCGAGAGGCCGCTCGACAACGGCATGTTCTTCGGCAGGCTGGCCCGGCGCATCATCAGCATCCTGACCCTGCCCACGCCGTCGGGCACGCTGTACGAGGTCGACGTCCGGCTGCGTCCTAGTGGCCGTTCCGGCCTCCTGGTCTCGAGCCTTGCCGCGTTCGAGCGCTATGAGTTCGAGGAGGCCTGGACCTGGGAGCACCAGGCGCTGCTGCGCGGTCGGGCAGTCGCAGGCAGTGCCCGGGTCGGCCGCGCCTTCGAAGCACTGCGGACCCGCGTGCTTTGCGAGGCCGTGCGCCGGGACACCTTGCGCGGCGACGTACTCAAGATGCGCGAGCGCATGCGCAGCGAGCTGCCGGCCGCACCGGCAGGGCGATTCGACATCAAGCAGGACCCAGGTGGCATCACGGACATCGAGTTCATCGTCCAGTACCTCGTGCTGGCGCATGGCGGTGATCACCCCAGGCTGACGCACTGGCCCGACAACATCCGCCAGCTCGAGGCTCTGGCCGACCACGGCCTGATCGCCGGCGAGCAGGCCGGGGTGCTGGCCGAGACGTACCGGGCCTACCGCCAGCGCCTGCATCGCCTGAAACTGGCCGGCGCCCCCGGACATGTCGATGATTCCGAGCTGCGTGAGGAGCGCGCCCGGGTCCGGTCCCTGTGGGATGAGCTGATATAATCCGTCCTGGTTTCCAGCCGATGAACGGCACGTGAAGGCAAGAGACGACACACTGATCCCGGCCAACGCCGACAACCACTACGAGGTCCGCCGCGTGGACCTGCCGTTGTCCTGCCCTATGCCCGGGATGCGGCTGTGGAACTCCCATCCACGCGTCTACCTGCCTATCGAGGAGACCGGCAGTGCCCGCTGCCCCTACTGCAGCGCCAGCTATACTCTTGTCGACTGACCGGCCGCTGGTCCACCTGAACCTTGCCGCTGGTTTTCGGGGCGGTGAACGGCAGACTGAGTTGCTGATTCGTGAGCTGTCCGCCGCTGGGTTGATACAGCGTCTGGTCGCCAGAGCCGGGGAGCCACTCGCACGTCGTTGTGCAGGTATCCCGCGCTTGTCTGTTGCTGTGGTTCCTCATGGCGGCCTGCTTCGTGCCTTACCCCGACTGGCAGGCGCGTCACTGATCCACGTGCATGAGGGCCGGTCAGTAAAGCTCGCCTGGCTCAACCGCGGACTGCGAGGCGCGCCATACCTGATCACGCGGCGGGTCCAGCAGGGTCCGGGTCGGCACTGGGTCAACCGGCAGGCCTACCGCGCGGCGGCCGCGCTGGTTGTTCTATCCAAGTCGATCGGCCGCTCCCTGGAGAGACTTGATCCCGGGCTGGACTATACCGTCATACCTAGTGCCCACAGTGATCTGGCGGTGGACCGGGCAGAAGCAGTACGGCTACGCTCGCGATTTGGGGGTGACTTTGTTGTCGGTCATGTGGGCGCATTGATCGATGAACACAAAGGCCAGCAGCTGATCATCGAGCTGGCACGAAGGCAGCCGGGGATTGTCTTTGTGCTGGTGGGTTCCGGCAGGGACGAGCCCGTGCTTCGTAAGGCAGCAGCCCGGCTTGGGAATCTGCGGTTTGTTGGCCAGGTATCCAACGTGGGAGATTGTCTCGCTGCCTTTGACCTTTTCATATATCCGTCTCGCCACGAGGGCCTGGGGTCCATCCTTCTCGACGCCCTTAAACAGGGCTTGCCCGTGCTCGCCAGCGATGCTGGTGGTATCCCCGAGCTTATCGTCGACGGGCTCAACGGGCGTGTTGTCCCGGTCGGTGACGTGGATGCGCTTGAGCGTGCCCTGCTGGAACTGCATGATGATGACGAGCTGAGGGCGCGCATCTCTGATCGCAACCGCGAAGCCGCGCTTCATCATGGAGCCCGCACCATGGCTGAACGCTACATGGCCATCTACCAGAAGATTCTGGGTGGGTAGACAAAGGACTCAGTAGCATGATCATCGTAACCGGCGGCGCCGGGTTCATCGGGAGCAACCTGCTGCGTGCGCTGAACGCGCGCGGCGAGACGGACATCCTCGTCGTCGACGACCTGCGCGATGGCCGCAAGATGCTGAACCTGACTGATGTCGAGATCGCCGACTACCTCGATCGCGATGACTTCCTGGCCCGGCTCAAGCCAGGAGCCTCCTTCGGGCGGCCCGTGCGCGCCGTGTTCCACCAAGGCGCCTGCACGGAGACCACCGAGTGGGATGGCCTGATGATGATGCGCGTCAACTTCGAGTTCTCGCGCGTCCTCCTTCACTGGTGCGCGTCGGCCGAGGTGCCGCTGATCTATGCATCCTCGGCCTCTGTCTACGGATCCGGCCGTGAGTCCGCCATCGATCCGGCCAGCGAGCGGCCGATCAACGTCTATGCCTTCTCGAAGCTCATGTTCGACCGCTACCTGCGCCGGCAGCGTCCGGCTTTGCGCTCGCAGGTGGCGGGCATGCGCTACTTCAACGTCTACGGGCCGGGTGAGGCGCACAAGGGGGCGATGGCCAGTGTCGTCTGGCATTTCCATCGCCAGCTGCAATCCGGAGACGAGCTGCGCCTCTTCGCAGGCAGTGACGGTTTCGCCGATGGGGAACAGAGACGCGACTTCATACATGTCGACGATGTCGTCGCAGTCAACCTGTGGCTCTACGACAACCCGGGCGTTTCCGGGATCTTCAATGTCGGCACGGGCGAGAGCCGCAGCTTCAACGACGTCGCACGGGCCATCATCGATTTCCATGGCCGCGGCCGGATCCGGTACATCCCGTTCCCGGAGCACCTGGCCGGTAGCTACCAGAGCTTCACCGAGGCCGACCTGTCGGGACTGCGTGCGGCCGGATACAGCGCCGGGTTCCTCACCGTCGAGCAGGGTGTCCGCCGCTATCTGGAGGCGCTCACCGGGCGTCGTGGTGACTGAGCCGGCCGAACGCATCCTGGTGATCGGCCCTGCGTGGGTCGGCGACCTCGTGATGACCCAGGCGCTAGTCCAGGTGCTGCTCGACATCGCGCCCGGCCATCAGGTCGATCTTGTGGCCCCCGACTGGGCCACGTCGCTGGTCGCGCGCATGCCCGGCGTCAGCCAGGGCTGGGCGCTGGCCGCCCGGCATGGTGAGCTCGGCCTTGCCATGCGCTGGCAGCTGGGCAGGAAGCTCCGCCATGAAGGCTACACGCGGGCGATCGTGGTGCCGCGCTCCTTCAAGTCGGCGCTGCTGCCGTGGTTCGCCGGTATCCCCCAGCGCACCGGCTTCGCCACGGAGATGCGTTTCGGGGTGCTGAACGACCGTCGCCCGCTGGACCGGTCGCGGCTGGACCAGACGGTAAAGCGCCTCATTGCGCTCGGGTTGCCTGCCGGTGCACCGCTGCCGCCGGCGCCTGAGCCCCGCCTCGAGCGCGACGATCGCAACCTCGAACGCCTGCGTGCGGCGATCCCGCAGCTGGCTGCCGGGCCACTGGTCGCGCTGTTGCCCGGAGCGGCCCACGGGCCGGCCAAGCAGTGGCCCATCGGTCACTTCGCCGTGCTGGCGAGCCGACTGGCGGCCGCAGGTGCGATGATCCTCGTGATGGGCAGTGCCGGCGAGCGCGCGCTGGGGGAGGCGATCCTGACGGCAGCGCCTGAGCGCGTCGTGAACCTGTGCGGCCGGACCACGCTGGGTGATGCCGCAGACCTGCTGTCGATTGCCCGGGTGGCGGTCAGCAACGATTCCGGACTGATGCACGTGGCGGCGGCCGCCGGTGCCCATGTCTGCGGTCTGTACGGGTCCAGCTCCCCGCGGTTCACGCCACCGCTGACGCCGAGGCGGACGATCTTCTGGCTTGGACTGGACTGCAGCCCCTGTTTCGAGCGGACCTGTCCGCTGGGCCACCTGCGCTGCCTGCGCGAGCTTTCGCCTGATGAGGTGTGGCTTGCGGTGGAGCCGCTGCTCGCTGACTCGGCAGCCTGATCGGCACTCAGGGCCTTCGTGACCTGCCCAGTACTTCGTCGACTTTCGCGGTGACGTCATCGAGCTCGATCAGCGCCATGACTCCGGGGTCGCGCACGCGCTGGCCCCAGCGAACCGTGCCGGGTTCCAGGCCAGCTGCCGCCAGGGCCTCCGGGTAGCGATCGACCACCAGGTCCTGGCAGGACCAGGGTCCGGTACGTAGCGGGTTCGAGCTTGCGTAAAGGCCGACCACGGGTGTTCCTGCAGCGGTGGCCATGTGCGCCGGGCCCGAATCGGGTGTGATCACCAGGTCCGACTCCGCGATCAGCGCCAGCAGCTGTTTCAGGCTGGTCCGCCCCACGAGGTCGACGGCGTCCTCGCCGACCGCTTCGGCGATCGTACTGCCGAAGTGCTGCTCCTCTGCGGTATTGGCCCCGGTCAGCACGATGCGCGCCCGGTGCGCCCTGGCCAGGTGCTGGCCAAGCGCGACCTGGCGTTCGACCGGCCAGTTCCGGTAGTTGCGCAGGCGCTGGCTGCTGCAGGGACTGATCACGCAAAGCGGTCGCCCGGAGACGCGCAGCGAAGCGGCGAATTCCCGATCGGCGGCGGACAGGGGTATATCCCAGCGCAGCACGCGCTCCTGTATCCCCAGCGCCTGCGCGAAGCCGAACAGCCCCTCCATGACGTGTGGCTGCTGCTGGGGGGCGATGCGCCGGTTGGTGAACAACCACTGCCCATCCCGGGCCCGTGGACGATCAAAGCCCAGACGGAGATCAGCTGACACCAGCAGGCTGACGAGGTTCGCCCGCATCGATGCCTGCATGTGCAGCAGCAGCGGCCAGTGTCTGCCGCGCAACTCCTTCCTGAGTGCGCGGAGTCCGCGCCCGGGGCTGCGCTTGTCGTAGGTGATAAACTCGATGCCCGCGCAGCCTTCCAGCAGCGCGTGCTCGGTGCGGCCGATGATCCAGGTGATCCGGGTCTGCGGCCAGGCGGCCTGCAGCGTTCGAACCACCGGCAGCGTATGGCAGCAGTCACCAATCGCCGACAGCCGGACCAGGCAGAGCGAATCCGGCGGATTGGACAGGAAGGGGGGCATCAGCGATCGTCAGGCATGTCGAGAGGGGCGCTGGTTGGGCGATCCTATACGATGACCGCTGGGTCAGCCAGCCAGCACCCGCGCTGTTCGATCCAGCCAGCTGGCCGGAGGCAAGGCCTGTCGGTGGCAGCGGGGGAGGTCGCGGTACGACGCTTCTGATCAGCCACCAGGGTGATCAGTGGGTGCTGCGCCATTACCGCCGCGGTGGCGTGCTGCGCGGGCTCCTCGGTGACCGCTTCCTGTGGCAGGGTGGATTCCGGACGCGGGCTTTCCGCGAATGGGCGCTGCTTGCCGAGCTGTGCTCACGCGGGTTGCCGGTGCCGGAGCCGGTCGCTGCAGGCTGGTGTCGCCAGGGCATGGTCTACCGTGCGGACCTGATCACGCGCCGGCTTGCCGGTGTTTCGGCCTGGTCGGACCTGTTGCTGAGCGGGGCCTGCGAGGCGCGTGACTGGCGCGCCGTAGGTTACAGCATTGGCCGTTTCCATGCCCAGGGTGTCTGGCATGCGGACCTCAACGCACACAACATCCAGCTGGACCGCTCAGGCCGGGTGTTCCTGCTCGATTTCGACCGCAGCCGCCTGCGTCCACCCGCGGCCGGCTGGCAACAGGCCAACCTGGCCCGGCTGGCGCGCTCGCTGGACAAGCTGCGTCGCCAGGCAGCAGCCGGTATCGGGCGCTCGCACTGGCCTGAGCTGCTGGCCGGTTACTCGCGGGGACAAAACGTGAGGCCCGGGCCTCAGAGGTAAGGGTCGGGCAGCGGGGGCGGGCGTCCCTTGAAGCGGCGGTGAACCCAGTAGTACTGGTCCGGTGCGCCGCGTATGTGCTCTTCAAGCACACTGTTAACACGTGCCGCATCAGCCTCCGGCGACTCGCCGGGAAAGTTGTTCAGCGCCGGCAGGAACTTCGCATCGTAGCCGCTTCCATCGGCGCGCCGACGAGGCAGGTAGGGGACTACCGGCGACTTGCTCAGGCGCACCAGCTGTGTCAGCGCCGTGTTGGTCATTGCCGGCTCCCCGCAGAAGTCGACCAGAGCACTGTACTTGCGCCGGTGCGCCTGATCGGGCGCATACCACAGCGGTACGCCGGCCTTCAGCGTGCGCAGCAGCTGGCGCATGTTGTCCTTGGGAATCAGGTGACGAACGGCGCGCAACCGCCCGCGGCGCAGCAGCTCGTCGATCAGCAGGTTGCTGTTCGGCCGGTAGAGCGCGGCCATCTCGGGCACCCGCTGCCTGACTACGCGCCCGGTCAGTTCCGTCGCGGAGAAATGGCCGCTGAGCAGAATCACGCCGTGACCCTTTGCCATGGCCGCCTCGAGGTGCTCCAGCCCCTCGATGTGCACGAGCCTGGCCAGCCGCCTGTCGCTGGCCCACCAGCCCATGCCCAGCTCGAACAGCGCGATGCCCAGTGAGCCGAAATGACGCCGGAGCAGCCGTTCGCGGGCCGGCGCGTCGAGGTCGGGAAAGCACAGGTACAGGTTGCGTCCGGCAATTTGGCGCCGCGCGGGCAGGGCGCGGTAGAGCAGCGCGCCCAGCCCCCGGCCGAGGACCAGCTGGGCGGGCAGGGGCAGCAGGCAGGCCAGCCGCAGGAGGCCCAGGCCGGCCCAGATCGGCCAGTACCGGGGCGCAGCGAAGCGGTACAGGGGAACCGGAGGGTCGTGTTTCGTGTCCATCACCGGGTGTGTCCCCGCCGCATTGCCTGCCGCGCTGCGGCCAGGAGGCCGGGTTTACGGCCGCGTGAACTTGAAAAGCGTTGCGCGGATCCCACTAGAATATGCACGGTTCTTTCGGAGGCTGGCTGTGAAAAGAGTAGTCCTGTTCCTGGCGACCAACATCGCGATACTGCTTGTGCTGTCGATCGCCTGGGCCGTGCTGTCGACGGCATTCGGGTTTGGCCCCTACCTCGACGAGCAGGGGATCAATTATGGCAGCCTGCTGGTGTTTTCCGCAGTGTTCGGCTTCGGCGGCGCGCTCATCTCGCTCGCGATGTCCAAGAGCATCGCCAAGTGGACCACGCGCGCTCAGGTGATCACCCAGCCGCGTAACGGCACCGAGGCCTGGCTGCTCAGCACGGTGCAGCGCCAGGCCCAGCAGGCCGGCATCAGGATGCCCGAGGTGGCGATCTACCAGGCGCCGGAGCCCAATGCCTTCGCGACTGGCGCGCGGCGCAATGCCGCCCTTGTGGCCGTGAGCACCGGGCTTCTGCAGAACATGCGCCAGAACGAGGTCGAAGCCGTGCTGGCGCACGAGGTTTCGCATGTGGCTAACGGTGACATGGTCACGCTGACGTTGATCCAGGGGGTCGTCAACACCTTCGTGATCTTCATTTCGCGCGTGATCGGCATGATCGTGGACCGGGTAGTGTTCCGCAACGAACGCGGCCACGGCCCTGGTTTCTGGATCACCGCGATCGTCGCGCAGGTCTTGCTCGGCATACTGGCCAGCATCATCGTGATGTGGTTCTCACGCCAGCGCGAGTACCGCGCCGACGCGGGTGGTGCCCACCTGGCAGGCCGTGAGAACATGATCGCGGCGCTGGAGCGGCTCAAGGGCAACTCGCCGGGCCAGCTCCCGGATGCGCTGCAGGCCTTCGGCATATCTGGTGGCGGCCGCCGGGCCCAGTTCGCCCGGCTGTTCAGTTCACACCCGCCGCTGGACGACCGTATTCGCGCGCTTCGCGAGCAGCGCCTGGGCTGAGGTTCTCACTCCTCGCCGTCGCTGAGACCGTCGTCCCACGATGACTGCAGCCCCGGGCCGGCCTCCGTGGCCCGCCCGGCGGCCACCCGGCTGACGTCGGCCATGTCGGTTTCAACGGCGATATTGAAGGCAGCGAAGCCCGGCATCACGACCTGGTTCAGCGCCATGCCGACGACCTTGCCGCTGATCGTCGCGTAGATGATGTTCTGCTCGCTGGATACCGGGTCCGTCACGATACCGAGCACGTCCCCGATCTCGACCCGCTGTCCTAGCTGCGTGACGGTGAGCAGGATGCCGCCATGGTCGGCGCGGATCCAGCTGGACCGGTAGTAGACGGGCTCGCCGGCTGGCAGCGGGCTGTCCCCCGGCAGCATGCCCAGCGCATCGAGCAGCCTGAACACGCCGGCGACTCCCTCGTTCACCTTTGCCGCATCCACCCGCATCGGTTCACCGGCCTCCAGCGTAACGGCGGGAATGCCCGCGTCCGTGGCTGCGCGGCGCAGCGAGCCATCCGGGCCCGGGCTGTGCAGCAGGACGATGTCCCCGAAGCCCTCGCTGAGATCGCGCACCTCGGCGTTCGACAGGTCGGCGCGGAGCTGCGGCAGGTTGGTACGGTTCAGCGACCCGGTATGGATGTCGACCAGTGCATCGCAGTGGCGGATCACGTTGTCAAAAAGCGACCACGCGATGCGCGAGGCAGCGCTCCCGTTTGCATTTCCGGGAAAGAAGCGGTTGAGGTCACGCCGGTCGGGCAGATAGCGCGACCCGCGCCTGAAGCCATGCAGGTTGACGATTGGAAGCCCGACGACGGTGCCGGAGAGCGATCCGGGTTCGATCTCGTGCAGCACCCTGCGCACGATCTCGATGCCATTGAGCTCATCACCGTGGACCGCGGCTGTGAGGCAGAGCACAGGACCCGCGCCCGACCCGTGCGCCACGAGCACGGGCGTGTCGGTACTCGTGCCCTCGAACGAGATTCCGGCTGACCAGGCAAGTTGCCGGAAGGACCCCGGCGGTACCATCCGGTCAAGCAGCGCCAGTTCGCTCGCGCCCTCACCGCTGCCGACCAGCGGCCCAGCTACGGGCTGGGATCCGGATGACGCCGCTGCCGTTCCCGGGACGGGCTCTGTCAAGGCGGACGCATTAGACGCCTCGCCTGGCGTACACGCGGCAAGAAGGAATCCAGCCAGCAGCAGCAGGGTTACGGGCCGGTACACGACTCCATCCGGAACAGAGTTGAACTGCAACGCTAGTCGAGCCCAGTTTTTTTTCCTGTGATCGGCGGCAAGGTTTCACCCGGCCGCGGCAGTGCGCCTTGCCCTGCCTGTGTGATCGTCGCATTAGAGGCGGGCCGGGCTCAAGGTCCAGGCTAGCGTAAATCGTGCGGCCGTCCTTGCGCCGCGAAGGCCTTTGAGCTAAGAAGAATCCGTGCTTCCGACGGGGAGAGCCATGCGCCTGCCTTCACGCTGTCTTTATGCCGCCTGCCTGCTGTTCGCGGCCCTGCCGCTGCATGCCGAGCTGCCCCGACCGCCCGGGCTCGAACCGGAGATCGGCTTCTGGAGGCACATTTTCACCGGCGTCACGACCGAGCAGGCGGTGATCCATGACAACCGCCACCTGGGCATCGTCTACACCACCATCGAGTTGCCCAGGGGGCTTTCACCGGCCGAGCGCAGCCAGCGCCGCGAACAGGTGGTCCGGGAGTACAGCGAGATCCTCACGCGCCTGGCCAGCGGCCGGCGCAGTGGTCTCAGCGCCGAGGAACGGCGTGTGCTGGCGCTCTGGGGAGAAGAGGTCAGCAACGACGAGCTGCGGGAGGCGGCGCGCAGGGTGCGCATACAGCAAGGCCTGTCGGACCGTTTCGAGCAGGGTCTCGTGCGCGCCGGCCAGTGGCGGGTCCATATCCGGGAAAGCCTGCGCACGCACGGTGTGCCGCTCGCACTCGATGCACTGCCGCATGTCGAGTCATCCTTCGACCCGAACGCAGGTTCACATGCCGGCGCACTCGGGCTCTGGCAATTCATGGCCGGAACCGGCCGCCAGTACATGCGGGTGGACGACGTGCTGGACGAGCGGCGGGACCCGTATCGATCCAGTGAAGCCGCGGCGCGCCTGCTGCGCGACAATCATGCCGAGCTTGGCTCCTGGCCGGTGGCCATCACCGCATACAACCACGGCGTCGGCGGCATGCGCCGTGCGTTGCGCGAGATGGGCACCGATGACATCGAGACGATCGTTCGCCAGTACAGTGGTCCGCGCTTCGGATTCGCCTCGCGCAATTTCTATGTCTCGCTGCTCGCTGCCTACGAGGCCGACCGCAATGCGGAGCATTATTTCGGCGCCGTGCGCCCAGCCAGCCCGCGCCCGGCAGCCGTCGTCGTCATGTCGGACTACATCTCTGTCGATGTGCTCGAGCAGGCGCTGGGCCTCCCTCGCGCAGCGCTGCGTGAGTACAACCCGGCGCTGCTTGGCAGCGTCTGGCAGGGGCGCAAGCACGTGCCCCGCGGGTATGCGCTGCGCCTCCCGCAGGGGCAGCTGCAGGGTTCCGCCGACCAGCTGCTTGCCTCGGTGCCACCGTCGGCGCGCTTCCGCAACCAGGTTCCCGATGCCCTGCACAGTGTCCGCCCGGGCGAGAGTCTCTCGGTTATCGCGCGGCGCTACAACACCTCCGTGGCCGAGCTGGCGCGCCTGAACGGACTGGACAATCGCCACCTGATCCGCGCCGGTCAGCAGCTGCGGCTGCCCGGCGCACAGGCGGCACCTGCGGTGGCCTCCGCCGCACCGCCTGCTGCAGGTGGGACGGTCGGCACCTATGTCGTTCGGCCCGGTGACTCGCTCAGCCTCATCGCAACCCGGACCGGTGTGCCTGTCGGAACTCTGGCTGCTCTCAATGGCATCAGTGATGCGCACCTGATCCGGCCCGGACAAGAGCTGCGTCTCGGAAGCAGCGGGGCAGAAACGGGTCCTGCGATCTACGTGGTCCGGCGCGGCGACTCGCTGAGCCGTATCGCCGAGCGTACAGGCATACCGGTGGCGACCCTGATGTCGCTGAACGGCCTGCCTGATGCCCACCGGATCTTCGTTGGCCAGAGACTCAGGCTGCGGGCCGACGCGCCGTCTTCCCTGGTGCGGCTTGCCGCCGAGGGCCAGCAATGATCTCCCGCCGGCCGGTCCTTGCCGCCCTCGGCGGGCTGCTGGTCGCGCCCCTGCTGCCGCGTGAGGGGGCTGCCGCTGCCCGGCTGCCGATGGCCGATCGGGTGCTGGTCGAGAAGTCGGAGCGGCGCCTCATGCTGCTCAGGGGTGATGAGGTCCTGCGCGAGATGAGGATCAACCTTGGCCTGAGGCCGACAGGGCACAAGGAACGCGAGGGGGATTTTCGCACCCCCGAGGGGGATTACCTGCTGGTAGAGCGGAACCGGAACAGCGATTTCTTCCTGTCCATACGTGTTTCCTACCCAGATGCGCAGGACATCGCCCGGGCCCGGCGCAATGGCTGGAACCCCGGCGGACAGATCATGGTGCATGGTCAGCCCAACCGGCCGAGCCGCCCGCCGCAGCACTACCGCAACCGTGACTGGACTGATGGCTGCATCGCGCTCAGCAACAGCGACATGGTCGACTTCTGGCTGATGACCCGGGAGTTCTCTCCCATTCGCATCCTGCCCTGAAGAAGTGCCAGCTGCCGGACAGGCTCCCGTATACGTCGAGGTGATGCCAGAGGGCAGCCTCGAAGTCCTCTCGCGCCAGGAAGTCGAGCGTCTGCGCAGTGCCGGCGATGGCGGTCAGAACGAGATGCTGCGCCGCTGTGCACTGGCAGTCCTGAACACTGGCCACAAGACCGATGATACCCGCGCAGTGCTGGCGCGCTATCGCGATTTCGCCATCGATATCGTGCAGCAGGACCGGGGCGTCAAGCTGGCACTGTCCAACCCGCCGTCCCAGGCCTTTGTCGATGGCCAGATGATCCGTGGCATCCGCGAGCTTCTGTTTGCCGTACTTCGGGATGTCGTTTACTGCAGTGGCCAGCTGCTCTCGGGCGATGGTGTCGATCTTTCCACCAGCGAGGGCATCACGAACGCAGTGTTCCTGATCCTGCGCAATGCCGGCGCGATCCGCGCCGGAACCGACACCGACCTCGTGGTCTGCTGGGGAGGGCATGCCATCAGCCGGGAGGAATACGACTATTCCAAGCAGGTCGGTTACCAGCTTGGCCTGCGCAAGCTGAATGTCTGCACAGGCTGTGGCGGCGGGGCAATGAAGGGGCCGATGAAGGGTGCCGCGATTGCACATGCCAAGCAGCGCGTGCGCGACGGACGCTACCTGGGGTTGACTGAGCCCACCATCATCGCCGCCGAGTCCCCGAACCCGATCGTCAACGAGCTGGTCATCCTGCCCGACATGGAGAAGCGGCTCGAGGCCTTCGTCCGTGTCGCGCATGCGATCGTGATTTTTCCGGGCGGTGCGGGTACTGCCGAGGAGATACTTTTCCTGCTCGGGATACTCAGTCACCCGGACAATCAGGAGCTTCCCTTTCCCCTGGTGCTGACCGGCCCGGAGAGCAGCCGGGGCTACCTCGAGATGATCGACAGCTTCATCCTCAAGGCGCTGGGCCCCGGGGCGCAGCGCCATTACCGGGTCATCGTAGGGGATCCGGATGCGGTCGCGGCCGACGTCGCCGGGGCCTGCGCCAGCGTGCGGCGGTTCCGGCGGGAACATTCCGATGCCTACTTCTTCAACTGGCGCTTGCGCGTCGAATCGGTGTTCCAGCAGCCGTTCGTGGCCACCCATGAGTCCATGGAGCAGCTGGCGCTCACCCGTGACCTGCCCCGCCATGAGCTGGCCGCCAATCTTCGCCGGGTGTTCTCCGGCATCGTCAGTGGCAACATCCGGGTCGAGGGCCAGCAGGCGATAGAGGCCCGCGGTCCGTTCCAGATCCGCGGCGAGGCCGAGCTGATGGGCGAAATCGACCACGTTCTGCAGGCCTTTGTCCGGGAGCAACGGATGAGTCTTTCCGGCCGCGCCTACCAGCCCTGCTATCGCGTTATCGTGTGAACTGCCGCAACTTGCGGCATTCAGGCCGGGCCTGGGCGGCGCGGCTGACGAAGTGCTGTGATGCAGTTCCTCGCGCCTGTCCCGGGCCGCGCAGAGAATGCACCGACGCAGGAACAGTCGGGAGTATCCCGGATGGCCGACAACAAGGAACGCCCCGTCGACGGGGACGCCGCCCCGATCGACGGGCCCGCGACTTCGGCCGGCTATCGTGGGGCGCTGGCGGGCGGTGCCAGCAAGCGCCTGCCGGTCGATGCCCGGGAGCTGCGGGGGTGGGACGCCTACCGTCGCTGGCTCGACCGGGTCGATGCCCCCGCGACGCGCCGGAGTGGCGCCAACCCCGCACTCTACACCTGGAAAGGATACCGGAGCTGGGCCGAGAAGGTCCGGCGCGACTGGAAGCCTGAAGAATAGCCTGCCAGGGAACGGCGGGTATCAGCCCGGTGACGGGCGTGCAGTCGGAGCGCGTATGAGCAGCGAACGCCGCGAGGAAGGCGTGACCAGCACGAAGGACCCTGCTGGCTGTGATCCGGACCTGAATCTCGCCCTGAGGGATTCCTCGCTTGCAGTTCCCAGGCCAGTCGCAGAGCGGGACTTCAGCAACGAGGACACGCGCTGGCGCCGGGACTGGATAGCGCAGGCCCTGGATGGCGCCCGCCGGTCAGCTGGCAGTACAGCCCCCGGCCGGCGGAAGCCACGCCTGCGCGTGATCCGCGGACGAAGGGCTTGAAAAAAGCGCACGCTGGCCCCATCAGAAGCCCCGTGGCGGGCAGGCCGAAGCTCGCCTGCTAGACTTGGGGTTTTTGCCGGCTTTTGGCCGGAGCAGGGGACAGCGCATGGAGAACACCGGCCAGGCTGCGGCGCCAGCTGCAGGGGAGACCCGCGGGTTCGAGGCCGAGGTGAAGCAATTGCTTCACCTGATGATTCACTCGCTCTACAGCAATCGCGAGATCTTCCTGCGCGAGCTCGTGTCGAATGCCTCCGATGCAGCTGACCGGCTGCGCTTCGAGGCCGTGAGCGAGCCCGCGCTTCTCGACGGGGATGGTGAGCTGCGCATCACCGTGGAGGTGGATGCCGGGGGGCGCAGCATCACGGTCTGCGACAACGGCATCGGCATGTCGCGCGAGGAGGCAGTGCGCCAGCTTGGCACCATAGCCCGGTCGGGTACTGGCGAGTTCCTGCAGCGCCTCTCAGGGGAGCAGAAAAAGGATGCGAACCTGATCGGTCAGTTCGGGGTCGGTTTCTACTCCTCGTTCATCGTGGCCGACCGCGTCGAGGTGCTGAGCCGGCGCGCCGGACTTCCGGCCGAGCAGGGCGTCCTCTGGTCCTCCGATGGCCAGGGCGAGTTCACGGTCGCGCCCGCAGTCGTTCCCGGGCGTGGTACCCGGGTGACGCTGCACCTGCGTGAGGATGCCGCCGAGTTCGCCGAGCCGGAACGGGTCCGCAGCCTGATCCGGAAGTATTCCGACCACATCGCTTTTCCGGTGCGGCTGGCTTCCGCGCCCGGTGAGGAACCGGAGACCGTCAACGAGGCGCAGGCGCTGTGGACACGCCCCCGCAGCGAGATCGCCGACGATGAATACCGCGGCTTCTATCGCCACATTGCCCACGATTTCGAGGATCCGCTGTGCTGGAGCCACAACAGGGTAGAGGGCAGGCGAGAGTATACGAGCCTGCTCTACATCCCGGCATGCGCCCCCTGGGACCTCTGGAGCCGTAACGCCTCGCGGGGCCTGAAGCTTTACGTGCGCCGCGTGTTCATCATGGATCACGTCGACCAGTTCCTTCCTCTCTACCTGCGATTCGTGCGCGGAATCCTGGACTCGGGGGACCTTACGCTCAATGTCTCGCGTGAACTTCTGCAGCAGGATCCGCTCGTGGACACGATCCGCGGTGCGCTCACCCGGCGCGTCCTCGACATGCTCGAAAGGCTGGCCGTGGACGAGCCTGAGCGCTACCAGGTGTTCTGGCACGAGTTCGGACGCGTGATCAAGGAGGGGCCCGCCGAGGATCCGGGCAACCGCGAGAAGATAGCGGGCCTGCTGCGTTTCTCGTCCACCGCCTCCGACGAGGAGACGCGCTCGTTGCGGGACTACCTGGCCGCAAGGCCAGAGGGTCAGGAATGCATCTGGTACCTGGCTGCCGACTCACTGGCGGGCGCCCGGTCAAGCCCCCACCTCGAGGCGTTCCGGAAGGCCGGCATCGAGGTTCTGCTGCTGCATGATCAGATCGACGAGTGGCTGGTCGGTCACCTGCAGTCTTACGACAATGTGGAGTTCCGGGACGTGCGCCGTGGCGAGCTCGACCTTGGCCCGGCAGGGGAGGACAAGAGCGATGACGGTGCCGGGGCGACTCCGCCCGAGGGCCTGTTGGACCGCCTGAAGGCCCAGTACGGCGAGCGTGTCGAGACGGTACGTACGACCCCCCGGCTCACCGAGTCGCCCGCCTGCCTCGCGCTGGGTGAGCATGATCTCGGCCGTCAGCTGCGCCGGATGATGGCCGCCAGCGGACAGGCGCTCCCGCCCGTCAGGCCTGTGCTGGAGGTGAATCCAGGCCACGCGCTGATCCAGCAGCTGGCCTCGGAGCAGGACGAAGCCCGGTTTGCCGATCTGGCCGAGCTGCTTCTGGACCAGGCCACGCTGGCTGATGGCGGTGACCTGGTCGACCCGGCGCAGTTTGTCGCCCGCCTGAATCGCGTGCTGCTGACCCGGACCGGCACGGCCGGGTGAATGCGCGAGCGTCCAGCTCCCGACTGAGCGTTGAGGGACCGGCGGGGCCCCTGGAGGCCCTGCTTGAGCAGCCCGCTGCCGGCTGCCCCCGGCGCATTGCGGTGGTCTGTCATCCGCATCCGCTGCAGCAGGGCACGATGCAGAACAAGGTCGTGCATACCCTGTGCCGCGCGCTGCAGTCGCTGGGCGCCGCGACGCTTCGTTTCAATTTCCGCGGTGTCGGGCAGAGTGCCGGGGAGTGGGACCGCGGAACCGGCGAGACCCTCGATGTGCTCGCAGCCTGCCGCTTCATGCGCCAGCGTTTTCCCGGGCTGCCCCTCGCCCTCGCCGGTTTTTCCTTTGGTGCTGCCATGGCGCTGCGCGCTTCAGACACTGCCGGCGCCGACTGGCTGGTCACGGTGGCACCTCCGCCGCGCCTGCTGGACGTCCGGGCCATGCCGCACCCACCTTCCGCCCGCTGGCTGCTGGTGCAGGGCAGGGACGATGAGATTGTGCCCCATGCTGAGCAGAAAGCCTGGCTCTCCAAGCGGGGTCTTGCGCCAGCCCTGTCCGAGCCTGACGGTGTCGGCCATTTCTTCCATGGCCAGTTGACCCGTCTGCGCGATATCGTCGTCGATCATTTCGACAGTGGGGTGCAGGATGCTTGACCGGCTGAAGCGCGTCCTGCTGGGCCCGCAGGACCGGGCTGTGGAGCAGTTGCCTGGCGAGTCGATACAGCTTGCGGTGGCCGCCCTGCTGGTGGAAATCGCGCGTGCCGACATGTCCCGCCACGAGAGCCAGGCGCGGGCCAAGCGCCGTCTGCTGGCCGACTATTTCCGCCTCAGCGACCCACAGGCTGCAGCGCTCGTCCAGGAGGCCGAGGCGGCCGTCGACCAGTCAGTTTCGCTGCGCGACTTCACAGCCCCCCTGCACAGGCGGCTGGCTCATGCAGAGAAGCTGATGATCATCGAAATGCTCTGGCGTGTCGCGCTGGCCGACCGTGAGCTGGACAGGCTGGAGGACCACCTGGTCAGCAAGCTGGCCGAACTGCTTTATGTGGACCGGCGCGACGTGCTTCGCCTGCGCGACAAGGTCCAGGGTGAACTCGCGGGCGATCAGTCCGAGTAGAAGGTCCTGACGAAGCGTACCGAGAAGCGGCTGGTCTCGTTGATCGGTGTTGCATCGACGGTAAACACCAGCGTCTCCTCCTTGCCGATGCCGACATCGCCGATGTAGTACACGGCATCCCCCTCGGTGACCTCGCGTATCGTCATGTTCTTGAGCTGGCCCGTGAGGTTGACGGCCTGCGCGCTGACGCTGCCCGATACGGGGACGCCCAGTGAGCCTTCCTTCTTTCTGACGATGGATACATTGAGCAGCACGCGGTTGCTGCTGCGGACGATGTTGTGCTGACGTGCGATTTCGGGCGTGAGCTGATCAGTGCGCAGGGCGTTGAAATAAAGGATGTAGTCGCCGAAATCGCGCGAGGTGGCCGTCTCCGGCTCCGCTGCGGGTCGTGTCTCACGGGGCTCCGGGGGTTCCGGGCTGCAGCCCGCAGCCAGGGCAATGCCGAGAAGTATGGTGGAAAGGAGTCTCGCACGCTGATGCATGGCAGGCCCTCCGCAGCCAGAGTGCGATTCCACTATAGACCAGCGCATCCGCTTTGTCTGCTGCCGCTCAGATCAGCCACTGTCCGCCGCCCCTGCACAGGAGCGGGGCGACGACCTGCTGCGCCGGCAGCAGCATCATCAGGGCCTGCAGGCCAATCAGGGCGACCAGCGGCGAGAGGTCGAGCCCGCCCACCGGTGGAATGAAGCGGCGCAGCGGTGCCAGCAGCGGCGCCGCAATGGCCTCGACGAGTACCGCGGCAGGACTGTAGTTCCCAGGGCTGACCCAGCTCAGGATCACGAAGATCAGGATGGCGAAGAACCAGAGTTGAAGCAGCAGCCGCGCGGTCCTGAGCACGGCCAGCGCCAGCAGCTGGAGCAGCCCCGGGTCGGCCAAACAGAGCATCTTGACGAGGGCGAAGCTGAACAGCATCTGCAGTGCCAGCAGAACGACGAGCGTTGCGCTGTCGAGCGGCCCGACCGCCGGCATGTAGCGTCGTAGCGGCAGGACCAGCGGGTTAGTCACGCGCAGGATGAACTGGCAGAATGGGTTGCGCGCATCGACGCGCGCCCACTGCAGCAGCAGCCGAAGCAGGAAGGTGAGTGCATAAAGCTGGAAGACGGCGGTGATGATGAACAGGAAGGCATTCTGCATCGTCGGGGCTCCGGAGTTCAGTCGCTGCGGCCAAGCGCCAGTGAGCGGTCGCGTGCGGCGCGCAAAGCGGCGGCAAACGCCGACCGTACGCCCCGGCTTTCCAGGACCTCGAGCGCGGCTGCTGTGGTCCCGCCCGGCGAGGTCACGCTGGCCCGCAGAGCGTCTGGCGGCAGCTTCAGGCTTGCCGCGGCCTGGCCCGCACCCAGCGCCGTGCCGACGGCGAGCTGACGTGCCAGTGGCGCCGGCAGGCCCAGCTCGGTGCCAGCCTGTTCCAGCATCTCGATCAGCAGGTAGAAATACGCGGGACCACTGCCCGAGATCGCGGTGACGGCATCCATCTGTGTCTCGTCATCGAGCCAGATGGCTGTGCCCATGGCTGAGGCCAGTGCCTCGACCTCCCGCCGCTGCGCGGTGCTGGTGCCCGGCGAGGCGCACAGGGCCGAGACTCCGGCACCGACCAGCGCGGGCTGGTTCGGCATCACGCGCACAATGGCCATATCTCTTCCCAGGTGCCGGGCAAGCCGGCCGAGGGTGATCCCGGCTGCGACCGAGACAACCAGCTGACCGGCTGGACGGTCAGCTGCGGCCAGCGGCACCAGCACGTCATCGAGCAGCTGGGGCTTGACTGCCAGCACCAGCATGCCCGCCCGGGTCGCAGCCTCGAGGTTGTCGGCAGTGACGCACAGTCCCGAATCAAGCGCCTGCAGGCGCTCGCGCTGTTCCGCCAGGGGTTCAGCGACGACGATGGAGCTGGCCGGCCGCCCTGCGGCGAGCAGGCCCCTGATCATGGCGCCGGCCATGTTGCCCCCGCCAATGAACCCCGTGATCTGCAATTCCTCAGTCATCCGATATCTTTTCCTGCACGCGTTCCGAACAGGGCCGTGCCAATGCGCAGCTGCGTGCTGCCTGCCGTCACTGCGGCCTCGAGGTCTTCCGACATGCCCAGCGAAAGCATATCGACCGAATGCCCCGCCGCGACCATCTGCCCGTAGACGCGGGCCGCACGCGCATACTCGCTGGCCAGCGTCCCGGGCTCAAGTCCCGGCAGCGGAACCAGCATCAGTCCTCTCAGGCGCAGTCGTGGCAAGTGGCCAACCGTCCCTGCCAGTTCCAGGATGGAATCCTCGTACACCCCTGGCCGGTCGTGTACGCCTGCGGGCGCCAGCTGCAGCAGGACATCCAGCGGCCCGGCATGGAAGGGCCGGCCATCGCTGAGGCGCTGCGCAAGCCTTGCGCTGGTCACGGTCAGCACGCAGGAAAACCGCTCTGCAACCACCCGCGTCTTGTTCGCCTGCAGGGTGCCGGTGAAATGCCAGCGTATACGCGGGTCATCGATCTCGGCGATCTTGGGCAGCGCCTCCTGCACGTAGCTCTCGCCGAAATCGCGGAGCCCGGCTTCCAGCCCGGCGCGGATCGCGGCTGCCGGCTGGCCCTTGCTGACTGCCAGCAGGCCGATCTCCGCCGGATTCCGCCCGGCCCGGCGGGCCGCCGTGTCGATTCGCACACGCAAATCCCGCAGGTGTTCCGTGATACCGGTCACGACGGCTCCGGGGATGCCCCGATACTATGTTCAGCGGATGGGAATGACCGGGCGGCGCGTGCCCCCGACTGACCGCAGCGCCTGGCTGACCTGGGGATCAAGATGGCCGTAGACATTGCGCAGCTGCTCGGCTTCGCCGTGAAGAACAACGCTTCCGACCTGCACTTGTCGGCGGGCGTTCCGCCCATGATCCGTGTGGACGGCGATGTCAAGCGCATCAACATGCCGGCGCTTTCGCATAAGGAAGTGCATAGCATGATATACGACATCATGAACGACAAGCAGAGGAAGGACTACGAGGACTACCTCGAGACCGACTTCTCGTTCGAAATCCCGAAGCTGGCGCGATTCCGCGTCAATGCCTTCAACCAGAACCGCGGTGCCGGTGCGGTATTCCGCACCATTCCCTCCGAGATCCTGTCGCTTGAGGAGCTCCGTGCCCCGGGGATCTTCAAGGACATTTCCATGTATCCGCGCGGGATCGTGCTTGTAACCGGGCCCACAGGCTCCGGCAAGTCCACGACGCTGGCGGCAATGATCGACTACATCAACAACAACAAGCCGGACCACATCATCACGATCGAGGATCCGATCGAGTTCGTCCACGAGAGCAAGCGCTCGCTGATAAACCAGCGCGAGGTGCGGCGAGATACCCTCGGCTTCAGCGAGGCGCTGCGTTCGGCGCTGCGCGAAGATCCGGATATCGTTCTGGTGGGCGAGATGCGCGACCTTGAAACGATCCGCCTCGCGCTGACGGCCGCCGAAACCGGTCACCTCGTGTTTGGCACGCTGCATACCAGCTCTGCCGCAAAGACCATAGATCGCGTGGTCGACGTGTTTCCGGCCAACGAGAAGGAAATGGTCCGGTCGATGCTGTCGGAGTCCCTGCGTGCGGTGATTTCCCAGACCCTTCTCAAGCGGATCGGCGGAGGGCGCGTCGCGGCCCACGAGATCATGATAGGCACCCCGGCTATCCGCAACCTGATTCGCGAGGGCAAGATCGCGCAGATGTACTCCGCGATCCAGACCGGCCAGGGGGCCGGCATGCAGACGCTCGACCAGTGTCTGCAGGAGCTGCTGGCCAAGGGTGTCATCAGCAAGGAAGAGGCGCGCTTCAAGGCAGCCAACAAGGACAGTTTCTGAGCCGGCCGATACCCGGCGGGAGCGGCAGATGGAAAGAGACCAGGCAACGCGGCTCATGCAGGGGCTGCTCAGGAAGATGGTCGAGAAGAACGGTTCTGACCTGTTTGTCACTGCCGGGTTTCCGCCCGCGATCAAGGTGGACGGGCAGATCCACCGGGCGGCCGAGCAGCCCCTGACGCCGGACCAGAGCGCAATCATGATCCGGTCGATCATGAACGACCGCCAGTCCCGCGAGTTCGACGCGACGAAGGAGAGCAATTTCGCGATCAGTCCGCAGGGTATAGGGCGTTTCCGCGTCAGCGCCTTCGTTCAGCAGGGGCACGTGGGTGCCGTGCTGCGCAGGATCATCACGCGGATTCCTACGCTCGAAGATCTCGATCTTCCAGCCGTTCTGCAGGATGTCACGATGACGAAGCGAGGCCTGGCCATCGTCGTGGGCGCTACCGGCTCCGGAAAATCCACGACCCTGGCCGCCATGCTGAACCACCGGAACCTCAATTCGCGCGGCCACATCATGACGATCGAGGACCCCGTGGAGTTCGTTCATCCCCATGGTCGCTGCGTGGTGACACACCGCGAGGTGGGCGTCGACACGGAGTCATGGCATGCGGCGCTCAAGAACACGCTGCGCCAGGCGCCCGACGTGATCATGATTGGCGAGATCCGCGACCGCGAGACGATGGAATACGCAATCCAGTTCTCTGAGACAGGCCACCTTTGCCTGGCCACGCTTCATGCGAACAGCGCGAACCAGGCGCTGGACCGGATCATCAACTTCTTCCCCGAAGAGAAGCGCGGCCAGCTGCTGATGGACCTCTCGCTGAACCTCCGCGCAATGATTTCCCAGCGACTTATCCCGCGCCGGGACGGTGCCGGAAGGATCGCCGCCATGGAGATCATGCTGCATTCGCCCCTGATCGCGGACCTGATCTTCAAGGGAGACATCCATCGCATCAAGGAAATCATGGCCAAGTCGACCCGGCTTGGCATGCAGACCTTCGATCAGGACCTTTTCTCGCTCTTCGAGAAGGGCAAGATTTCCTTCGAGGATGCCATGCGCAACGCGGACTCCAAGAACGAGCTGCGCTTGCGCATCAAGCTGGAAAGCAAGCGCAATGACGCCATGGGGGCGGTACCGGGGGATGGCCTGAGCATACTGGACGATGACGATCAGCTGGAGTTTGGGCATGTGGGACAGGGTTAGGCGATGAACGTTCAGCCCTTGTTCAACCTGATGGTCGAGAAGCGGGCTTCGGACCTGTTCATGACCTGCTTTGCGCCGGTGAAGATCAAGATCGACGGCAAGATCATACCGGTCAACAAGTTGGAACTGACGCCCAAGATGGTCTGGCAGGCGGCGACCGAGCTGATGAACGAGGAGCAGCTCGAGGAGTTCAACCGCGAACTCGAGATCGACTTCGCGGTCTCCAAGGCCGGTATCGGCAGGTTCCGGGTGAATATCTTCCACCAGCGAGGGAACGTAGCACTGGTGATGCGTCATATCAGTGCGCAGATGCCTGATCTTGACCAGCTCGGCATGCCGCCCCTGCTGAAGGAGCTCGTGATGTTCAGGCGCGGGCTCCTGCTTATGGTCGGAGCCACCGGTTCCGGCAAGTCCACCACGCTCGCCGGCATGATCAACTACAGGAACGAGAAGACGTCCTCACATATCATCACGATCGAAGACCCGATCGAGTTCCTGCACTCGAACAAGAAGTCGATCGTCAACCAGCGCGAGATCGGAATAGACACGAAGTCTTACCAGCGCGCGCTCAAGAGCGCGATGCGTGAGGCGCCTGACGTCATCCTGATCGGCGAGATCAGGGACCGAGAGACGATGCAGGCAGCGATCGACCTGGCTGGTACCGGTCACCTCGCCATAGCGACTCTGCACTCGAACAATGCACCCGAGACCCTGGACCGGGTGATCAACCTGTTTCCGGAAGACCAGCACGCGCAGATCTACATGGACCTGTCGCAGTATCTGCGCGCGATCATCTCGCAGCGTCTGGTTCGGTCACTGAACGGCCAGCGCGTGGCGGCGGTGGAGATCATGCTCAATACCCCGCGAATCGCCGAGCTGATCCAGACCGGGGATATCAGCAAGGTGAAGGAGTCTTTCCGCGAAAGCTCCGAGGCCGGCATGCAGACCTTCGACCAGGCCCTCCTGCGACTGCACCGGGACGGCAAGATCTCGATGGAGGAGGCGCTCGCCAACGCTGACTCGCGCAGCAACCTCGAGGCGCAGATCCACTTCGGCTGACCGTCGGGGCTCCGCTATGCTGGGACCCCCAGCCCGGCCCCGGGGTAGATGGCTCTGGCGGGAAACACGGGGCCATCGACGCATACCCGGCGCATCTCGGTCCTGCCGTTCTCGACCACGGCTACTGCGCAGCCGGCGCAGCCACCCACGGCACAGGCCATGTATTCTTCCAGGCAGAGTTGCGCGGGCACATCGTGCCGGGCCGCGAGCGCGGCAGTAGCCTCCAGCATTGGTTCGGGGCCGCAGGCGTAGATCGCGCAATCCTCGCGGGTCGGCCTGTTCCGCAGCCACTTTTCGGCCAGCTCCGTGACGAAGCCCGCATGGCTCCCTGCGAGGCCCGCACGACTCGCGAGGCGCGAGGGTACCCCAAGCTGCTCCAGGGTCATCATGCCTGCCGCCGGGCCTTGGTCGAGCCCGGGTATAGGTCGGGCATGCGGCGCGAGATCGAAGGGAAAAGGCAGCTCCGAGCCCAGCAGTGCCAGAGGTTGCCAGCCCGGTTCGCGCGCCATGCTCTCGGCAAGAAACACCACGGGCGGGATCCCGACGCCGCCGCCCACGAGCAGCACGGTCGGACGCCCGGGATCCGGCGTGAAGCCGTTGCCGATGGGGCCAAGCACGGAACGCGTCGAGCCGGCAGGGGTTCGCGCCAGCGCGGCCAGCCCCGGGCCCATGACCTTGTACAGGACCTCCACCCAGCCCTCGTCAGGGCTGCTGCGCATGATGGACAGGGGGCGGCGCATCGGAATCTCGGGGTCACACTGCAGGTGTATGAAGCTGCCGGGCCGGGCATGCCTGGCGCATGATGGCGCCTCGATACGCAGCACGTACTGGCTGCCTGGCCAGCATTGCTGCGAGAGAATCTTTCCGTCCTCGAGGAAGATCTCCGGGCTGTTCTCGTTCACTGGCTGCCTTCCTCTGGCTGGAGGCCCTCGCGCTGGACCGACTCAAGCCATGCCTCGGCAATCAGCCGGGCAGACAGGCTGTCGATATCCTCCTTGCGCACCCTGCGCCTGCGCAGGCCGCTCTGTCTTGCGCTGCGCAGCATATCCTCGGCCGCATGCGAAGTCAGCCGCTCATCGACCAGCATTACGCTGAGCGGATACCGTGCACCCAGCAGGCGTGAAAAGGCCAGCGCTGGCTGGCTGCCCGGGCCGTGGCTGCCGTCCGGCTCGCAGGGCACGCCGACCACGAGCGCGTCAGGGCCCCATTCCTTGACCAGCACATCGAGCTGGCCCCAGTCTGGTGCCCCGGCCTTTGCACCCAGGGTGGTGACCGGGTTAGCCATGCTGACCCTTGCATCAGCCTGGGCGACACCGATGCGCCGCAGCCCGAAATCGAAAGCCAGCACGCTGCGGACAGGGCGCCCCGTGCTGCCCGCCGTCGTCATGCGTGGCCCGCCTCCGGGCTAAGCTGGCTGAGCTCGATGCCGAGCAGCCTCGCGGCGGCGGTCCAGCGCTCCTGGAAGGGTGTGTCGAAAAGCAGAGCGCTCGTGGCAGGCACGCTGAGCCACGCATTGGCGCTGAGCTCCAGTTCGAGCTGGCCTGCTGCCCATCCCGCATAGCCCAGCGCGACAATGGCCTGTCCCGGTCCCTCGCCGCTGGCCAGTGCGGCCAGTATGTCCCGCGATGTTGTCACCGCCAATCGGTCGTCGATGTTCACCGTCGCCTCGTATTGGGTGCCGGCTTCATGCAGCACGAAACCTCGCTCCTGCTGCACGGGGCCGCCTGCCAGTACGGGCTGTCGTGCCCGCTGGTTGTCCGGCGAGGACAGGGAGAGCTGTTCGAGAAGCGACCCGAGTTCGAGGTCCATTGGCCGGTTGATGACGATACCCAGCGCACCCTGAGGGCTATGCTCGCAGATGAAGGTCACGGTCTGGTGAAAGTTGGGGTCCTGCATGCTCGGCATGGCGATCAGCAGGTGTCCCGTCAGAGAGGTGTGGTCACTCATCGCTGGCTCGACGGCACCGGTCCTGCAGCCGTGCGCAGGGGGGTTGCGCCACCGGTGAACCGCCACTCGTACGCGAAGCGCAGCACGTCGTACTCGCTGCGAAGCTCCTCCGGAAAGGGTGGGAAGGGTGCTGCAGCCCTGAGGATGCCGATGGCCGCCTGGTCGAGCTCCGGTCTTCCGGAGGAGCGGCGCAGGCGCACTTCGCGCAACTCGCCGGATGCGCTGATAGCGACCTCCAGTACCGGGTTGGCCTGTGCCTGGCCGGAATGACCCAGGTTTGGGTAGTTCAGGGTGCCGAACTGCTCGACGCGCCGCTTCCAGCCGGCGAGGTAGGGGGCTATTCGCGACTCCCGGGTGTTCGCGCTGACCTCGATCTCGCGCAGTTCCGTCTCGAACAGCTGCTGCGCGTCATTGATGTCTCCAGCCAGCATGCTGGACTCGCCCGGCAGGTTGCGGGCTATGTCCCGGTTGTCCCCAGCCTCGGCCGCCGCAGCGATCCTGAGGCTGCTGTCCGTGGTCGATACCATCGGGTTCGAGGGAGTCTCGACGTCCGATCCGGCCCGTTCCCCTGGGTTCATCCCGTCTGTGGGCAGGCCCACGGGGCCGTCCTGGCCTGCCCAGGCCGGCATGCGCCCCCGGTCATGCTCGACGGTTTCCGTGCCTGAAGTGGACTGCTGCGCCAGCAGAGCAGCGTCCGGGTCCGGTGCCTCCCGGGGTTCTCCGGTGACCAGCACGACATCCAGCGACAGAGGTGCCTGACCACGCTCAGGTCCGGCGCTGAAGGTGATTCCGAGGATCACCACGCCATGCAGCAGTGCGGCAACAAAGAGTGTCGAGGAAAGCCGATCCCTAGCCGCGCCAGGCGACCAGGTGGGTGGGGCCGGTGATGCTGCTGACATGCAGGAGGTCCGCCTTGCTTCTTGCGCCCGAACCCGCCGCGCCAGTGGGGTCCAGAAACGCCGATTATACCTGCAAGGGCTTCCGCGCGCGGGCATGGGTCACAGTTTCCCCGGCGGTTTGGCCGGGCCGCATCCTGCTGGCCCCCAGTGCGGCGGCAGGAAGCTGCCACGCCGCTGCCCGGTTTCCCCGCTACGGCTGAGCAGCAGCAGCCCGTCATCCTGCTGTACGCTGGCCGCCCTCAGGCTCCTCAGGCGGGACTGTGCAGGCGCGCCTCGAGGACATCGGCCAGCTCGCGGGCAATGTCGAGTCCGCCCAGCTTGGCCAGTTCGCGGATGCCGGTCGGACTCGTGACGTTGATTTCCGTCAGGTAGTCACCGATGACATCGAGGCCAGCGAACAGCACGCCCCGCTCGCGCAGCACCGGGCCTACCTGGGCGCAGATCCACCGGTCCCGGTCGGTCAGCTCGCGAACCTCGGGCTGTGCCCCCATGACGAGGTTGCCCCGGTTGTCGTCGGGGGGCGGTATCCGGGCCAGCGCGCGTCCTACAGGCTCCCCATCCACCAGGATGATGCGCTTGTCTCCCTGGCGGATCTCGGGAATGAAGCGCTGGGCGATCACGTGGCGGGTCCCATACTCCGTCATCGTCTCGAGGATCACGTTGGTATTGTTGTCCCCTGGTCCGACCACGAAGATGGATCGCCCGCCCATGCCGTGCAGCGGCTTCACGACGACGGTACCCTGCTCGGCGATGAAACGGCGCAGTTCATGCATCGAGCGCGCAATCAGCGTCGGGGGGCAGCAATGGGCAAACCAGGCAGTGAACGCCTTTTCGTTGATGTCGCGAAGGCTGGCCGGCCGGTTGACCACGAGCACGCCCGACTGCTCGGCCCGCTCTAGGATATAGGTGGTATAGATATATTCGGTGTCGAAAGGGGGGTCCTTGCGCATCAGGAGCAGGTCAAGCTCGCCGAGGTGCACAGTTTCCGGTTCACCCAGCGTGTACCAGCTGCTGGTGCTGTCGGTCACCTTGATCCGGCGGCCATTGCCCTCAGGCTGGCCGTCACGCAGCGAGAGGTCGGCTTGCTCGAAGTAGCGAATATCCCAGCCGCGGGCCTGGGCCTCCAGCAGCATTGCCAGGGTGCTGTCTTTCGCCGGGGCAATCTGCCCGACCGGATCCATCACCACGCCAAGCCTGATCTGCCTCATCTGCGTGTTCTCCTCGCGGGCACCGTCTGCCCTGTCCGACACTCGTCGCAATTCTGGGGGATGGCTGCTGAAATATCACCTGCCGGCAGGTTATGATCCGGCCGTTGCGCAGGGGCCGGCACAACAGCAGGGATGGGGTCTTCAAGTAGCGCCAGCCGGCGGTCGTCAGACGCCGGTTATGGTAAAAGTCACCTTTGAATCATGCCAACGCGGAGATGTCCGTGAACGAAACGCCCGCCGCCGACCTGAACGGGCTGAAGGTGCTTGTCATCGATGACAGCAAGACGATACGCCGGACCGCGGAGACCCTACTGTCCCGCGAGGGCTGTACTGTGTTCACGGCAGTCGATGGCTTCGATGCCTTGTCGAAGGTCGCCGATCACCGCCCGGACATCATCTTCGTCGACATCATGATGCCGCGCCTCGATGGCTACCAGACCTGTTCCCTGATCAAGCACAACCGCAACTTCCGGGACACGCCCGTGATCATGCTGTCCAGCAAGGACGGTCTGTTCGACCGCGCGAGGGGCCGCATCGTGGGTTCGGAGCATTACCTGACGAAACCGTTCACCAAGGACGAACTGCTTGGCGCCATCACGCGCCAGGTTGCACGCTGAGCTCCGGGGGCTGTCGAGATGGCCGTAGTGCTGATAGTCGACGATTCACCGACCGAGCAGCACGTCATGGCGAAGCTGCTCGGCGGGCATGGTTTTGAAACGCTGCTGGCCAGCGACGGCGCCGAGGCCATAAGCCTTGCCGAGCGCCAGCGTCCGGATGTGATCCTGATGGACATCGTCATGCCTGGCATGAATGGTTACCAGGCCACACGTCGCCTGGCCCAGAATCCGGCCACGGCTTCGATACCGGTCGTCATGATCACGGCCAAGAATCAGGAAATCGACCGGATCTGGGGCCTGCGCCAGGGTGCGGTCCGTTACCTGATGAAGCCGGTCGGTGACCGCGAGCTGCTTGATGCCGTCGAGGCCAGTCTCGGATGAACCCTGCCGTGACGGGCAGTCCTGGTGCCCTGAGGGCGCTATGCAACGACCCCTTCGCGCTGCTGCTGGCGCTGGAGAAACGGGGCAACGCGGCGCGTCTCGGCGGTGAATCCGGCCAGATCGATGGCGCCGAGCTTGTCGGCATCGGTCTGCGTGTCGGCGGGGACCGCCTGCTGGTACGTCGCGATGAGGTCCGTGAGGTCCTGCTTCCCCCCTCCGCGATCACTAGGGTACCCGGCGCGCAAAGCTGGGTCCGTGGCCTGGCGAACGTACGCGGCCAGCTGCTGCCGGTCATGGACCTGAAGGAATTCCTCGGAGCAGGACCGACCACCGTGGCCCGGCAGGCCCGCATCATTGTCAGCGCGGCCGGGGATTTTCCTGCCGGGCTGCTGGTGGACGAGGTCTACGGCTTTCGGCGGTTCGTGTCCCGGGAGCGGGTGACGGGTGAATGGCCTGATACGGCGCTGCGCTGTGAGCGTTACCTGGTCGACTTCTACTGCCACGGGGGCGAAGACTGGCCGGTATTCAGCCTGTCGGCGCTGGCCGCGAGCCCCGAATTCCAGCTGGCGGCGGCTGACTAGGCTGCGCCTGCCTCACTGTCCGGGAGACACGTGAAGATGACAGACAAGACTGCTGGTGTGAAATGGCTGCCCGCACTGGGCCTGACCTTGCTCGTGCTGCTTCTGGCCGCCCTGGGTCTCGTCCTGGCAGGCCCCACGGCGCCGCTGGCCGGGCTGCCGGGGGGGGCGGCCGCGGTTACGCTTGCGCTCGCGGTCATGGTGCTGCTGGTGATCGGCTGGATCTGGCGCCAGGCCGCGGACGACCAGGCCGAGCGCCTGCGCCAGACCCGCGAGAGCGAGCGCAACCAGCAGGCGATCCTGACTCTGCTGGACGAGATGAGCAGCCTGGCCGACGGTGACCTGACAGTGCATGCGACCGTCACCGAGGACATCACCGGTGCGATCGCCGATGCGATCAACTACGCGATCGAAGCCCTGCGCGAGCTGGTCACGACCATCAACGAGAGCGCGATCCTGGTCGATTCGGCCACCAAGCAGACAGAGGGTACGGCCCAGCAGCTGGCCGCGGCCAGCGATGCGCAGTCGAACCAGATCGAGTCTGCCTCGCGTGCGATCGCGCGCATGGCGGCCTCGATCGAGGAGGTCTCCGGCAACGCAGAGCGCTCCTCCGACGTCGCGCGTCACTCGGTCGACATTGCCCACAAGGGTGGCGATGCGGTGCGGCGAACAATCGAGGGCATGAATGCCATTCGAGAGACCATCCAGGACACGTCGAAGCGGATCAAGCGCCTCGGTGAGAGCTCGCAGGAGATCGGCAACATTGTTGAGCTGATCAACGATATCGCCGACCAGACCAACATCCTCGCACTCAATGCCGCGATCCAGGCGTCGATGGCGGGAGAAGCCGGCCGCGGCTTTGCCGTGGTGGCTGACGAGGTCCAGCGCCTGGCAGAGCGTTCAGCGCACGCCACTCGCCAGATCGAGGTCCTGGTCCGCACCATCCAGGCTGACACCAACGAGGCCATAGAGTCGATGGAGCGCAGCACGACAGATGTCGTCGGCGGTGCGCTGCTGGCCGAGAACGCCGGCGCGGCGCTCGAGGAAATCGAGCAGGTGTCGAACCAGATCGCCACCCTGGTCCAGAACATCTCGAGCTCGGCGCGTGAGCAGGGCAAGGCCGCGGCAGCCGTCACGCGCAGCATGGATGTGCTGCAGGAGATCAACTCGGAGACCGCCGCCGGAACGGCCGCGACGATGAGCTCCATCAGCAAGCTGTCGGAGCTGGCGACACAGCTTCGCCGATCAGTCTCCGGTTTCCGGCTGCCCGGGGTGTCGCCGCGCACCCAGACAGTCGACCCGGCTGATCCGGGCCCTGCCAGCGCGACCGTGACCCTGCTGTCCGGCCAGCAGAAGAGCGCCTGAAGTCCTGCGCGATGAGTGAGCTGATGGCCCAGCCGCTGGAGATCGTCAACGACGAGCTGGCCGTCACCCTGGGTGAGGCGCGGGCCGCGCTGGAGCAGTTCGCCGACGGAGAGGGTACTGCGCATCTCGAGCGCTGCGCGGCGCTGCTGCATACCGCGCGGGGCGTTCTGCAGCTTACGCAGACTTACGGCGCGAGCCTGCTGGCCGAGGAAATGGAGCAGACCTGCCGTTTCCTTGCCAGCCTGAGGCGGGAGGATGCCGCAGCCCACGAGGAGGGTATCGATGCCCTCATGCGCGCAGCCGTCCAGCTTCCCGCGTACGTGGATCGCATCCTGGGTGGCGGGCGTGACCTGCCGCTGGTGCTCCTGCCACTGCTCAACGACCTGCGCGCCACGCGAGGCCGCCCGCTGCTGTCCGAGAGCACGCTGCTGCTGCTCAACTCCGAAGGTCCGTCGGTGCCGCCCAAGATTTCCCACCAGGCTTCTGGTGAGGATATCCAGCAGCTGGCGCGCGAGCTCCGGCCGCGTTACCAGCTTGCGCTGCTGGCGCTGATCCGGGGTGAGTCCCAGCAGGCCGCTGTCGCGCGCATGGCCGAGGTCGCAGCGCGGCTGGAGGCCGCCGCGACCGAGGCACCTGTGTACCAGCTGTGGTGGGTGGTATCCGGGGTTCTGGAGGGCCTGGGCGAAGGCGGCCTCGAGCCCGGCGTGTCCCTGAAGCGCCTGCTTGGTCAGACTGACCGCGAGCTGCGCCGCCTGCATGCCCAGGGCGAAGCGCAGTTCGCGCGCCAGCCGCCGGCGGACCTGCTGAACAACCTGCTCTATTACGTGGCGCGTGCGCAGAGCGCCGGGGAGCGCGTGAGCGCGATCCGCGATGCGTTCAACCTGGCTGGCCTGATTCCGGGGGATGCGCAGGTCGAAGCAGCGCGCCAGAGCCTCGCCGCACCCAGTGTGCGCCTGATGCAGACCGTCGCCGCTGCGATTCGCGAGGATCTTGCGCGGGTCAAGGATGTGCTCGACATCTACCTTCGCACGGGGATGAAGCGCTCCGAGGAGCTTTTCCCCCAAGTGGAGCTGCTGAAGAAGATCGGTGACACGCTGGGCGTACTGGGCCTCGGGGGTCTCCGGGAGACCGTGCAGTCCCGCCGGCGGGACCTCGAGCTGATGGTGGCCGGCGAGCAGCCGCCTGACGAGACCGCGCTCGTCGGGCTGGCGGCAGACCTGCTCGACGTGGAGGACCAGCTGGAGCGCGCGCTGATCGACCTGGTCCGTCCTGATCCGGCCGAAGACCCTGCCCGGGCCGACGCCGATGCGGCGGACGACAGCGAGTTCGCGCCCGTTGCGCGTGCAGTGCTGCGCGAGTGCCTGGTCAACCTCGTACGGGTCAAGGAGACGATTACCGAGGTGGCCGAGCATGGGGGCGACAGCGTGACGCTGGACCAGGTCCCCGGCCTGCTGCGGGGGCTGGTCTCCGCACTGATGATGCTCGGACGGGAGCGTGCTGCGCGGCTGGCAGAGAGCATCATCCGCCACACCCGCGAGGTGGTCCGCCGCAGCTATCCCGACGAAGGCCGCTCGGACCTCGAACGCCTCGCTGACGCCATCGTCAGCCTGGAGTTTTATCTGGAGACTCTGCAGGCCGGCCGCCGGGAACCCTCCTGGATGCTCGACAACGCCGACCGCTCGCTCGATGCGATCGGCCGTCCGCAGGCGCAGCCGGCGCTGGCCGGGGCCGAGGTCTCGCTGGCGGCGGTCGAGGATGAATTGCCGGCGACCGTCGTGGCCGGTGCGCGCACGCGCCTGGTGCCTGACGCCGAGCGTCCGGTGATCGCCGCTGCCGGCCCGCGCATAGACCCGGAGATCCTCGAACTGTTCATCGAGGAGGCAAGGGAAGCGATCGACACCATCAATGCGCAGTTCCCGGTGTGGCTGCAGGATGAGCAGGCCGAAGAGGCGCTCAAGACCATTCGCCGCTCCTTCCACACGCTGAAGGGCAGCGGCCGCATCGTCGGCGCCGAGCTTTTCGGCGAGTACTGCTGGAGTGTCGAGAAGCTGCTCAACCGGATCATCGACGGCAGTCTGGCGCGCACAGCGGGGCTGATCGCACTGCTCCAGCGGGCCATCATCGCCTTGCCTGAGCTGCTCGAGCAGCTTGAGGTCGGGAGCGAGCCGGTCACGGATATCGGGGCGCTCATGCGGGAAGCGGAGGCCTGGTCGACGAACCCGCAGCCCGTGCCCGAGCCTCCGGTCGAAAGCGAGACTGCCCCGGTGCCGGCCCACGGCATGGATCCCGTGCTGCTCGACATACTGACTCGCGAAATGGCCGAACATCTGGCCGTGCTGCGTGATTTCGCTCATGGCGCGTCCGGGCAGCCTGTCCCGCCGCGGGTCTCCGAGGCGGTTCATCGCGCCGCACATACCCTGCATGGCAGCCTGACAATGGCCCGGGTCGAGGTGGCGACCCCGGTCAGCCGCCTGCTGCAGGACGCAGTGACGGCCACCTATGCTGCCGGCCAGCCCGCAACGCCTCCACTCCTTGCGGGCTGCCGGGCTGCTGTCGATTACTTTGCCGGGCTGATGGCACACCTCCAGGATACTGAGGTGCCGGCGCCCGACTGCGGGCCGGTGCTGGAGCAGCTGGCCGCGCTCGCGGGAGTTTCAGCATCGCCGCAGGCTCCCGAAGCGACCAGAGCCGAGCCCGAGCCGGGAGATCCCGGTGTCGGTGACCCTGCCGGCGCTGGGTCCCCGGGCATGGCAGCCACGGTCTTCGATCTGGAGCTGGCCGCGATCTTTGCCGAGGAGGCTGCCGAGCTGCTCGAGTCCTCCGAGCATGCGCTCACTCGCCTTCGTGACGGCGACGAGCCCGCCGACGCGCTGGCAGAGTTGCAGAGGCAGCTGCACACGCTGAAGGGCGGGGCACGGATGGCCGCCCTGTTCCCGATGGCCGACCTGAGCCATGAGCTCGAGAGTCTGCTCCTGCGCACCGACGCGCCCCGGCTGAGCCGGGATGCGTCGCTCCAGGCGCTGGTCCAGACCAGTCTCGACCACCTGCACCAGCTGCGTGACCAGCTCGCGGGCGGTGCTGCCATGGAGCTGCCGCTGGACCTTATGAAGCAGCTGAACTCTGCTGCACGGGGCGCGGCGCCCAGTATGCCGGCGGATGAGCCGGCCCGTGTCGAACCGGATCTGGCGGTCGATACGCCTGCTGAAGACGCATCTGCGCAGTCTGCCGACCTGCGCGCAGCTGCCGGAAAGGTGCCGCCGGAGCCAGAAGTGCAGCCATCCCAGCTGGTTGCCAGTGAGGCGGAGGCGCCTTGGCCCACGCTGGAACCAGAGCCGGACCTGCCAGAGACGGCCACGGAGGCCGGGCCGGAGGTCTCGCCCGAGCCCGAGGTTGGCGCAGAGCCGGCAGCTCTGGACGCGCCGGAACCGGAACTGGACTTGGAGTCCGGACCGGCGGCCGTGCCAGCCCCTGGCACAGAAGAGCAGCCCGAGGAGCCAGCGCAATCCCTGGCTGCAGCGCCCGCTGCCAGCGGCCCGGAGGCGCTGCTGGACGCTGGTACGGACGCGATTCTCTCTGCGCTGCCGGGCGAAAGCGAGGCCCCGCTCGCCGGAGAGCCGCCCCCGGCCGAGCGCGGCTCCGACGCGGCGGTGCCCGACTCCGACGGAGATACCGGGAAGCCCGCGGAGGCCGAACCCGCGCCGGAGGCGCCGGCCTCAACACTGCCTGCGCTGGATCGGCTGGTGGCGCTCGCCAGAGAGCTGCGTGCTCCACCGGTCCGGCCGGCCGACACGCCGCGACCCGAGCAGCGCCCCGCAGAGCCACGTGAGCTGGCCCGGGTTGATGCGGGGCTGCTCGAGCAGCTGCTCAATGGCGCCGGCGAGATCAGTATTGCCAATGCGCGCCTGTCCCAGCAGCTCAACTCGGTCCAGTTCCACCTCGAGGAGCTGGGCCAGACTGTCGTGCGGCTGCGCAACCAGCTGCGCAAGCTCGAGATCGAGACCGAGGCGCAGATCCTGTGGCGACACCAGAACGAGCCGGATGGACGTGGCGACTTCGATCCGCTGGAGATGGACCGTTATTCAGGCATCCAGCAGCTGTCGCGCGGACTGGCAGAGACCGCAAGCGATGTCAGCAGCCTGCGGGACCTGCTGGACCAGCTGACCGCGGATGCCGAGTCCCTGCTGGTCCAGCAGGCGCGGACGGCCAACGACCTGCAGGACGGCCTCATGCGCACGCGCATGGTCCCGTTCGAACAGCACAGCTCCCGCCTCGCCCGGCTCGTGCGTCAGGCTGCGCGTGATGCCGGCAAGCAGGCCGAGCTGCACATAGAGGGCAGCGGGGAGCTCGACCGGCATGTCCTGGAGCAGATGCTGCCGGCTTTCGAGCACATGCTGCGCAACGCCGTCGTGCACGGCATCGAGTTCCCGCCTGAGCGCACCGCCCTCGGCAAGCCTGACACTGGCCGCATCCTGATCAGCCTTTACCGGGAAGGCAGCGAGGTCGTGATCATCGTGTCGGATGATGGCCGCGGACTGGACGTGGACGGGATCCGCCGCAAGGCGCTGGAGCTTGGCCTCATCACGCCCGAGATGACAGTCACCGATGAGGAGGCCATGCAGTTCATCCTGCGCCCGGGTTTCAGCACCGCCGAGCGCCTGACACAGGCTGCCGGGCGCGGCGTAGGCATGGACGTCGTTGCCAGCCAGATCGCCCGCCTTGGCGGTACACTGTCCCTCGCCGCCGAGCGTGGCCTGGGATCCCGGTTCACGGTCCGGCTTCCGTTCACGCTTGCCGTGACCCAGGCACTGATCGTGCGGGTGGGCAGCGAGCTCTACGCGCTGCCCCTGCCCACGGTCGAGGGCGTGATCCGCCTGGTGCGCGTAGAGTTTGACCAGCGTATGCGCCAGGCCGAGCCGATGGTCGAGTACGGCGGCCAGCGGTACCAGCTGCGCCATCTGGGCCAGTACCTCGGCATGCCGGCGGCACGCCCCGCTGATGACCAGGAGCGGGTTTCCGTGATTCTCGTGCGTGCCGGGGAAAACTCGACCGCCCTGGTCACGGACGAGATGCTTGATAGCCGGGAGGTCGTCGTCAAGTCTGTGGGCCCGCAGCTGGCGACGATCCGCGGCATCACGGGGGCGACCATACTGGGCGACGGAAGGATCGCGGTGATACTGGACGCCGGCGCCCTGGTGCGCTCGGTGCGGCCACTGACCCGGGAGGACGGTCACGCGGCGCCAACGGCAGCGGTGGGGCCGCTCGCACTGGTGGTCGATGACTCCATCACGATGCGGCGTGTGACCCAGCGATTCCTGGAACGCAACGGCTTTCGCGTGCTGACGGCCAAGGACGGTGTGGAGGCGATCAGTGTCCTGCAGGACCATCTGCCGGACATCGTGCTGCTGGACGTCGAGATGCCTCGCATGGATGGGTACGAGTTTGCGCGACACGTGCGCAACAATCCGGGCACGGAGAATCTACCCATCATCATGATCACGTCGCGGGTCAGCGACAAGCACCGTGCGCGCGCCATCGAGTGCGGCGTCAACGACTACATCGGAAAGCCTTACCAGGAGCAGCAGCTGCTCGAAGCCGTGCATAACCAGCTGGAGTACCTATGAGCGTCGATACCGCCGGCAATGGCGCCAGCGATGAGCTCTACAGCCTCCTGATCCCGCTACAGGGTGCCCGGCTGCTGCTGCCGCGCACCTGCGTCGTCGAGGTGTTGCGCAACGAGCTGGCGCCGGACGAGGCGCCCGCCGAGGACTGGCTGATGGGCCGGGTCGCCTGGAACGGGCTCACCGTGCCTGTCATTTCGTTCGAGCGCCTGGCCGGGCTGGGCAGCGCGCTGCCCGGGCCACGGACACGCATCGCGCTCGTCCGTGCGCTCGATGGGCGCCTGCCGGGCTGCTTCGGTGTGCTGACCGAGGGGTTTCCGCAGCTGATCAGGGTCAACCGCCAGGTCCTGTCGCCCCATGATCCGCACCCCTGGCCTGCGGACGGGCCGGTGCTGTGTCAGGTCAGGATGATCAACGAGCTGCCCCTGTTGCCTGACCTGGACCGGATCGAAGAGTTGCTCAGCGAACGCCTGTAAATCGTCGCCGCAGTGAGCGCCCCAGGCGGTAGATGGGCCGCGGAACCATGCGCAGACCAGCCGCGGTCAACTTCTGGCGCACCGTGAACCGGTGCCCGCTGCAGTTCGCGTAGTCCAGCAGTTCATTCGTCAGTGGCCGCTTGGCGCCGCCTGACAGGAGCTCCGTACAGATGTAGCGGTGCCGCACGTGGCGCCAGGCATCGAGCCGAAACACCTCGGCGAACTGATCCAGCTGCCCCAGCAGCTCGAGCGTGAACAGGGTGCGGCAGCACTTTCTGCAGGTTGAGCAGTTCCGGCCATCCGCAGTCTCGGTGGCGCAGACGTTGAGATACCGCGATGCACCGGGCACTGCGGTCACCTGGCTGGTCTTGGTCACGCGGGAATGCTGGCTGCCGGCCGCGACCATGTCCAGGGTCTCGGTCGACAGCAGAGGCACGGCGACCGGATCGGCGAAGGCTGCATCGAAGGTCGGTCCGACATGGAGATCACGGTAGTGAAAGGTGCTGGCGTAATAGAAGCGTCCGAGAAGCGGCTGGAGAGTCAGCGCCACAGCCAGGTTGCGTGTGGTATGTGTCTGCTCGAAGTCCAGGGGCAGAAGTTCAGCGAGGTTCGAGTCGACCGGAATGAATGGCAGGCCCGTTTCAGCCGGCCAGCCACCGACCAGGGCGTGACGCGAGCGGAACAGTGAACGGGCCCGCCGCGGATCCCGGGTTCCGTGAGAGCCGACATTGTTGAACAGCAGATGGGTGAGCCTGAAACCTTCCGGGACTGCGGCGACGAAGTGATCATGCATCACTGAAAACGAGTCGACACCCGCGGAAAATCCGCTGCCCACGCCGCTCGGCTGACCTCTGGCGGCGGTGAGCGGAGCATGGATGGGAACCGGCCTGAGCTGCGGCATCAGTGTGGTGAGCAGAGGCTGGTAGTGGTGGACGAGGTTGAAAGCGAGACGTGCTGATACCGGCGCCACAGACTCGATCGCCTGACCCCGCGACATTGCCAGAAGCAGCGTAGCCACGAGAAACCCGTCGGCGCGGTCGATCAGCAAGTGTCCGGCATGTTCGGCCGGTACAGCGAACCACAGTGTCTGGCTACCCTCCGACGTGTGGAGCGGGGCCAGCCCGCAGGCCGCGCCCACCCCCGCGCCCAGCGCTGGCGCCCCCACGCGCCACAAGCCTGGCGCCCCCCGGATGCGTACCGCCCCAGCCCCGCCCCGGGC
>JAFIFS010000013.1 GCA_020831895.1 Chromatiales bacterium
CGTGCGCCGCAGGGATGCGGCGCCCGAGCCTACAGGGATGTATTCACGGCGTGTCCGGGTACCAGGCCCCGAACAACGCAACTACCGACCCATAGGCTGCTGCTCCATCCGCCCAACGGCTGCAGCCTAGCCTAGGCCTTCCCTGTCGCGGAAGGTCGTTACAATTTGTTTCTTGACCGCCACGAGGCTACCGGGGAGCATCCGCCGCCATGAAAGTCCACGTCATCCTGTCACCCGACACGTCCCCGCGCGAGGTCCGCGACCTCGGCCTGCTGGCGGAGAAACACGGCATCCACGCGATCTGGAGTTCGAACTATCCCTCCTCGCGAGACCCGTTCCTGACGCTCGCGCCGCTGGCCCTGGAATCCAGGGAAATTCGTCTCGGGCCGCTGGTGGTGACCGCCTACGAGCTGCACCCCTTCAAGACCGCCAAGGCCATCGCGACGCTGAATGAGCTTTGCGCCGGCCGGGCGAACATCCTGATCGGCGGGCCGACCGGCGTGAATGCGGCGATGGGCATGGGTGTGGGCAACATGGTCGGGCGCGTGCGCGAGAGCGTCGAGGTGGTGAAGAGGGCCGGGCCGTCGGCGCCCCTCAACTACAAGGGCAAGTACTTCCAGGTCTGGAACTACCAGCCCGAGTGGGCAACCGACACACCGGCACGGGTCTATGTTGGTGCCAACCAGCCGCAGATGATGCGCATGGCATCGAAGGTCGCCGACTACATCATGGTGGGTGACCCGACACCAGGCCGGTTCACCGCCTCGATGGCGATGCTCGAAGGGTTGCTGCACGAGGCCGGGCGCAGCCGTGACGAGGTCATGGTCAGTGCGCTGGTAGCCTGGCATATCAAGCCTGAGCGTGCTGCCTCACAGTTCGAAGCGCGCCACCAGCTCGCACTTCGCGGCATGCTGGATCGCTGGTACCTCGAGGAGTTTCTCGACGAGGACCAGGTCGCCCTCGTCGAACAGAACCGCAACGGCTTCTTCAAGGCCTACAAGAACCGCTCGGATACGGTCCCCGGGGTCCCGGAAGAGATCATGCAGAAACTCGTGGACAACCTCGGCCTCGCCGGCACGCCGGATGACCTCGATGCCCACGTCGAGCGCCTCGCGGTGCTGGGCCGGCTCGGCCTCGAGGAGGTTGCACTCAAGCTGCACGAGGACCAGGCCGAGGCGATCCGGTTGATCGGCGAACACGTGGTGCCAGGGCTGCGCGGAGTCGCGAGGTCCTGACGAGTCAAAAACGGGGAATCTGTCGGGGGGGCACTGATGGACAGGGATACTGCAGTCAGCATGGGCCAGCAGGCCATCAAGGCGAACAACCGCCGCCTGGTGGAGGCGGTGCTCAGGATCCGCGCCGAACGAGGTGAAGAGCAGGCTGACGCCCGGCCCGTGGAGGCGCTGCCGGTCATCGGCGTCACCTGTGCGACAGGCTGGGAATGCTATGCGATAGTTGACGAGCTGGTGAAGACGGCCCGGTTCCGGGTTCGCGCCCTGTACCGTACACCCGGCACCCAGGCTGCTGCACGCCTGGACCGGCTGCTGGCACGCACGGAGGAGACTCACCCCGGCCTGCTCACGCTGCATCCGGGCGTTGACATGAATTCCACCGAGGCACTGACGAAGGCCTTCGACGGCTGCGACGGCGTGGTGCTCTACCTGACTGCCAACACCAGCAAGGCAGGCAAGGTCACGAACCATGGCAAGGACCCGGTCGGCGGCCGCACCGCGGTGATGCGCCAGGCAATGGCTTCCCTGGCCGCGCTCAAGGCCAACCCTTGCGTCAAGCAGGTGATCACGCTGATCTTCCCGACCGACAAGGTGACCGGCATCGCCGACAAGGCCCCGCCGATACCGTGGTGGATCGACCAGAAGCTGCGGCTCTCGGACTTCCTGCGCGGGCAGGGTATCAATGTCACCTGCATCTACCGGCCGGCCTATTACTACGCGATGCATCGGGTCGAGTACGACAGTGACCAGACCCAGTTCCGTGGCGACACGAGCCTGTCACGGACGCTGATCCGCGAGAACAACATCCCCGGCATCACGCCCCCTGATTTTCTCGTCAACTGGGTCGACGTGCGCGACATCGGCAAGTGGGTGGGCACCTGCCTCGAGTACCCGGAGGTCTTCTCCAACGAAGACCTGTCGATCGCCTCCTCGGCGCACACCGGCCATGAACTCGTGGCACTGGCCGAGAAGCACAACCGGCATGGCACGCGCTTCCGCTACCGGCAGTTTCCCATGTGGGTGATGAAGATGATCAGCCTGTTCAACGACGAGGTGGTCTATCCGCTGCGCTATGCCCAGTGGTACAACGACGAGGGCAACGGCTATGACTTCGCCAGCAACGACGACCTGGCCGACCTCGAGCGCATCCACCCGCGCTGGTCCTTCGAGCGGGAGCTGGAAGCCTGGGGGATCAACGACCTGAAGCCCGCTGCTGCCAGACCTGATTCCCGGTAGGAGGGAATTCATTCCCGAACGGCGCGGCAGGAAGCCCGCAAACAGGTCGCGAATGAATTCGCTCCTACGTGGGTGGCCTGTCACGAAAGATTCAACGCACGGTAAGAAACACTTCAGAAACCCCCCGGATCATGCAAGGCCTGAAGGTGTAACAGGCCCGATGCATGATCCAGCCCCGGCTCGCCCTCGCCCTGTCCCGGCTCGATGCACTGGAGGCGCGGCTCTGCCTGCCCTGCAACCTGGCCGCGCGGCGCCCGCCCGTGAGGGGGTACTTCGCGCTGGCCAGCCGGCTGGGTGACGGGATCGCCTGGTACACGATGCTCGTGCTGCTGGCGCTGCTGGGCGGACAGCCGGCGCTGCTGGCCAGCCTGCACATGGGCCTCACGGCGCTTGCCGGCGTCCTGGTCTACCGCGTCCTGAAGGACCACTTGGTGCGCGAGCGGCCGTTCGTCGGATGTCATGGCGTGGAGGCCCTGACCCTGCCTCTGGACCGCTACAGCTTTCCCTCGGGCCATACCCTGCATGCGGTGATGTTCACCGTGATGCTGAACCATTACGTCCCCGTGCTGCTCTGGGTCGTCATACCCTTCGCGCTCAGTATCGCACTCTCGCGCATCGTGCTCGGGTTGCATTACCCGTCCGATGTCCTGGCGGGCGGGCTGATCGGCTGGGCGCTTGCCCGCGCCAGCCTGCTGCTGCCCCTGGCTGGCTAAGGCCTCAGCCAGCGAAGCGTCCCCAGGCCACGGCGGCCCAGGTCAGCCCGGCGAGCAGCAGGCTCAGCATCACGGCAGCCGAACCAATGTCCTTGGCGCGTCCGGACAGCTCATGATGCTCATGCCCAATCCGGTCGACAGTGAACTCGACCGCGGTGTTCAGCAGTTCGACGATCAGGACCAGGATCCAGACGCCGATCAGCATCAGCCATTCCAGCGGGTCACGTCCCAGCCACAGCGCGAGCGGCAGGAGGGCGGCAAGGGCTACCACCTCCTGGCGGAAAGCCGCCTCGCTTTGCCATGCAGCGGCAAGTCCAGCCAGGGAATAGCCTGTCGCGGCCAGCAGCCGCGCAAAACCGGTTTTTCCGTGTTTCGGCATAGTTACGGTCCAGTGATTGAGGCCTGGAGCCCGCAGGCCGTAGAGCAATGCGGTGGAGCGCCCGTGGCGTTGCGGATAGAATCCGGCAGAGCAAGGCCGGCACTATAACTGCAGGATCCTGACGGCAGCGAGCATGGCTTACCTGATCAGCAAGGACGAGGCGACCGGCAAGGCCGTGCAGCGAATACTGCTTGAGCTCAATGCCGAGACCCTCGGGTTGCTCCATAGCTGGCGGGACGATCCGGCGCTGCATATTCATCGTGCACGCCAGGCCTGCAAGAAGCTGCGCGCGCTGCTGAGGCTGATCCGCCCCGCCGCCGGCTATGTCTATGCCGTGGAGAACCGCTTCTACCGCAATATCCAGCGCAGCCTCGCCCATGCACGTGATGCCCAGGCGATGGTCGAGGCACTCGAGCTGCTCGAGAGCCAGCTGTCCGATCCGCTGCCGCTGCAATCTCTGCGCATGTTGAAGACGGCACTCTCCCGGCGTGCGGTGGAGCAGACGCGCGCAGCCGAGGCGCATCTCGGCGCCCGAATCGATGAAGCGACTGCGGAGCTGGAGTCAGCTGCCGATCGCCTGACCAGGCTGCCGTTGTCCAGCCTGCGCCGCCGTGACCTGCGCCAGGGTGCTGAGGCGACGCTGGCCCGCTGCGCCAGGGGCTTCCACCGGCTGCCTGAGGGTGCACCGGGGGAGGAGTTCCACGAGTGGCGCAAGCAGGTCAAGTACACGCTGTACCAGGCCCGTCTGATGCAGGAGTTGCTGCCTGAGCAGTCCGCGGCCTTGCGCAAGCCGCTCAAGGATCTCGCGGACATCCTCGGTCACAGCCAGGACCTCAAGGTACTCGAGGATTTCCTCCGGCGGCAGCCCGACGCCCTGGGCGTGGATACGCACCTTCGCAGGCTGTTCGTGCTGATCACCGCGGCCCAGGGGGAACTGCGAGGGCGTGCCGGGCTGCTGGGTGCCGAGCTGTTCGGTCGCGAACCGGACGGGGAGGTCGTCCCCAGCGGCCACTGACCAACGACCTGTCATATTTCTGTAACAATCCGGTCAGTATCCTGTAACCCGCCCTCGCCATGATCCGGGTTCACTCATGTCCCGGGATACGGCATGGCGGGGATTCTGATTGTTGACAGCGAAGGTCGGGATGCCAGCTACCTGCAGGACCAGCTGGGGGCCGAAGGTCACGACTGTTACCGCGTAGCAGACGGCTCTGCCGCGCTCGAACTGCTTGCCGGGCGAAGTTTTGACCTGGTGCTTTCGGAGTGGCGGCTCCCGGACATGTCCGGCCTGGAGTTTGCTCATGCCCTGCGCCGTGCGCCCGGTGTGTTTCCCACCCGCTTCATTCTGCTGTCCACCCGGCCGGATCCGCAGATCGTCGCGGCAGCGCTCGACAGCGGTGTCGACGATTTCCTGCCTAAGGGCATCCGTGCGCCGGAGCTGCAGGCGCGCATCCACGCCGCCCTGCGCCGTCCACCTGCCGTGGGCCCGGGCAGCGTCGCCGTCCACGGCTCATTGCGCCTGGACAGGAACAGCCACCAGGTCAGCGTCGATGGGCACAGGCTGCACCTTGCACCGGCTGAATACCGGCTGCTGGCCTTCTTCATCGACAACGCCGGCCGCGCACTGCCCCGCCAGCAGCTGCTTGAGCAGGTGTGGCGCAAGCGGCAGGGTATCGGCGAACGCACGGTCGACGTGCATGTGCGGCGCCTGCGCGCGGCACTGGAGCCGCATGGCTGTTCAGGCCTGCTGCAGACCGTTCGTGGGTATGGCTACCGCTTCGGCGAATGACCGCAAACTGCAAGACCCTGGTCAACAAACTGAAACATCACGCTGGAAGAATGCCGCCTGAAGCGCAGGTGCGCTCACTGGCAACTAAATTTATCTGGAGACCCACTGATGAAATCCTTCAATGCCCTGATGGGCGCAGCGGCACTGCTGGCCGGTTCTGCCGCAATCGCCCAGGTCCAGGTCGACCCTAACCTGCCGAATTACCAGCAGGTATCCGGGGTGTCCGGGAACCTGGTCTCGATCGGATCGGATACGCTCAACAACCAGATGACGCTATGGACAGAAGGTTTCCGCAGCTTCTATCCGGCCGTCGCGATCCAGATCCAGGGTGCCGGGTCCGGAACTGCACCGCCGGCGCTGGTCGAGGGTACGGCTCAGTTCGGCCCCATGTCGCGGCCCATGCGTGGCACCGAGATCCAGAGCTTCGAAGCCCGCTATGGGTACGAGCCGACACCGATCCGCGGCGCGATCGATGCGCTCGGGGTATTCGTTCACAAGGACAATCCGATCGAGTGCCTCAGCTTGCAGCAGGTCGACGCGATCTTCTCGTCCACGCGGGCCGGTGGCGCTGACCGGGCGATCACGACCTGGGGCCAGGCCGGGCTCACCGGCGAGTGGGCGAACCGCCCAATCGCCAAGTACGGGCGCAACTCGGCCTCTGGCACCTATGGCTACTTCAAGGATGTCGCGCTGTTTGGTGGTGACTACGCATCGGATGTGCGCGAGCAGCCGGGCTCATCGACGGTGATCCAGGGTGTAGCCTCGGACGTCAATGGTATCGGCTACTCCGGTGTTGGTTACGCGACCGCCGACGTCAAGGCAATCGCGATCCGTGGCCAGGACGGACAGTGCTACCTGCCTACCGGGGAGAACGCCGCATCGGGCGATTATCCGATTGTGCGCTTCCTCTATATCTACGTCAACAAGGACCCGAACCGGCCGCTGGATCCGACCCGTGCCGAGTTCATCCGCTATGTCTACAGCCAGGAAGGCCAGGCAGACGTGCTGCGCGCTGGTTTCTTCCCGGTGCCCAAGCGTGTGGCTGACATAGACCTGAAGCTGTTCGGCCTGGCCGACTGACCGGTCCCACGATGTCCGGCCGGGGTGCGTTGCGCTCCGGCCGGACGATTTTTTGAGATACGCCCTGCCGGCCTGGCAGGAAGCCTGGAACAGAGACAGATGCCAGAGTTCTCCATCACTGCCGGTCAGGGTTCAACCGAAAGCACGGTCATCCCGAATGGCCGGCGCCGCCGGCTTGAGACCCGCAGGAGCGTCAAGCTGACCGAGGCGCTGGCACGCTGGATCATCACCTGCGGTGGGCTGCTCGTCATTGTCGCGGTCCTCGGCATTATGGTGTTCCTGATCCAGGTCGTCGTCCCGCTGCTTGGCGGCGGCACACAGACCGGCCAGGTGAGCTATGCGCTCGAGCCGGGTGAGGATGTCATCTGGGTCAACGCCGACGAGCACCAGACGCTGGCAACCCTGCTGATGGCTGATGGCCGGCACAAGACCTTCCATGTCCCGACCGGCACCGTGGTCAGTGGCGGGGCCTTCGATTTCGGTGATGCCGCGGTTACCGCCGTCTCCGGGACATTGAGCCGCGACCGCGTCGCGCTTGGCTTCGATGACGGCAGCGTGCGTTTCCTGACCCTGGGCTTCGCGGCACGGGTGACGGCAGCGCGCAACCTCCCGGCCGGGCTGGTTGATATCAGCGACCGGGACCGGATGCTCGATGGCCTGGTCTATACGCGGGTTGGCACTGGTGACTTTCGCACCCTGTCGGCCGTAAGCGAGCCGGGTGCGATCAGTTCCGTCTCCGAGGCGCCGATCATCGCGGTGGACTACCGGGTCGGGGGTACCGTGGAGCGGCCGACACTGTCATTTGCGACGGTGGATGCGGCCGGCAAGGTGCGGGTCAGCCGCTCGACGGTCCGGGTCAATATGATGACTGGAGAGGAGACGGTCACGACCAATACGCTGGAGCTGCCCTCCATGGAGCTCGCACCCGAAGTGCAGGTGACTGGTGTCCTCCTGTCCGGCGGCGCTGATCGCGTGATCGTCTCGACGGACGACGGGCTTGTCTACCGCTTTGACCTGCGTGATGCCACGCGGCCAGTCCTGGCGGAGCGTCGGCGGGTCACGGATGAGGGTGTGGCCGTCACCTCGATGACCTTCCTCGGGGGCGAGCAGAGCCTGGTCGTCGGAGCCGAGGATGGCACTATCAGCGTGTTCTTCCGGCTGCGACGCGAAGATGCCGGTACCGCTGATGGTTTTTCCCTGGTCCGTTCACGCAGTCATCCGGCCATGCCGGCAGCAGTCACCGACCTGTCAGAGGCACAGAGACAGAAGGAGTTCGTCGCCACTGATGCCGCAGGCCATGTTCGCGTCGTCAACTCGACCTCGGACCGTGTGCTGTTCGAGATGATGCGCAGTGATGACCCGGTGGAACCCTCGGCGGCGATGATCTTCCCGCGCAGCGACGGCGTGCTGCTGGTATCCCGTCGCGGAGAGGTCGATGCCTGGCAGTACCGCGACCCTCATCCGGAAGTCTCGTTGCGCGTGCTGTTCGGGCGGATCTGGTATGAGGGATATGACCAGCCGGACTGGATCTGGCAGTCGACCGCCGGTACGGACCTCGCCGAGCCAAAGTATTCACTGGTGCCGCTGGTGTTCGGCACGATCAAGGCGGCGTTCTACGCGATGCTGTTCGCCACGCCGATTGCGCTGATGGCGGCGGTGTATACGTCCGAGTTCGTCCACCGCAGCGTACGCGCCACGGTGAAGCCGGCGATGGAGATGATGGAGAGCCTGCCGACTGTCGTGCTCGGCTTCATCGCCGCGCTGGTCCTGGCGCCACTGGTCGAGGAGTGGATCGCCGCGGTCCTGCTCGGCTTCATCGCGGTGCCGCTGGGCCTGATGCTTGGCGCCTTTCTCTGGCAGAGCCTGCCGCCGGCGCTGGTGCTCCGGCTGGACGGCCTGCCGAAATTCGCGCTGATGATCCTGGTGATCGGCCTGACGGTGCTGGTCTCGTACCGTCTCGGGCCACTGTTCGAGCGCATGCTGTTCTACGGTGATTTCAAGGCCTGGACCACCGGCGCGATCGGCACCGGCACACCGTTCCTGTCGATCATCCTGCTGCCGCTGGCCTACCTGGCCGTCGCCGCGGGATTTCGCCGGGTCTGGGGCCATCACCTGCGCGAGCTCTTGCGCAGCCTGCCGCGAGAGCAAGCCGGCCGGCTGGATGCGCTGCGCTGGCTGGTGACACTGGTGGTCGCGGTAATGGCAAGCGTGGCCGTGGCGAGCCTGGCAACGCTTGCTGGCTACGACCCGCGCGGCGGCATCATCGATGATTACCAGCAACGCAATGCACTGGTGGTCGGCTTTGTCATGGCCTTCGCCGTGATCCCGAATATCTACACCCTGGCCGAGGATGCACTGAACTCGGTGCCTGGACACCTGCGCTCGGGGAGCCTGGCGACCGGGGCGACACCCTGGCAGACCGCCATGTGGGTCGTGCTCCCCACGGCAGCCTCAGGGGTGTTCTCGGCGGTGATGATCGGCATGGGTCGTGCGGTAGGTGAGACGATGATCGTCGTCATGGCGGCTGGTAATACTCCGATCATGGAATGGAACATCTTCTCCGGGCTGCGCACCCTGTCGGCGAATATTGCGATCGAGCTGCCGGAGGCTGTCAAGGATGGCACCAATTACCGGGTATTGTTCCTGGCTGCACTTACGCTGTTCTTCATCACCTTCGTAATCAACACATTTGCTGAACTGATCCGCCAGCGCTTCCGCCGGCGGGCATTCCAGCTCTGACGATGGCCCGGATCAACCGATGAGCGATGCCATCACCAGTGACGTACCAGCCTCCGGACCGGCCGGCGTGGCGGCTGTTGCCGCCCGCCAGGCAGCAGGTACGGGCCGTGGAGAAGAGCGCCCAAGCCGGCGTGTCCGCTCCCTGACGGCTGATGTCTCGGCGGTCGGGGAGCCCGCGCTGTGGGCCTTTGGTGGCGCACTTGCACTGGGCATCGTGCTGATCGCCGGTTTCCTGTTCCTCGTGGCCTGGAACGGCGTGACGACATTCTGGCCCAAGCCCATCGCCCAGGTTGAGCTACGTGACGGGACCCTGCTTGCCGGTGAACCGACACGCAGCAGTCGCTATCGTCCCGGGGAGAACATCCTGGAGGCGCTGACTGCCGAGGAGCTCGCCTTCATCGAGGCCAACGACGGGTTCTCCGACCGGGTGCTGTACAAGACAGCCAATTTTGACCTGTACGGCGATGACTTCCGCTGGGTTTCAGACTTTGAGGTCGCCGAGGTCCTTTACCCTGAGGCGTTCCACCTGTTCGAGCGTGAGCAGTGGGGGACGTTCGTTGGCCGGGTGGATGGTCTTGTCATAGACAACCAGCCCACCGCCTTCGACTACCGGCTGATGCAGCGGGAACAGCGCGAGGCCCGCCAGCGTTTCCGGCAGATGCGCCGGCTGGAGCGTGGCGAGATCGGTGCGATCAACTACCGGATCGACCAGCAGCGCCTGGCCATTCGTCGTGCCGAGCTGCGTCACGGGGCCGAGAGTGAGCGCGGCGCTGCGATGATCGCCGCGGCACAGGCTCGAATCGCCGAGCTGGAGGCCGAGTTTGCCATCGTCCAGGCGCGGGTGAACGAGATCCGTGATCTCGACCGGCGCTTTCGCGTGATCCTGGCAGAGGTCAACGGGCAGACCCGGGAAACAGAGCTCTCCCAGATTGTTCGCTTCTATCCCGCCAACGCGCTGGGCCTGATGGACAGTTTGGGGATCTACCTCTCGCGCTGGTGGGAGTTTCTCTCCACCGAGCCGCGCGAGGCCAATACCCAGGGTGGCGTCCTGCCGGCGATCTTCGGAACAGTGGCGATGACGCTGCTGATGGTGATCTTCGTCGCACCATTCGGCGTGATCACGGCCCTGTACCTTCGCGAGTACGCACAGCAGGGACGGCTCGTTTCCATCGTGCGGATCTCGGTGAACAACCTGGCTGGCGTGCCATCGATCGTCTACGGGGTGTTCGGGCTGGGCTTCTTCGCCTACACGCTGGGCGGGACGATCGATCAATTATTCTATGCCGAAAACCTGCCCAACCCGACCTTCGGCAAGGGCGGCATCCTCTGGGCCTCACTGACGCTGGCTCTCCTGACCGTGCCAGTCGTGATCGTCGCCTCGGAGGAGGCGCTCGCCGCGGTGCCCCGCTCGATGCGCGAGGGCTCCTTGGCTTGCGGGGCGTCGAAGTGGCAGACGATCCGCCATGTGGTGCTGCCCAAGGCACTGCCGGGCATCATGACCGGCATCATCCTCGCGATGGCCCGCGGCGCCGGCGAGGTCGCGCCCCTGATGCTGGTTGGCGTGGTCAAGCTTGCGCCTGCCCTGCCGATCGACCAGTTCTTCCCGTTCGTGCACCTTGACCGCAGCTTCATGCACCTGGGCTTTCACATCTTCGACGTGGGATTCCAGTCGCGCAACTCGGAGGCCGGCAAGCCGATGGTCTTCGTGACGACACTGCTGCTGCTGGTGCTGATCGTGGCGATGAATGCGATGGCCATCTATGTCCGCAACCGGCTCAAGCGCCGATACGCAACCGCACAGTTCTAGGGGACAGTCTCGATGAGCAACAGTACAGCAAGGAGCCTGGGTGATGCTGCCTTCCAGCGCACCGTATGCCATGTCAAGGAGAGTGGGCTGGGCACGGCACTCGACATCCGGGGTTTCAACCTCTGGTACGGGGAAACCCAGGCCCTGCATGGCATCGACATGGCCGTGCAGCGGGGTGGCGTTGCCGCACTGATCGGGCCCTCGGGCTGCGGGAAGTCCACGCTGTTGCGCTCGATCAACCGGATGAACGACCTGATCGATGATCTCAGGGTCTCCGGCTCGATTGTAGTCGGTGAGCAGGATATTTATGGTCCCGGAACCGACGTGATTGCCCTGCGCAAGCGAATGGGCATGGTGTTCCAGAAACCCAACCCGTTCGCGATGTCGATCTACGACAATGTTGTCTACCCGTTGCGGGTCGATGGCATCAGCAACCGGCGTATCCTGGACGAGACCTGTGAACGGGCGCTCAAGAGCGCGGCGCTCTGGAACGAGGCCAAGGACCGGCTGCAGCAGTCGGCACTGAGCCTTTCCGGTGGGAAGCAGCAGCGCTTGTGCATCGCCCGTGCGATCGCGGCCGACCCGGAGGTGCTGTTGATGGACGAGCCCTGCTCGGCACTCGACCCGATCGCCACGGCCCGGATCGAGGAGTTGATCAGTGAGCTCAAGGGCAGCTATACGATCGTGATAGTCACCCACAACATGCAGCAGGCCGCACGCGTTTCTGACAACACTGCTTTCATGTACCTGGGCCGGCTGATCGAATATGGTGCTACCGACGAGGTCTTCACCAAGCCACGGTCCGGTCGCACCGAGGACTACATTACCGGTCGCTTCGGCTGAGCAGGCCTGCGGCTGCCTGGAAGCACACGAGGACGAATGAGAAGCCATGACACAACAGCACACGGTCAGTGAGTTTGATGCGGAGCTGGGCGATATCCGTGGCGCCGTGCTCGAGATGGGCCGGCTGGCCAGCGCCCAGGCAGTGGCGGCCGTCAAGGCACTTCTTGGTGGCGACACCAGCCGTGCCCGCGAGTTGCTGGATGAGGACCGCCGGATAGACGCGCTCCAGCACGAGGTCGAAGACAAGGTGTTCCGGATAATCGCAAAGCGCCAGCCGGTCGCGCAGGACCTGCGCCTGGTAATCGGCGCAATGCGCACCGCCAACGACCTGGAGCGGGTCGGTGACCTGGGCAAGAATATCGCCAAGCGGGCGCTGGCGCTGGAGTCGCCACCGCATCGCCGCCTGGTGCCCGGCATCAATCGCCTGCGCGAGCTCATCATGCTGCAGCTTGACTCAGTGATGAATGCTTATGCCAGTGAGGATGCAGATGCCGCGGAGCATATCTGGCGTGCGGACGTGCAGATCGACTCGACCTATACCTCCCTGTTCCGCGAGCTGCTGACCTACATGATGGAGGACCCGCGGAATATCGGCGCCTGTACTCACCTGCTGTTCTGCGCGAAGAACATGGAGAGGATCGGCGACCATGTGACCAACGTGGCTGAAACGGTGATCTACATGGTGACTGGAGGACTGCCGCAGGAGGAACGGCCCAAGACGGACCAGACCAGCATGATGTCCATCGAGTAAGCCGGATGACTGCCAGGCGCATACTTGTGGTCGAGGATGATGGGGCGATACGCCAGATGCTGGTGTTCAACCTCGCCCGGGCCGGATTCGAGGTGGACGAGGCCGAGGACTGCCGGACTGCGCGCAGCCGGATCGCGGACCTGCGCCCGGATCTGGTGCTGGTCGACTGGATGCTGCCCGACTGCAGCGGCATCGAGCTGCTGCGCGTACTGCGTCGGGACGCGCCGCTGCGCGACATCCCGGTGATCATGCTCACGGCTCGTGCCGAGGAGCGGGACAAGATCCAGGGCCTCGATGCCGGTGCCGATGACTACATGACGAAGCCGTTCTCCTCGCGCGAGCTGCTGGCCCGTGTCAACGCGCTGCTGCGCCGGGCGGTGCCGCCGCTGGATGAGCCGCTGGTCGCGGGTGACCTGCGCCTGGAGCCGCTGAGTCACCGGGTCTTCATGGGAGAGCGCGAGATTACCCTCGGCCCGACCGAATACCGGCTCCTCAAGTTCCTGATGGAGAACCCGGACCGGGTCTACAGCCGCAGCCAGCTGCTTGACCATGTCTGGGGGCAGAATGTCTACGTGGAGGAGCGGACGATAGACGTACACGTGAGGCGCTTGCGCAAGGTGCTCGAGGAGTTCGGCGCTGACCGCTTCGTGCAGACGGTGCGCGGCGCTGGCTACCGCTTCTCGCAGCGCTGACATGCCTGCGCACTGGGGGTGGCTCCTCGCAAGAACGCTCGGCCTGATCACGCTGGGCGCGATCATCGGGCACCTGCTCGGTTCGGCGCTCGTCGGGGCCCTGGTAGCGGCGCTGGGAAGCCTGGCCTGGCACCTGCGCCAGCTCTACCTGCTGGAGCGCTGGCTGGCCAATGGCCGGCGCTTCCAGGTGCCAGACGGGGAGGGAGTGTGGCCACGCGTGTTCGCCCGCGTCTGGTTGTTCCGTCGCCGGGCGAAGTCACGCGGGAAGCGTTTCCGCCGCCTGATCAGGGAAGTGCGCGCCTCGACCGAGGCGCTGCCTGATGGCGGTGTCGTACTCAATGCCCGCCACGAGATCCTCAATTTCAACGAGTCCGCCAGGCGCCTGCTGGGCCTTCACAAGCGCCGTGACCGCGGCCAGCGCATCGAGAGCCTGATCCGGGATCCGGAGTTTGCCGCGTACCTGCAGGACCCTGGCCAGCGACAGGGCGTCGAGCTCAAGGCGCCCGCCGGGGGTGATACCTGGCTCTCCTGCCGGCTGGTGCCTTGGGGGCCGGGCCAGAGCCTGCTTGTCCTGCGTGACGTAACCCAGGGTGTGCGCCTGGAGCGGATGCGCCGGAACTTCGTCGCCAACGCCTCGCACGAGTTGCGCTCGCCGCTGACCGTGATCGCGGGCTACCTCGACACGATGGCCGAGGATCCCGGACTGGACGAGCAGTGGCGCGAGCCGGTTGCCGTGATGAAGGAGCAGGCCCTGCGCATGCGCCGCCTGGTCGAGGACCTGTTGCAGCTCTCGAAGCTGGAGTCCGGGTCCAGGGCGCCGATGGAGGACCCGGTCGACATCGGCAAGATCGTCGTTGCCGTGTCCCGGGAAGTGGCCTCGATGGCAGTGAAGCTGCCAGCCGTTCGCCTCGACATCTCAAGCCATGCCAGCCTGCTCGGTGACGAGGGGGAGATCCGCAGCATCGTCTCCAACCTGGTCTCGAACGCGGTGCGCTATACGGCTGCAGAGGGCAGCGTGACGATCGCCTGGTCGGCGGACGATGCCGGGGGGCGCCTCACGGTGGCGGACACCGGCATCGGCATCTCGGCCGAGGACATCCCGCGGGTGACTGAACGCTTCTACCGTACCGACGCCGGCCGGGCGCGCCAGCGAGGCGGCACCGGCCTCGGGCTGGCGATCGTCAAGCACGCGATGCGCCGGCACGACGGTGACCTGTCGATCACCAGCGAACTTGGTGTGGGCAGTACGTTTACCTGCCAGTTCCCGCCGCAGCGGATCGTTCAGGCAGCCTCCTGACCGAGCCCCCAGCCGCCTGCCCCATAGCCACGGGGGAGTCCGGCATCAGGGGTGAAACCGTAGAGGCTTTCCCCGGGCAGCGCCTTCTGCACGACGTCCCGCACCTTGAGCAGCTTGTTCAGGTTTATGCCGGTGCTGATGCCCATCGAATCCAGCATGAACACGAGGTCCTCGGTGACGATGTTGCCGCTCGCACCGGGCGCGAACGGGCAGCCACCAATGCCACCCAGCGAGCTGTCCAGCGTCGTGATGCCTTCCTCGAGCGCTGCCAGGGCGTTGGCCAGGCCCAGCCCGCGCGTGTTGTGCAGGTGTACGTTCGACAGCTTGTCCTCGCCCACCTCGCCGCGCACCAGGCGAATCAGCCGGCGCAGCTGCGCCGGGTTTGCGTAGCCGGTGGTATCGGACAGGCCGACCTCGCTGACGCCCGCCTCCATCAGCTTCGCGGCCAGCTCGACGACCTTGTCCTCGGGCACGGGGCCTTCCAGCGTGCAGCCGAATGCCGTGGACAGGGCGCCCTCGAAGCCCGGCCGCTGGTCTTCCGGCAGCGAGCGGATCAGCTCGGCGATCCTGCGGACTTCCTCGAGTACCTGTTCATGGGTCTTGCGCAGGTTGGCCTTGCTGTGGGTCTCGCTGACCGAGAGCGGCAGGCTGATCTTGTGGACGCCGGCGCGGATCGCGTTCTCCGCACCCTTGAAGTTCGGGACCAGGGCGCAGACCGTCAGGCCCTTGATCTTCAGGGCATGGGCGACGACCTCGGCCGCATCGGCCATCTGCGGCAGCAGCTTCGGCGGCACGAACGAGACGACCTCGATCTCGCGCACCCCGGCCGCGGCCTCGGCCGTGATCCAGGCACACTTGGCCTCGGTCGGCATTACCGACTGGATGCTCTGCAGGCCATCGCGCGGGCCAACTTCGCTGATCAGGACGTCGATATCCGGGTGTTCCTGCACCTTGCTTGCTCCTTGCTGCGCTGGGTGGCCCTATTCTATATGCTCAAGGGCTGGGCGATAATGCACGCATTCCCGGGAATGCCGCTTGCCGGTCGGGGTGTCCCCCGACCGCCTGCCCGTAATGAATTCTAGCTTTACAAGGTAAGCCAATGTCCGGAGTGCAATTAGCCCCGCTGTCCGGGGTCCGCGTGATCGAGTTTACCCACATGGTGATGGGGCCGGCTGCCGGGCTGATCCTGGCGGACATGGGTGCCGACGTGATCAAGATCGAGCCGGTCCGGGGCGACAGTACCCGGCACCTGCCCGGCTCCGGTGCCGGCTACTTCCCCATGTACAACCGCAACAAGCGCAGCCTGTGCGTCGATCTCAAGTCGCCGGAGGGCAAGGCGGCGGTCCTGCAGCTGCTCGATACGGCGGACGTGCTCATCGAGAACTTCCGGCCCGGCACGATGGACCGGCTGGGCTTTGGCTACGAGGCCCTCAGGGCGCGCAACCCCGGACTGATCTACTGCTCCGAGAAGGGGTTCCTCGCCGGGCCTTACGAGAACCGCACGGCGCTGGACGAGGTCGCGCAGATGATGGGCGGGCTGGCCTACATGACCGGGCCACCGGGCCAGCCGCTGCGTGCCGGCACCTCGGTGATCGACGTGCAGGGCGGGATGTTCGGCGCTGTCGGCGTACTGGCCGCGCTGTTCGCGCGCCAGACCACGGGAGAAGGCCAGCATGTCGTCGCCTCATTGTTTGAGAGCACCGCGTTCCTGGTCGGCCAGCACATGGCCCAGTACGCGGTGACCGGCAAACCAGCGGCGCCGATGCCGGTCCGTGTCTCGGCCTGGGCGATCTACCAGGTGTTCGAGGCCGGGGATGGCGAGCAGGTGTTCGTCGGTGTCGTCAGCGACAAGCAGTGGAAGATCTTCTGCGAGGCCTTCGGGCTCCACGAGCTGGGTGCCGACGAGTCACTGGCGACCAACAACGACCGGGTCAAGCACAAGGACCGGCTGCTTCCGGTCATCAAGGAGACTTTTGCCCGTTACTCCAAGCAGCAGCTGATGGACAAGCTGGAAAAGACCGGCATTCCCTTCGCGCCCATCACGCGGCCCGAGGAGCTGTTCGAGGACCCGCACCTGCTGGCCGGTGACGGTCTCCTGCCGATCACGGTGACCGATGGCCCGCATGCCGGGACACAGACCCGCCTGCCGGCATTGCCGCTGGAGATGGGTGGACAGCGTTTTGGCCTGCATCGTGATGTGCCACGGGCCGGGCAGCACAGCCGTGAGGTCCTGGCCGAGGCGGGACTGTCCGAGACGGAGATCGAGAGCCTGCTGCAGGCTGGGGCCATCGCAGCGGCCTGACCCTGCCACGTTCCCGCACCAGCAGCAGGGCCCTTTGGGGCCCTGCTTGCGTCTGGCCCCGGGCTGCGCTGGCGTCATTGAACTGTCATCAGCAAGTCATTTGCCGGTAATCCCTGCTGCGCATCATCCTGCCGACCCTGATCGCCGGGGCGGGTCGTTTCCTGATTCAACAAGTCCCCGGGGCACAACGGAGAATCATTCATGAATGCACTGCGCAAGTATGGCGCCATGGCGAGCACGCTGTTGATCGGCGCCAGCCTGGCAATGCCGGCCCTCGCCCAGCCGAAAATCACCGGGCGCCTGCACCTCGATGCAGCCCTGTACGACGATGACAAGACGACACTGGACAATGGCGTGCTCGTTCGTCGCGCGCGCGTCGGTATCAATGGCAGCTTCGGCGACGGTTTTGCCTATCACGCCGAGTTCAACTTTGCGGAGAACGACCTGAGCGCCGCCGACCAGTGGCTGTCCTACAGCAAGCTGGGTCCGGGTACGCTGAAGATCGGTCACTTCAAGGTACCTTTCGGGCTCAATGAGCAGACCAGCTCCAACAGCATCAGCTTCATCGAGCGGACGATGGGCACGGAGGCTTTCGTCGATTCCCGCAAGCTCGGTGTCGGTTACGAGTACTTCGCCAGCAACTATGGTTACCAGCTCATGGCCTACACCCGGGGTATCGGTGACAGCAACGCGTCTGGCGACGAGCCGATCGGCGGCGCTGGTCGTTTCGTCTTCAACCCGATGACCGGGGACCGCGGTACGGTTCACCTCGGCGTGGCAGTGGCCTACCAGTCGACGGATGATGACAACGAGGTCCGCTTCCGCTCACGCCCCGAAGTGCGGGCCGGTGGAACGCCCCGGCTGGTGAATACTGGCATGATCTCCAATGCCTCCAGCACGCTGAAGCTCGGCCTGGAAGGCGGCTGGGTGACCGGTCCGTTCTGGCTCGAGGGCGAGTACATGCGTGCCGACGTCAGCCGCAAGGACGGCTTCAGTGACGTTGACTTTTCCGCCTGGCACATCCAGTCCGGCTACGTGTTCAACGGCACCCGGCCCTACCGCGGCGGGCGTTTCCGCACCGTCAAGTCGAACAACGACCGGGCAGCCTGGGAAGTCGCGGTCCGCTACAGCGCGATCGACCTCAACGACGGCGTGATCAGCGGTGGCGAGGAGAACAACATCACGCTGGGCCTCAATGTCTACCCGAGCGACAACGTGCGCTTCATGGCCAACGTGATCTTCGTCGACCAGAAGGACACCGGCGACAAGCCGACAGCCTTCGCGCTGCGGACGCAGGTCAACTTCTGAGCCTGGCGCCCCCGCCGGGATTCGCGGGGCCCCCGGGGGCCCCCCCCCCGG
>JAFIFS010000014.1 GCA_020831895.1 Chromatiales bacterium
CGCGCGCCGCCCCCCCCCCCCCCCCCCCCCCCCCCCCCCACCAACCCCCCCCCCCCCCGCCCCCCCCCCCCCCCCCCTTCGATTTCAGCCGGGCCGGGTTTCAGCCCTGGGCGCGACGGCGTGCCAGGCTGAGGCCGACGAGGCCGAGGCCGACGCCGAGCAGAGCCAGCGGCGCTGGTGCCGGAACCTGCACTGGGTCGCGGATCACGTAGACCTGGTCCACCACGATGTCGGCGGATGGGCGCTGGTTGGTGAAGAACGTGAACTCGACGTTGTAGAAGCCAGGCGCCAGGTTCACTGAACCGGCGAACGTCTGCCAGGTCTCTGCGAGGCCGCCCTTGACTGAGTAGCTGGCCAGTGAAACACCTGCGACCACGCCTTCGAACTTCGCATCACCGGCATTGTTGAAGCCGTTCAGCGGCGCATAGGCGCTGAACCCGATCTGGTAGGTGCCGGCATCCACGATCTCTATCGTCTGGGAAATGCTCTGGAAGGGATTGTTCGCCCAGTCAGAGACGAAATACAGCGCCCTATCGCCAACCGGGTCCGGTGACAGCGTGGGTGCGTTGTTGGCCGGCACCGCCTCGCCGAACGCCCCGGTCGGATAAGCCTGAGCGGCGCCGTAGAAGATGGCGACGGGAGGGAACGGGTTGGTGCCAGCGGGCGGGTTTTCGCCGCCATTGTAGGTCCAGCCGTTCAGGCCGTCCTCGAAGCTTCCATTGGTGATCAGGTTGGCCGAGGCCGTGCCGCAGAGGGCGATACCAGCAAGGGCAGCGGCGAAGCGGGTGGCGGTGTTCATGGATTTTACCTTCGGGTTTCCTGATGGGCTGCGGCCGGTCACTGCCAGCGCATGCGGTTACTCAGTAAGGCTATGCAAAAAGTCTGCCATTGGTAGAAACCTTCTATAAGACAATGAGATGCAGGATTGGTCAGCCGCCCGCTCAGGCCCAGGTGTAAGAAAAATCGACACCGCGCAGCATAACTGCTGACCCGGTGAGGCGCATCGTGGCAGCCGGCCTCCGGGTGGCCTCTGCCCTTGGACTGGCGATCAGCTAGGGCACAGCAGTGCATCCACGGCTTCGAGCACCAGCGCCGGCGACACCTCTTCGATGGCTGCGCCAGCCCGGCCGAGCGGGGGTTCGGCCCGGCCCAGCGTAAGGTGGCCGCTGTGCACGATCGCGCGGCTGGCCGCCAGAGGCGCCCACTGGCGCGCGCAGTTCGGGCCGAAGATCGCGACTACAGGGCAGCCGGCGGCGGCGGCGAGGTGCATGGGTCCGGAATCGTTGCCGATGAACAGCCTGGCCTGACCCAGCAGTGCGAGCAGCGTGCACAGCGGCGTGCGGCCCACGAGGTTGCGATGCGGAACATCCAGCCTCCCCTCGGCCGCGAGCAGGTTGCTTTCGGCCGGCCCGCCGACGAATACCGGCTCGAGTCCGCGCTGATGCAGATCCCGGGCCAGCGCGTGGAATCGCGCCGCGGGCCACCGCTTGAAGGGCCGCCCGCCGCCGACATGCAGGCAGGCCAGCGGCCGCAGCGGTGGACCGCCTTCCTGCGCCCACAGCGCCTCGAGAGCGGCCTCGTCCTCTGAGCCTGGTGACAGCTGGGGCCAGCTGGCACGGGCTTCCGGGTCGACCACAGCGGCCATCGCCGCGTACTGCTGAAGCCTGTGCGTGTCCTGGTGCAACGCGATGCGGCGGGTGTAGGCCCATCGCCGCCGCCCGGTAAGTTCGGCAAGCCGTTGAGTTGCGCCGGACAGGCGGGCCAGCCACGCTCCGCTGTTGTTCGCTTGGAGGTCCAGCGTGATCTCGGGCTCGAAGCGCCGAAGTGCGGAGACTGTCGCGGAGAGCGCCCGCAGCTCCTGGCGTCGACTGCCTCCGCTCCTGGCCAGCGTGATGAATGGAGGAAAGCCGGGCACCCTGCGGGCGAGCTCTGCAAAGCGTCCGTCGATGACGAACAGTCGATCACGGGCGAGGCCCTCCCGCCCCAATGCGCGCAGCACGGGCGTGGCGACGAGGAAGTTACCCAGGTGTCGGTCAACCATGAGCACGGCCATGCGCGCCGCGGCGGTGCCGGCCAACAGCTGTTCGGGCATAAGTGGCCGCCGGCGCTCAGCCGTCCTGGCCGAAGTTCATCCGGAAGAACTCCCGGCGCGTCTTCGGCCCGTAGGTCAGGAACGTGGGGTCCGGATGCTCGGCGTTGCGCAGCTTGGCCTGGGCCATCGTGTCACGCTGCTGGCTGCGGCGGACTTCTTCCGGGTCGATCTTGTAAGGCTTGACGGCATTCAGGCCGAATACCTTGGCCCGGATCTCCGGCGTGATCTCCGGGTAACCGTGCGTTTCCCGCAGTTCGCGCGAGATCTGGAAGGTACGGAAAGCGAGGATCTGGTCCTGCGGCGAGCCGTACCAGATCGAGTCGGTGCCCCACAGCACGTTGTCCACGCCAACGTAGCGCAGCAGCTTGCCCATCACGTGCGCGGCTTCCTCGGGGTCACGCATCAGGTAGCGCCAGGTCGTACCCAGTTCAGCGTAGACATTGCTGTTCGGCGGGATATCGTTCTCGATGAGCGACTGGATCAGCGAGTCGACGCCAATCCGGTGGTCCCCCGGCACGAAGGGGCCATCCTTCTCGCGCAGGTCGTAACCGGAGTGGTAGATGATGAAGTCGATATCCGGGTACATGCGCGCGGCGCGGCCCACGTCGCGACAGCCGCCGTAGAGACGGTTGTCGCTGGTCATCATCGGCGTGGGCAGCGGCAGCCCCTTGTGGATGCAGATCGCCCGAACCCCGGTCTTGCGCGCCATCTCGATGAGCGGCGCGCCATGGCGCTCGTCGTCGAGCCACCAGCCCGAGGTGCCGTCGGGGCTGGCCTGCGTGTAGGTCTTCCACGCCGATATGCCCCAGCGCTCCGCCATTTCCGGCATGCGCGCGATGTCGCCATCGAGGTTGGGGACCACGCGCCCATGCACGAGCAGGCGCCGATTGCCCGCCAGCGCGTCCACGAGCTCCTGCGTCCGCGCTGCCTCTTCGTTGGTGAGCGGCTCGTCCTCAAGGGAGGTTGGCGGGAAGCTCAGGACCGCCAGGTCCGTGTCGCTGTCGAGGAACATCTCCTTGATAAACGCCTGGCCCGTGAAGCACTCCACGTGGCCGAATTCCGAGTCCGGGTCCAGGTAGCTGCATCGTCCATGGGGCATGAACTGCAGCGCGCGCGCCATGTCCATGGTCGGCGCCCGCCAGCGCTCGAGCGGGTTCACGTGGTGCCCCTGGATGTCGAAAATGAACTCGCGCTTGACCAGCGCCTCCTCCGCCGCAGCCTCATCGAGGGCGGCCGCCGGCGGCAGATCGAAGAAGCCGCCGCCCTGCCCGAAGGCCGCATGGGCCTGGTTGAAGGCCAGCAGCGTGCTGGCGGCACCGCAGGCGGAGGTCAGGAAGCTGCGGCGGTCCAGCCCGAGGCGCCGGGCATGACGGCTCGCCTGCTCGCTCGCCAGCTGGTTGGCGGCCAGGCTTGCCTTGTCCAGTGGCCGGGGGATGAACTCGCCGTTGCTGGTCTCGTCGACCTTGATCGGCAGTCGGCTGCCCTCTGGATCGTACTGGCTGCGCATCGTCGTCCTCCCCCGCGGATCTCCAGTCAAAGAGCTTTTTCCTTCTAGCCTGCCGAAGGTAGCCTTGCAAGTGCCCGCAACCGCAGCATGGCCAGCACCGGGGATTTCCTGCAGCCGGGGCCAGGCACGCGGTGCTGCTGGCCGATAATGCGCCGCGCCACGCTGGATGAAGGTCCCAGGTCCATGCCCGTACTCCTGTTGACGATCCTGATGTCCGGACTGGGCTTTGGCCTGGTCCTGCCGGGCTTCCTGTTCTTTGCCGAGAACATCGGCGCGACACCGGCCTGGGCGATGACGATCATCGCGACCTACGCTCTCGGCCAGTTCATCGCGACACCCGTCTGCGGACGGCTCAGCGACCGCTATGGGCGCAAGCCTGTCCTCGTCGTCACGCTGGCCGGCTCGGTCATGGCCTACCTGCTGCTGGCCGTGGCCTGGAACCTCTGGGTGCTCGCCTTCGCCCGCCTGCTGACGGGCATGATGGCCGGCAACTTGTCCGTCGCGATGGCCTACACCACCGACGTGACCCCACCCGAGAAGCGGGCCGGTGCGATGGGGCTGATCGGTGCCGCGATCAGTCTTGGCTTCATTGTCGGCCCTGCCCTCGGCGGCGTGCTCGGCGGGGCCGATGCCGCCTCGGCCACACTGCTGCTGCCGGGCCTCGTCGCAGCCGGGGTCAGTGCAATCACGGCGCTCGCCGCAGTGTTTTTCCTCAAGGAGAGCCACAGTGTGGAGAACCGCGAGGGTGCGGCGGGCCGGCCGCGCCAGACGGGCCTGGCAGCCCTGCGCCACGTGATGCGCCGGCCCGTTCTGGCCCGGCTGATGACCGTGGGGCTGCTCGTCTACTTCGCGATGGCGATGTTCGAGACGGCGTTTCCGCTGTGGGCCAATGCCCGCTTCGACTGGGGCCCGCGCGAGGTCGGCTACAGCTTTACTTACCTCGGCCTGCTCGTCGGGTTCGTCCAGGGTGTGCTGGTAGGCCGCCTGGTCCCGCGCTTTGGCGAGCCGCGGCTCGTCATGACGGGGCTCGTCTGCTACGCGGGCGGGCTGCTGGCCATGACCCAGGCGCCGACCTGGCCGCTGATGATGATCGGCATCACGTTCACGGCGGGCGGCGGCGCGCTCTATATCACGACGATGACCAGCCTGGTCTCGAAGGAGGCCGCGGAGACCGAGCGCGGGCTGGTGATCGGAACCTACCAGGGGCTGGGCTGGCTGGGCCGGACCATCGGTCCTCCCGTTGCGGGGGTTCTGTTCGGCCTGCTGACCCCGAACATGCCGCTTTATGCCGGGGCGCTGATCATCGTGCCGGGCCTGCTGCTGCTGCTGGCGACACTGCGTCGCAAGCGTGCGCTGTCAGCAGGCCCGGCCTGATGAGTAGCCTTCAGCCGGTGAACTGGGCGATACCGGCCAGCGAGCGCTTCACGCCCGTCTCGGCCTGCGCCTGGATCTCTCCGGTCGCAAGCACCATCCGCGCCAGTGTCCCGGTGAAGAAGTTGCCGATGTAGACGATCTCCGCGTCGACCGGCGAGGGCAGTATGGTCGCCCAGCCGCCACCCGGAAGGTCCTGTTCGTGCAGCACCTTGCCCTCCGCGTCGAGCTGCTGGAGCTGGAACACGGGTGGCCCGCCGGCCATCCTTGCCTTGATCATCACGAGCCGGTCGGCAGACATGTGCGCAGCAACCAGCACCATTTCGCCCTGGGGCAGCGTCAGCAGGTCGGTCAGCTGCCGGTTGTCCTGGATGTCGAAGCGGTACACGTGCGGTCCGGTCTCCGAACTGTAGACCAGCGTGCGTCCATCGGGGGAAAGGCTTGCCGTAGTGACGCCGAGAAAACCGCCCATGCCGCCATTGGTCTGGGTTTCGTACTCGCGAACCAGCGTGCCGTCAGGCTTGAAGTGCAGCACATGGCCCTTGCCGAAGAGGTCGGTGCCCGGCATTTTCGGCAGTGTCGTGCCCAGGGGCCGTCCGGGAGGCAGCTTGATCTGGTTGCCTACGAGGTGCTCCCCCAGCAGGAAGCTGCCGTCAGCCAGGAAGTTGATGCTGGAGAAGGCCCGTTTCGGCAGTTCCGGCACAGGCAGGGGCTGGCCCTGGGTGTCGAAGCGCAGCACGCAGGGTTTCTGGCTGTCAAAGGCCCACAGCGACTTGTCGGGTCCGAACCGGAGTCCGGCGACCAGGTGCGTGGTCTGCTCGACCCACAGCACGCCTTTCTCCTTGAGGTTCGCGTCGTACTGGATGATCCTTCCGTCGCCCGCGTGGTCATCCTCGGCGTTGTTGAGGACCGTGCAGCCGACCAGGATGTCGCCGCGCTCGAGTGGCTGAAGCGTGGACTGCTTCGACATGTGAATGCTCCCTGTGATCACGAGGGGCACATTCTAGCAGGCGCATCCGCGCGAGCGGCGACGACGCGGCTTTCAGCCGGTGGCCCGCCGGGGCAGGCGCCGGAACAGCATCGCGGTGAAGTCGTCCGGCTTCGACGGCTGTCCGGCTTCCTGGCCCAGCATACGCTGCTGCGCCCGCGTGGTGAGCTCGCTGATCGCGCGGTCCAGCGGGCCCTTGCGAATGACCTCCACGATCTCGTCTGCGCGAAGGTTGTCAAACAGCCCGTCGCTGGCCAGCAGCAGCGTGTCGCGGGGCGCCATCGGCAGCTCGGAACCGACCTCTATGCGCATGTCGGGCGAGCCGAGCACGTTCGAGATCACGTTGAGCTCGTGGTGGTGCAGGGCATCGTCCGCATCGAGCAGTCCGGCCTCGATCGCGAAGCCGACCGGGGAGTGGGGGATCGTCTGCAGCTTGACCAGGCCGCGCTGCCCGCAGAGCAGGATCACCGAGTCCCCGACATGGTAACTGCGTATGTAGTCGCGGCCGATCTCGGCCACGGCGAGCGTGGTGGCGGCACCGCCACCCAGGCCGAGCACCGCGCGATTGGCCTCATCGATGCCGTCGAGAATAGGCGCGCGCAGCGCGGTGTCGGGGTCTGTCACCTCGGACAGCGCATCACCCAGCGCCTGGACAGCGAGGTTCGATGCGCCCCGGGCGCCGGGCTGGCCACCCACCCCGTCGGCGACGACCAGGACCAGCCGCTGGCCAGCCACCGGCAGCACGGCCGCCGAATCCTGGTTCGACAACCCCTTGAGGGTATCCGCCACCGTGGATACCGCGACCTCGCCGGCCTCCGTCAGGAAGAGGTCGCCCTCGGCGCTGCTGGCCCCGGTGTAGAGACGGGCACCAGCCAGCACGTCCTGCGTGCGGGCCAGTTCTGTTTCAGGTGTGGCCAAGATTCTTCAGCACCTTTCCCTGCAGCTTGTTGAACGCATTCTCCATGGCGACCGCATCGCGCCAGCGATCCTCGGGCCTGTATTCCAGCGAGCGCCGCAGCCAGGCGATTGTGGCCGGGCGCAGCCGCTGCCTGAGGCGGGCATGGCCCGGAAACGGCCAGCGGAAGGGCCACTCCGGCAGATGCCCGCTGAACAGCTGGTAGATCAGCAGTCCGAGCGAAAATACGTCGGACTGGAACATCGGCCGGCCCAGCGCCTGCTCAGGCGCCAGATAGCCGACGGTTCCCGATCCGGAAGCCTTGAGCGGGCGCCGTGCGAGTTTGGCAAAACCGAAGTCACCTAGCCGCAGGCGATTGTCCTCGAACAGGATGAAATTCTCCGGCTTTACGTCACAGTGGATGATCCGGCGGCCGTGAGCATAGGCCACAGCCGCCAGCGCCTGGCGCGTGAACTGCAGCGCCAGCTGCGGCGCCATCCGTCGCGTCATTCTGTCGGCCAGGGTTTCGGTGCCGAGCGGCATCGCGATGACGAACAGCTCATCGATGAAGCAGGCGTTGGTGATCGGCAGTACGTTAGGATGCTCCATCTGGGCAGAGAGTCGGGCCTCCCGCCTGAACTCCTCCAGGAACTCATCGTCCCTTGTGTCGCCGTGCGGGATCTTCAGCGCGACCCTGATGCCATGGATCGTGTCGTATGCCCGGTAGACGGTTGCCCGCGGGCCGTTGGCCAGGCGTGTCTCGATCCGGTACTTCCCGAGTTTCTGCCGGGCGCGCAGGAGTCTGGTCGCTGTCATGCTCGCGTCACTGCTCCTTGCCGGGGTTATGGCAAACAGGCCGGATTGTACGCTGCCCGCGCCCGTGGGTGAGCAGCCGCCAGCCCGGGCCTGCTATGATGGCCGGCCGATCCGGGCCGCGGAGGCCCGGGCACAGCCTGCGGAGGCGGCCGGGGAAACCGGCCAGGATCAATGCACGACAGTGACAGCAGAATAGAAAACGTCAACGTAGTGGCGCGCACCATCCTGCCGACCCCGGCTGAGATCAAGCGTGAGCTGCCGCTGCCCACTGCGGGCCAGGCCGCGATCCTGCGCAGCCGGCGGGTGCTGCAGTCGATCATCGACGGCCGTGATCCGCGACTGTTCGTCGTCATCGGTCCCTGCTCGATCCATGATGTCGAAGCCGCACTCGACTATGCGCGCCACCTGCGCGAGCTGGCTGAACGGGTGGACGACGTGCTTTACCTGGTCATGCGCGTCTATTTCGAGAAGCCGCGCACGACGGTCGGCTGGAAGGGCCTGATCAACGACCCTGACCTGGACGACTCGTTCCATGTGGACAAGGGCATACGGATGGCCCGCAAGCTGCTGCTGGACCTTACCGCACTGGGTCTGCCCTGCGCGACGGAGGCGCTGGACCCAGTGATGCCCCAGTACCTGGGTGAGCTGATCACCTGGAGCGCGATCGGGGCGCGTACGACCGAGTCACAGACGCATCGGGAAATGGCCAGCGGCCTGTCGACGCCGGTGGGCTTCAAGAACGGTACCGATGGTTCGCTGACGGTGGCCATCAATGCACTGAAGTCGGCACGCGAACCGCACCATTTTCTCGGCATCAGCGAGGATGGCCGGCCGGCGGTGCTGCAGACACGCGGCAATCCCTATGGCCACATGGTGCTGCGGGGTGGTGCCGGCCAGCCGAACTATGACTCCACCCAGGTCGCCTTGTGCGAGAAGGCGCTGACGGACGCCGGGCTGCCGGCGCGCATCGTGGTCGACTGCAGTCACGGCAACTCGAACAAGGACCCGGGCCAGCAGCCGCTGGTCGCGCGCGACTGCGTCCGCCAGGTCGTCAATGGCAACCGCTCGCTGATCGGCCTGATGCTGGAGAGCAACCTGGGCTGGGGCAACCAGTCGCTGACGACGGACCTGGGCCAGCTGAAGTACGGGGTCTCGATCACCGATGCCTGCATCGACTGGCCGACCACCGAGAAGACGCTGGCTGAGCTCGCCGAGCTGCTGCGGCCCGTGATGCAGACGCGGCTGGCTGGTTGATTGGGCCGCTGGGCCGGGGTTTCCTGCTCGTCGAGGCGCTGGTGGCCGATGGGCCTTGTACGGACACGCCGTGAACCCGTCCTTGGGGGCTCGGGCGCCGCATCCCTGCGGCGCACG
>JAFIFS010000054.1 GCA_020831895.1 Chromatiales bacterium
GACTTCAGCCGGGAGTGCGTGCTGCAGATCGTCGACTACTCGATCGGTGGGCAGCGCGTGGTCCGCGAGCTTGATCGGCTGGCGAGCTCCCGTCCGCTGCCGAAGAAGATCGTTCTGGACAACGGGCCGGAACTGACCGGCTCGGTTCAAGGGGTACGGTCAAGACCACCTCAGTTTCGGCCACATAACATTTGGGCTAACCGGCCCAGCCGCCGACCTCGCCCGACTTTGCCGCCGCGGAGCTTTCCGGCTTCCGGTTGAACCTATGGTTGGGCCGCGCCGGGGTGAAGCACTGACTGGTACTCGACCTTGGCACCAGAGTGCCCGTCGAAGATGCGACGGTGGGCTGCGTAGGACCACTGGTCGTCGCGCGTGTAGTACGCCGCAACCCACTCTTGAAGGTTGGCGAGCATTGAATTCTGCTCGTCGAGCGACGCGTACTTGTGAGGCTCCCAGGGGCGCTGCAGATTGTTGGCAAGGCAGGCGTCGCAGCCCGGATTGAGGAAAACAAGCTCGGTGCAGTGCGTCGAGGCAGCCTGAACCAGTTCGCCGTAGCAACCCTCAATGACCCAGCCACCTTCGGAGCCAATGAACTCTTGGAGTGACGCCAAAATGTCGTCGGGCCGCCGTTGAACAGCGATCTTGCCCGACTCCCAAACAATTGAATCGAGGTCGAGATGCGCGAGATCGTACCGAGCCGACATGGCATTGGCGTATGTGCTCTTGCCCGAGCCGGAGTTTCCGTAGACGAGAATCTTCATGTGCAGAATAACGTCAAAGGTGACTCACGCGCGATAGCGCGTTGGGTCCACCGCCTTGTTGGCCTTTTGAATCATATCTTGGTGGCAATGTAAACCCCATAGCTGTAGTAGGCTTTGAATCGGCTGTAGAGATCTATCTCCTTCTGCTCCGCTTGGACGATCGCCATCGCTTCCCCGGAACTCTTGTGACGAAACAAGAACTCTTCAAAGCGGCTCTGCATCGGCGCGTAATACTCCTCAACCCAACAATTTTCAGGCAATACGAAGTAGCCGATGGGTGAATAGCCATACTTCTCAAGAATCTTGATCTTGGCGGCGGCAGTATCGATCTCTGGATACTCCGCATCCCAGTGCTCCTGAATCTCGGAGGGGCGGTAATCTGTGATCCAGGTAATCTCGGACGCAACCAAAAGTCCTCCAGACTTCAGGAATCTTCGCCACTCGGAGACGCCCTTCTCGAATCCGATATTGTAGATCGCGCCCTCAGACCAAATGGCGTCTAGCTCCTCGTCGGCAAACGGCAGCTCATCCATCGAGCAGGCAAGTGTGGCAATCCTGTCCGCCACACCTGCTTGGTCCGCACGAAGGGTTAAGTCGTCCAGAAACTCTTGGATGAAATCAACAGCGGTGATTTGGGCATTCAGATGCTTCGCAAGCATGAGCGTGGAAGCACCCGACCCGCAGCCGATATCAGCGACTTTCAATAGCGCTTTCCGATCTAAGCGGGACAATTCAAGTGCGATTTCAGTCTGTGCGTCTCCACCGGGACCTTGTCTCATGCCCCCCTTGTGGAGATCGATTAGAAGTTGGAAGTCATCCATAGGTTTTCTTTTTCTTGCGAACTATGAATAGAAGGCCTAACTAGGCCGCCGAAACACATAAAAATCGCCGGATATCGTCCTCCCGTTGGCGGAATCCGCCTGATTTCATTGGAGCCACCAGGAGATAGGTGGCCTAAATGGACGGCGACACAGACGGCGTCAGGTGTGGCGTGCTTTCGGTGGCCCGGGAGGGCATGCGTACGCTGCATATGGCCTGCTGGACCGAGCAGGCCTATCTGCAGTGGATGCGGCGCTACATTTTTTTTCATCATCGTCGCCATCCGGGTGGGCTGAGGGCGGCCGAGGTCGAGGCATTCTTGACCCATCTGCCTGTGCAGCGCAAGGCCAGTGCGTCCGCGCAGAATCAGGTGCTGCGGCTGCGCGTGAAGGACCTGCCGGTGGAGCGCCAGCAGCTGATCGTTTGCGACGGCAAGCGGTGAATGGCCGCGTGCGAAGCAGATCCCGCACCTCAGCCGAGGACCAATTGCCCAGGATAATCCAGACAACCCTCGGTGGCAGACCAGGCAAGGTGCTCATCCTCTGGAAGTCCTCGTCCTTGGTCACCAGCAGGTACCCATCCTGGCCGGCTCTGTTCCAGATGACCCTATCGCTGGCACCGCCGAGGCCAATATCATGGAGATGCACCGACCCCGGGCAATGAGCCGTGAGGTCGTGGAAGAGACGTTCGGGAAGGTTCTCGTCAAACAGCAGGCGCATTGTGTTGAGGCCAGGCTGCCCGGACTATGCCTGGCTGATCACCAGCCGCCGTTCTCGATCGGCCGCAAAGGCAAGGCACGCGCGGACATCGTCGCGCTGCAGTTGCGGAAAGTCGGCGAGAATCTGCTCCTCGCTCATGCCGCTGGCGAGGCAGGAAAGTACGTCACTCACTACGATAAGGGTGTCCCGTAGGGTCGGGTTGCCGAAGCGGACTTCCGGGTCGAGGACTATGCAGTCCCGGTAATCCATCGGCGGACAGTACGCCCGCCCCTGACGGGGTCAAGATCGTAACCAGGCTATCCAAACGCCCTCTCCCCACCCTGATCATGGCATGGCCGCGGTGACGCCAGCATCACCCACCGCGTCACCCACGCCGGGTCGCGTCATACACTGCGGGATTTCCCGGTCAGCGACCCGGATTCGGTCGACCTGACGCGGTAACGCCCACGGCGCACCGGGCCCGGCACCAAGGCCGCCAGTCGCGCAATGACCAATCGGCAGGACTGCCGATTGGGACGACCGCGGGTCGCCCGAAGGGCCTCGCACAAGGATGTGCGCCGTCCAACTCCCTAGGCTCGAGGACCACGTGCGTCGGAAAGGCGATGCCAGCGTTCGGCTTCCTTGCGAACGGCATCCAGACGAACTCGAAGTTTGCGACTAGCCCGGTGGGTTGTCTCGGGATTCACTCGGCATTCCCTGATAGGCTGGGCAATATGGCGATCGAAGTTCGACCTGCGACCGTGTTCGCGGACGTGCAAACGATGGTCGGACCCAAGCGGCCCGACGCGAACGTCTGCTGGTGTTTGACGTACCGCCTCCCGTCGAAGGAGAACCTCTCGCTCCGCGGTCAGGCTCGCGGGGCGCGAGTGGCCGAGTTCATGGAGCGCGGACCGATCGGGATGCTCGCCTATGAGGGCGACGAGGTAGTCGGCTGGGCGGCGGTAGCGCCTCGCGCCGACACAACTTTCAAGCGCAACCGCAAGATCCCCAGGATCGACGACCTCGATGTGTGGTCGGTATGGTGCATCCGCGTACGGCCGGGATATCGGGGCAGGGGGATTTCCCACGCGCTCCTGGCCGGTGCGGTAGCCTTCGCCCGGTCCCAGGGGGCGCCCGCCATCGAGGGGTATCCGGTGGATAACCGAGGCGAGAAGGTGGATATGACGATGGCCTACGTGGGAACTCGCGCGCTGTTCGAGAAGGCCGGGTTTCGCAAGGCATCCGACACCGCGTCGGTCGCCGGGGGATTCCCGCGGGTGCTGATGCGGTTGGACTTTGACCAGGTCGTTGGCACGCGGGTGCTGTCTCCTGGTGTCGGACTGAATGGCGCTGGGCGGCGGGGCAGGGGTTGACGCCCATAGCCAGCCGGCATGGCTCCGAACTGCTGAGGCACAGGTCTGATGAACGTCACTTCACCCATCAAAGATCTTAAACTGCTCGACCTGCTGGCCGAACTCGCGGATGAGTTCGATGTGCCCGGCGTGGCCGCCGGTATGTGGCACGCCGGTCAGGTAAGTTTTGCCTGTCACGGGGTCACGAGCATCGAGAACCCGTTGCCGGTCGACGAGCACACGCTGTTTCAGGCGGGTTCGATCGGCAAGACCTTCACGGCCACCGCGCTGCTGATGCTGGCCGAGGCCGGCCGGGTGGAACTGGGCGCGCCGGTGCGTCGCTATCTGCCGGAACTGCGCCTGGCGGATGCGAAGGCGGAAGCGGAAGTTACCCTGCTGCAACTCCTGAACCACACTGCCGGCTGGGAAGGTGACTTCTTTCCGGACACCGGCGAAGGCGATGATGCGCTGGCCCGATACGTGGCGAGCCTCGATGCACTGGCGCAGTTGACGCCGCCGGGAGCGGCCGTTTCCTACAACAACGCCGCGTTCTGCCTTGCCGGCCGCGTTATCGAAATCGTCACCGGCGACACCTACGAGCACGTGATTCGCAGACTGATCCTGCGACCTCTGGGTCTACGCGAGTCGTTCTTCTTCCGGGATGACGTCATGACGCGCCGGTTCGTGGTCGGGCACAGGCCATCGGCGGACGGCGGGTTGCAGGTCGCGCGGCCCTGGACGCTGCCGCGCAATGGCGCTCCGGCCGGGGGCATTGTCACCAGCATCACCGATCTGCTCACGTGGGCCCGATTTCATTTGGGCGACGGTCGCGGCGCGGACGGCAGGCATGTGCTGATCGAATCCGGGCTGCGCACGATGCGCGCCCCTACGGTGCAGATGCCCGGCAGCGCGTTCGGCGATGCGCTTGGCATTGGCTGGATGCTGAGCGGCATTGGGGGTGAGTGGCTGGTGGGTCATGATGGCAGCACGAATGGCCAGGAGGCCAGTTTGTCGTTCCTTCCGGAACAGGACTGGGCACTTGCGCTGATGACCAATTCGAGTCCGGGAGGGCTTGCGTTGAACCGGATCGCGCGGCGACGGGTGCTGGCCGCTTGCACCGGGATCGTGGAGGAGGATCCTCGACCGGAGTCGGTTGCGCCCGAGACCCTTGGCGTTTATGCGGGCGAGTACCGCGCCCGCGGCATGCGTTGCAGGGTGGGCGTCGATCAGGGCGGAGGCCTCCGGTTCACACTGCACAATGATCCGGAACTACTCGCGATGATGTCCGAGAACGGCGAAGTGCCGCCGTCGCAGCCGGCCAATTTCCAGGCCGGGCTTGTCGCCGGACACGCGGATCGGTACGTGTTCGCAGATGGTCCGGCGCAGGGCCTCACCGGAACCTTTATTCGTGATGGTGATGCTCGTGTGCGGGCGCTGCATCTGTTCGGGCGCCGGCTGCCGCGCCTGGCTGGCTGATTGCCAGGTGGAGCCTCGCGCAATCCGCGTAACCAGGCCGTTCAAACGCCCTCTCCCCACCCCGATCTGAGGCCATTTCAAAGACGACTGAAGGCCGAAGGCATGCCGGTGAGCCTGATGGTGGGCAATACCCGCATCTTTACCTGAAACCCGGCGAATGCTGCCGCGACTGACCTGCGTGTCCTGCCGGAGGCCAAGCTCGGGCGACTGCCCAGGGAGGTTGCTCAGCAGTACTTCCAGCAGCGACAGCGCACACCCAAGCCGATACAGTGATGAAGATCGCCGCCCGCACTTCTCCCATCGAGCAGGCAGCCATAGTCAGCCAGACTCTGGAGGCTGCCGGCTTCAGGGCAAAACTTTCCGGGGCAATATCCACTACCCGATAACGCTGTTGATCGCGGTGATGGGCTCGCTCGGTACCATGCTGATCGGGCTGGGGCTGCGGTTCTATCGCGGGAGCAGTCCATACCCGCGCCGCGGATGAGCAGCAGTGTTGCATTGCTGGCACCTCCGCAGGCGGTGTCATTCATCACGTAGAAGCCCCGCTCCAGAGGCAGCTCAGCGATCAGGGGTGCCGGTTCGCCCTGCTCACTCGCCCGGTCAGTGGATCGGGGCTGGCCGCAGGCAACAAGTGCGCCGACCATGAGCGACAAGGCCAGAGCCTTCATTGGCCTTACGATGCACTGGAGGCGGCCGCGATCAAAGTCGCGGCGCCACACCCCGCCCCTGGCGCTGGCGCACCGCTTCGGCCTGCAGCTCGCTCACCCAGGCCGTCCGGCTGCGTTCCGTGCTGACCATCGCGCCCAGATCGAATACCTCGACCTGGAAGCTCTGGACCGGATCCTGGGGGAAATAGTAGCTCAGGTAGGTACCACACTGGGTCGGCTCATCCGGTATCAGGCCCCTGGTGTTGAGGTAGCTGCGACGGACCAGAAACTGCTTTGCAGTGCCAGTGTCGGCCAGGCTCTCACCCGCACCCGCCGCCACGCTGATAGGGACTTCATCCTTGTAGTCCCTTGCCCGGATGCAGGAGGGCCTGCCGGCAGCCTCCCAGACGGGTTGCGTCCTGTCGCCGCAGCTCAGGCCGGCGGGCCGCCCGTACTTGCTCAACAGCGAGTCGACGAACTGCGCCGCCGTGGGCGGGTTGGTCATCATCAGGCCCGACCGGGCCACGCCGATGACCCGCACCTCGCCGACTGGTCCAGAAAAGTACACCTTGAACGCCGGACCAAGTCCGGGCAGCTGGCCCGCCTCCAGCCGGTCGAGGAATTCCGGACTTTGCAGCATGTTCATACCATCGCTGTAGTTGAACATCGCCATGACGGCGCCGACCTCGATCTCAGGATCGAACGCCGCCAGCGCCGCGCGGGCCTCTGCCTCGGTCATGCCAATGTGGACACCGGCGATGTCCAGCTGGTCTTGCGGGGTGCCCTGGGCCGGAGCCTGGGCAGTAAACGCGACTGATGCACTCAGGAGGATGCTGAGGAGGGTTTTCACGTGGGAATCCTTTTTGATTTTGGGTGCCGTCAACGCCAAAAACGCCTGCCGCGGTCTCGCCGCCATCAATTCGACGACATGGCCACCGAGTCAACCCTGAACGGGCCGCACTGAGGCCTGCCACTATCATTTGATAGTCGCCGTGTGATGGGATCGCGTGCTCTCCCTGGTCAGACCCCGAACGACACAGAGAACAGGTGAACGAGATCGCTCTGACGATGGGTGTTCGTCTTCAGAAAGATCTGCGCGAGGCGCGCGCGTGCAGTGGTGTACTGAATGCCCAACCGCCTGGCCGCACACTGCAGATCGTCCCCGGCCACCAGGGTGGCGGTGAGCTGCGCCTCCACTTCAGTCAGCCCGAAGGCGCGACGCAATTGTTGAAGGCTCACCTGAATCCGCGTGTCCGGATCGGTGATCAGGATGGACGCCGCCGGCCGCAACGTCGCCAACGTGGCATGGCGGTTGCTCATTGGAGACACCAGCAGCAGGTAAGGACGCTTGCCGGATAGTCGCCGTGCCTGCATGAGGCCATCGCTGCTCAGGTCATTGCCAGCGTGAATCGACAGCGCCTGACCGACAAGCTCACGCAGCTGATCCCTATCCTCTCGGTACGCCACCCTGAGGCCGGCACTGGACAGACTCAGGCCGTCACCCTCCCTGCCAAGGCACTCGGACGCCTGGTTCGCGTAAACCATGCGCCGCGAAGCTTCCAGCAGTACGATTCCGGAAGGATTGCGATCAAGCAGCTAAGCGCAGCATTTCTGCATCAAATCTGTCGAGCCGAGACGAAAGCCGGGCTCATCTGCTGATGAGCCGAAAGCGCATGCCGGTGTAGCGGCGGCGCCAATCATAGTAGACATGCTGATCCTTCTCCCGCTCCGTAATGAACAGCCCATCGTGAACGATGGCTTGCCCGGGATGGGTCATCAGGTACTGCACAGTCGGATCATGTTCGGCCATGCCGTCCAGGTATCCCCGGATCAGCTGCGGGTCGAGATTGATGAAGGAGAAGGTGGGCAGCCGCGGTGAGGCGGATCCATTCAGCAGCCAGAAGGTCGCCGCCTGGCTGTTCGTCGCATCGGCCAGCTTCTGCAAGGCTTCGCGCCAAAGAGACTCGTCCAGCGCGGCTTCGTACACCCTCCTCCAGCGCCAGGATCCCCTGGCGCAGCAGCAGCTGCAACCAGCGACGCAACTAATCGCGGCGCGCACCTTGGAAGCTGGTTCTGCCCCAGTCCTCGTCGGTCGGCCCCGCGTCGTGCTTCGGCTCACTCGCCATCGCGAATCCTGAGTCGCGGATTCTCGTTATCCACCAGGTCCTGCTGGCGACCAGCCTGCTCCTTCATGCGGATCAGCGTCGGCATGCTGACGAAGCAGACCGGCCGGCCAGGCGCCAGCTCCTTGACCAGCGCGCGCTCGTACTCCTCGTCAAAATCAAACGGCGTGCTGACAAAGATATCGATGGAAGTCTCCGGGTGCTGGTCACTCCACGGCTGGAATACCTGCATCCCCTTCTCCTCCACCCATCGGCGGCGGGTTCCACTCGTGCAACTCGATGACGAGGTCGATGTCCTTGGTGAAGCGGAGGTAGCGATGGGCATGGACGACCAGCCCGCCGGTCACGAGGTAACGTGACTGCACCGTGGCAAGTGCGTTGACGATGGCTTCGACGCTGGTCAGCGGCATACCGTAGCAGGCTACAGCCGGTCCACCGTTCGGTAACGCGACAGGGAGAAAGCCCCGGATGGATGACCGGGCCCATGCGTCTATAATGCGGCGTTACAGTGCATCCGGGAGAGGAGGCAGCGTGGAGGCAAGCCTGTTGGTAGCAATCCTGGCCGATGATATCGAGGACGCGGCGATCGAGATCGCACGCCAAGAGGGTGCGCGCGGGATCACCGTCCTGCCGGCACGCGGCCTCAACTACCCCGAGCACATCACTCTCTTCGGCAACACTTACCTCGGACTGGAGGTGACCTTGCTGATTGTACTCGACCGCGTGACTGCTGCGCGGATCGCCGATAGGATGAACCAGGAGCTTGAACTGCTGCAGCCCTTCAAGGGGCTCGCGTTCTGCCTGCCTGTCGAGGACATCGGCGGCATGGACCCTGGCAAGCTGCGCAGCTACATAGAAAGCCACCCAGCAACGGCCCTCCTCGGGGCAGATGGGGCCTCCGGGGACACTGAAACTTGAGCCAGTCCTTGGAGTTTCTGCGCCTCCTCAACCACTCCTTCAGGAACCTGCTGCCGATCATTCTGGTGGTGGCAGTGTTCCAGTTCCTGATCATTCGCCAGGTGCCAGATGGCTGGCTCGCCATGACGATCGGCCTGCTGGTCGTGGTATTCGGCGTCGCGCTCTTCCTGCAGGGGCTGGAGCTCGGCATCTTCCCCATTGGCAAGAACCTCTCCAACCAGTTTGCCCGCAAGGGCTCGCTGCCCCTGCTGATGGTTTTCGGCTTCTGCCTGGGCTTCTCGGCAGTCATCGCTGAGCCTGCCCTCATCGCCGTGGCCGACCAGGCCGAGCTGATCAGCGAGGGTCGGATCAACGGCTGGACGCTGCGCATCCTGGTGGCCACCTCGGTGGGTCTCGTGGTGGGGCTGGGCGTTGTGAGGATCCTGCTAGGCCACAGCCTGCACTGGTACATGATCATCGGCTATCTGGTCGTTGTTCTCGTCACATTCTTCGCACCAGAGGAAATCGTCGGACTGGCCTATGATTCAGGCGGGGTCACCACGAACATCGTCACGGTGCCGCTGATCGCGGCCCTGGGCCTTGGCCTCGCGATGTCTCTGCGCGGGCGCACCGCCCTGATCCACGGCTTTGGCCTGGTGGGTCTGGCGGTTATGGTGCCGATGATCTCGGTGCAGCTCTACGGCATCATCGTCTACAGCTTCGCCGAGCCTGGCCAGGTCGCTGGAACGATGATGGATACGCTTGACCCGGAGATCACCGGGGCTGTCAGCGAGGTGGACGGAAACCTGCTGCTCGGGATGCTGCAGGACCTGCTGCTGATGTTCCGCGATGTCCTGCCAATCATCGCCGTGGTGCTGTTCTTCCAGTACATTGTGATCCGCAAGCCGCTTGCCCACCTGCACAAGGTGGCCGGAGGCTTCCTGCTAGTGATCGTCGGGCTCTATGCCTTCGTCGTCGGACTAAAGCTCGGCCTGTTCCCGATCGGCCAGAGCATGGCGGTTCAGCTGATCGCGCTCGATGCATGGGTCTACGTCTACGTGTTCGCCTTCGCCATCGGCTTCGCCACGACAATGGCCGAACCTGCGCTGATCGCCATTGGCATGAAGGCCGAGGAAGCTGCACAGGGACAGCTACAGGCCAACCGCGTCCGCATCCTCGTGGCGATCGGCGTCGCGGTAGGGATCACGGTCGGCGTACACCGGATCATCACCGGGGACTCGATCCACTACTACATCATGGGCGGCTACGCTGTGGTTATTCTGCTGACCTGGCTATCGCCCCGCTATATCGTTGCGCTGGCCTATGACCTGGGCGGCGTCACGACGTCGGAGGTCACGGTACCCCTGGTCACCGCGCTCGGCATCGGCCTGGCCACCCAGATCGAGGGCCGCAACGTGATGATCGACGGCTTCGGCCTGATCGCATTCGCCTCCATATTTCCGATAATATCCGTGATGGCCTACGCCATCCTCGTAGAGTTCGCCAACCGGCGAAGAGGAACTGACCCATGAAGTTTGCTGCACTGGTCCTGATCATAGCTGAAGACATGGAAGAGCATGCCATCGACGTCGCCAAGCAGGCCGGCGCCGGTGGCATGACGCTCATCAATGCACGCGGCATCGGCACATCGGAAAAGAAAACCTTCTTCGGGCTCACCTACCAGGGTGCGCAGAGCATGATGATCTGCATACTGGAACGGAAGATTTCGCTGGCCGTAATGAAAGCCCTGACCGAGGAGCTCGGGCTCAAGAAGCACTCGAAGGGCGTGGTGTTCACGGTGCCGCTCGAGCATATCGCCGGCATAGACACCCGGCAGATAGAGAGCTTCGCCGAACAGATCCGCGAAGACATCTAGGCAGAATTCGGGAGGTTCCATGCTCGTCCAGGACATCATGAAGACCGACGTGGTCACCGTGTCGCCGTTGGCGACGCTGCGCGAGGCCATGACTATCATGAGCAAGAACACGGTCAAATCGCTGGTGGTAGAGCGCCGCGACGAGACGGATGCCTACGGCCTGCTCACCTACAGCGCGATCCTGCGCACGATAGTGGCCGAGGAAGGCGACATCGACCTGATCAACGTCTACGACGTGTGCACCAAGCCGGTCATCACCGTACCGCCAAAGATGGACCTCAAGTACGTCGCGCGGCTGATGGCGAGGCTGCGCCTGGCGCGCGTCGTGGTGCTGGACTCGGACAGAATGGTCGGCATCATCACGATGAACGACATAGTCGGAGAGGTGCTCGCGATGGCCGACAAGCTTCAGGTCAAGGACAACGACGAGAACTGAGAACTGCGACCCGGGTTGCGCGGCTCCTCAGGTCCACAGCTGTCAGGGAACAAATCATGCGTAGACGGATAGCCTGGGTCGGCCTGGCACTGCTGGTCGCTGGAGCGCTGTGGGCAGCCAGCTGGCTGGGCTACGCGCGCGCCCCGCTGCCCGAGGCGCTGGCAGCACTGGAGAGCGACGCACGAATCATCGTCGAACAGGGCCGCTGGATCAGCTTCATGCCGAGCGACCAGCCGGTGCGAACGGGGGTGATCATCTACCCGGGCGGTCGCATCGACCCGCGCGGCTTTGCCCAGCCGGCGCGCGAGATAGCCAAGGCGGGGTACCTGGTCGTCATCGTACCGATGCCTTTCAATATCGCGGCGACTGCGCCTGACCGCGCGGCCGAAGTCATCGCCAGCTGGCCGGAGATCGACCAATGGGTCATTGGCGGGCACTCCGTCGGGGGCACTATGGCGGCACGTTTTGTGCACCAGAACCCCGGAGCGGTCGCGGGGCTCTTCATCTGGGCCTCGTATCCGGGCGACGGCAACAGTCTCGCAGACCGTGATCTCCCAGTCTCGGTCATCTACGCAAGCGAGGACGACGTGCTCGCCCAGCCCTTCAGGGTCGAGGCGCGGCGTCACCTGCTGCCGGCGCACACGCGCTGGATACTGATAGAGGGCGGCGACCATCACCAGTTCGGGACCTACGAGGTCGATGGCCCGCGCACGATGCGGATCAGCCGGGAGGAGCAGCAGCGGCAGGTCATCGAGGCGACGCTGGAGCTGCTGGGGGAGCTGCGGCAGTGGGCAAAGTGCCCCGCGGGGTGACCCGCCCCCCCCGGGCCGGGGAACCCCCCAGCGCACGATGCCTGGTGCCGCTGTGGAGTCTTCGGCAGGCTACAGGTGAGGATGGATATGGGGACAGATTGCAGTGCCGTGGCATAATCCCACGGATGAAATATCTGCACACGATGGTTCGCGTCAGCGACCTGGACGAGTCGCTCGAGTTCTACTGCAGGCATCTCGGGCTCGAGGAGGTGGGGCGCACCGACAGCGAGCAGGGACGCTACACGCTGGTGTTCCTCGCCGCGCCCGGTGATGCCGGACGCGCCCAGGTGGAGCTGACCTGGAACTGGGACCCGGAGGACTACGGCACCGGCCGGGCGTTCGGGCACCTGGCCTACCAGGTCGATGACATCTACGCGCTGTGCGCGAAGCTCATGGCCGCCGGCATCACGATCAACCGACCACCACGCGACGGTCGCATGGCCTTCGTCAGGTCACCGGACGGAATCTCGATCGAGTTGCTGCAGAAGGACAAAGCGCTGGCCCCTCAAGAACCCTGGGCCTCGATGCCGAATACCGGCACCTGGTAACCACGAACATCACGACAACCGGCTACGCCCAGGAGCGCCATCCGGTGGCGCTGTACCGGACCGTGGGGCGCCCCGGGGGGGCGCCAGGGGGGGCGGTTTCCCCAACCCCGCGTTAATTACTTCGGTGTCGGCGGGGGCGCCCAACCCGGGGGGCGCACGGTCC
>JAFIFS010000109.1 GCA_020831895.1 Chromatiales bacterium
GACTTCAGCCGGGAGTGCGTGCTGCAGATCGTCGACTACTCGATCGGTGGGCAGCGCGTGGTCCGCGAGCTTGATCGGCTGGCGAGCTCCCGTCCGCTGCCGAAGAAGATCGTTCTGGACAACGGGCCGGAACTGACCGGCAAGGCAATGTTCCTCTGGGCCCAGGCCCGCGGTGTGCAGCTGCACTTCATCCAGCCCGGCAAGCCCACGCAGAATGCCTTTTTCGAGAGCTTCAATGGCAGGTTCCGGGAGTACTGCCTGGACCTGCATTGGTTCGCCTCATTGACTGACGCCAGGGCAACAATCGACGCCTGGCGTCATCACTACAACCATGTCCGGCCGCATCGATCACTGGGCAGCACGCCACCTGCGGTGTTCGCGCAGGAAGCCGCCTGATATGCTCGAGTTCCCACATCACAGTTGGCTCGGTTCAAGGGGTACGGTCACGGTCAGAATTACAGCAATACTGGGCAGGTTAATGAATCCCAATAGAAGTGACATCTTCCAGAAGCTTTGATCCTGCCTTTTGGATATCGAACATTCGATCCCACTGGCCCTCAGACTCTGTCCAGTCAATAGTCAGTCCCCGCACGTTCATCTGGTCAACCCAGTGAGCCTGAATGAGAGGCCTTCCCTCGACTGATCGTCCCATTAAGTTGTGGATGCGCAGACGAGACAAAGGGCGCGGTGGGGCTTTGTGTCTACTGGGGGTCACCCGCCAGTGGATCCTATGGAGCGTTATGTCAGAAAGCATTGACTGCTCTGTGCCTAAGAATACTGCCTGGTAAGGTGCGACGATTGAGATAGATTCGAAGAGCAGGCGTCTAATCGTGCCCTCGCCTCTGTCCTTGCGATTTCCGATGACAAAGCGGAAGGGCTCGCCGCTAAGACTTTCGCCTGACTGCTCGTACAGGGACATCCGAATATTTCGAAACGTTAAATCGGAGATGCTGCCGCCATCAAGCATGAAGGCGCCTAGGCCACGTCCTGAGAATACGATGTCCACATCTTCAACTAGAACGTGATGGATCCTGTCGAAACTTTCCGTGCCAATCTTCATGGCAGTCTTGGGTGTCATCAATAACGAATTTGTAACAAGTATGCCGTTCGTATCGCCTGTGCCGCCCAGCCTTCTTGTGGTTTTTACCGCTATGGCATCGTCACTCGTGGAAACGAACGCGTCTCTGATTACTACGTTACGGCTGTGATCAGGGTTAATGCCGTCAACGTTTGGCAGGCCTCGGTCCCCAATAATACGGACTCGTTCAATTCGCACGTTCTCTGAGCCTGAGAGATGTAGGGTCCACGACACCGCATTGCGCAATAGCACGTCATGTACGAAAACATTCCGGCTGTTTGAAAACCGAACTAGGTAAATGCTTGTTCGTTCAGGCTTCAGGCTCTGAATAATATCGCCATTTCCAATTATCGAGCCGTAGCCAGAGAGTCCACTGTTTCGCGCATCTCGAAATAGCAAAAGCACCATATTGTCAGGGTCATAGCTGTCTAAAGTGCTCTTACCCACAAGACGTGCACCAAGGGCGAGGTGTAGCTCGGTATTACTGCCAACCTCTACACTGCCTATGTGATAGTCGCCCGGGCCAAAGTAAATCAGGGCTCCCCGGGGTGATTCTGCTGCCCTGTCTAGAACCTTCTGTAGGTCAGCAGTAATCGGGAGTGCTGGATCCAGCGAAGCTAGATGAGAAACATCCAGAACCTCTCGATCGCCATTCATCTTACGCAGGGGTGAGGGCTCAGCCATGATGTAGACAGGGTCACTTACTTCCCCTTTCTCAGTGATCACGGCCAATACACGAATGCCAGGTTCATCGATTGTCAGGGTAAACTGCCCCGCAGAGTGCTGCTCCAAAGTTCCGTGGTATCGATCCGGCTGGATCATTAGGCTGCTGCCCGTAGGAATTTCTATAGAGCCGTTGATTATGATGGGGCGTTTTAGTTCGAAGCGGGTGTAGTGACTGCGCGCGACGTTCGTTGCACGTGCTAGAGTCAGCTGTTGTCCATTGGTCGATAAAGAATATGGTGAAGAAGATTCAGTGCCTGGCTCTGTCAACTCAGCGACTTTTAAGAAATATTCTGACCCCCCTTCTGCAGATATCCATCCTGCGCTAGCTGTATGTAGTGATGCCAAGAAAAAACCAGCCCCTGTAAGGCAGATAAGGCGGGATAAAGGACGCATTGTGCCTAGCAAGCTAAAGTGTCTACTTCTGTCAGAAAATAACCCTAATGAGATGCGCATGCTGGCCAACCGCTGCGGTTTAAGGCAATGATTGTCGCCTAGCGGGAAAAGCCCTGCAAGGCGTCACTGCGTTCTTTGTGTCACCAAAGAAACAAAGAGATCTGAAAAATAGGCTATGTGCTCCAGACGCGAATATACTCACGGTCATGGCCGATTAAAGGGGCGTAGGGGACCGGTGAGTTGGTGCAGCGCTCTGGGTGGTGCGGCGGAAGGGAACTCTTGTGCTAGCGGGGCCTAGGCCTGAGCTGGCTCAGTAGAGCGCCGGAAGTCAACAAAGAGCAGTCTGAAGCGGACGATGTCAAAAAAAAAGAAAGTTGTCTTATTTGCCAATACGGACTGGTATCTATTCAACTTCCGTCTGCCCCTGATCAGAATGCTCGTGGCTAGGGGCTGGGAGGTCGTCGCGTTATCCCCCGCTGGGCGTTACCGGGACCGTATAGTCGCGGAAGGTGCGCGTTGGGTAGAAGTGCCTCTTGGCAGAAAAAACATGAATCCGGTGCGTGCCCTATTGTCACTCTTCCGGGTCATCATGGTGCTGCGCAAAGAGAGACCAGATGTTCTTCATTGCTTCACTTTGGAATGTGTGATTCTCGGATCCCTGTCGGGAAGGGTGGCAGGGATCCCGGCACGGGTTAACGCGCTTGCGGGTCTTGGGTATTTTTTCTCGAGTACAAGCCTGCGCGCATACGTACTACGTCCAGTGGTTCGGACGCTGTTGAGGTTGGCCTTGGCTGGGAACGGCAGCCGGCTGATCTTGCAGAATCGTGAGGACTTTTCTCTGCTAGTTGAAAGTGAGCTTGTCTGCCGAGAGCGCGCAGTACTAATCCGTGGTTCAGGCGTTGATCTCATGCGGTTTCAGCCAAATCAGGGGCGCATTCATCGGTCCGTACGGGCCCTGTTAGCTACTAGGCTGTTATGGAGTAAAGGCGTTGGGGACTTTGCTGCGGTGGCCTGCGAGCTGCGCGAGAGTCAGCCAGATCTTGAGTTTGTACTGGCGGGCGAGCCAGACCCAGGCAATCCAGACTCCGTGCCGATAGAGCAAGTTGAGAGGTGGCGTAGCGAAGGGGTGATGAAAGTATTGGGTCATGTCGAGGATATGGCGTTACTGATGCGAGACGTGCATATGGTCGTGCTTCCTACGACGTATGGAGAAGGTGTCCCGCGCACCTTGCTTGAGGCTGCTGCGTCCGGGCTTCCCATCGTCGCATCAGACACCGCCGGTTGCAGGGAAATTGTTAAGCACGAGTGGAATGGTTTGCTGGTGCCTCCTGGTAACCGTCCTGCGCTACGTGACGCGATTATCGCATTAGCTCGTGATGCCCGTCTCCGAGAGACGTTTGGGTTGGCTGGCCGAACGTATGCTGTGGCCGAGTTTGATGAACAGAGTGTTATTGATAGAACGGTGGCTGTTTATGAGCAGCTTATAGTTCATTCCGGTCCAGCCGCCGGGCGAGTCTGAGGAGTGATTGTTTTGAATGGTAGATCCTCATTGAGGAGCGAGCCAAAAGGTAAGCGATTGTAAGTAACGGGCTTCAGATATACCTACAGGCCACCATTGCCTCCTTCCGGGATGACCATCTGGCTTTCGCCATACTCCTACTTTCTTCATGGGGGTCCTATCGGGCAAAAGATGCCAAGAAGTCTTGCCCATGGGTGGTCTCTAGTCCGGGGCGCTTACCGGATCACGATCCAGATCATTCTGCTTCACCCCTCAACTTGAGTAAAGGCAGCAGCGGCCGTAGGAAAAATGCCGCTAACGCAGCGTGGACGATTACCGACCCAGCCAATGCTGGCCCCGCCGACCAGGCGCCACGCTGCAACAGCTGCCAAGCGGTAATGTTTAGTATCAGAAGCGCGGCGCTCCATAGCAGCGCGCGCAACAGCGGGCTGGCTGCTTCTGTGAAGCGGATGCCAATTCCTCGCCAGGCTAGCTCAGAGATCAACAGTGCGCCTACCAACTGGCAGCTTACTACTGCAATCACCACAGCCAGCAGCCCGTAGGGCACGGTCAGCCAGACGGCTGCCAAATATAGGCATGCGAGTAGCATTTTTCGCATCGAGGCAGCGTAGACTTGCCCTAACGCGCGATTCACCATATCGCCAATGCGGGTGAAGATACGAATTCCCGCAGCCAGACAGAATACTTGGAATAGGGGCACACTGCTCAGCCATTGCTCACCGAGAAGCAGTCGCACCAGCAGCTCACCGTTGGCTGCCATGAACAGTCCCAGCGCCAGCATGAAGACATAGCTGTTAGACGCCAGCAGAAGGTACGTCCGAACTAGCTGCTCGCGTTTGCCCTGATAACGAGCTAGTACGGGAAAGAATACCGAATCGAGCACATTTGCGATGTACTGCCCTGGCATGCGCGCGAGCTGGATAATCACTTGGTACTGTCCTAACGCATCCGCATCCATTCGCCGCCCGATGATAAAGCGATCACCCTGCTGCATCACCCAGTTCCAGAACTTGATCTTGGTCATGCCCAGGCCAAACGTGCTCACTTCCCATAGCGCAGCCCGCGAGGGACGAAAGCCCCAGGCGCTGCGAGTGACTGCGAAAAATAGCAACGCTTTCGTGAAGGCTTGGCAAAGCGTACCGCCAACAAGTGCCCAAACGCCGAAGCCCGCCCAAGCAAGCAGCACTGCCGGAACAGCATAGCCCAAGATCTGGGCGGCGAAGTTAACCTTCATCAGAAGTGCAAAACGGAGCTCCCTTTGCAGCATGGCCTCCGGGACACGGGAGAAGCCATTAATTACGAACACCGACCCTAGCGCCACAAGTATCGGCGCAAGGCCCGGCATCCCAAAAAAGCCCTCTAACGTCGGGGCAAGGAAAGCCTGGGCGACGAAAAGTGTGGCGCCGATAGCCACCGAGACCAGAAACGCAGAGCTGATGAATGCGCTGTCCAGCGGCTGATACCGCTGAACTACTGCTGATGAGGTGCCTGCCTCTGACAACAGCACCCCAAATGTCACCGCAACGGCAGCAACGGCGGCCAGCCCGAAGTCACCAGGATCAAGCAGCCGCGCCAACACGGCGAGGACTATTACCTGCATCAGCGCCTGCACAACCACCGATGCAGTCTGCCAAGATAGCCCAGAGCGGATTGCCTTGCCGGAGGGCCGGTTCATTGTTGGTGTTGTACTACTGGTTTAGGGTGGGAGCAATGCCTAAGGATCAAGGGTACCGAACAACCCACGGGCGACGTACGGCGTGCCCCACAAAAGGGAAGCTAAGGCAGCAGTACCAGCAGACGTCTGCACAACAATCTATATTGGCTTTTTCTTGCATTTGTCGTAATCCGGTGATCTAGGTTAATTCTTGTCCATCACCTCAAGCTGCGCTATGAGCAGGCCAGAGCTACGACGTGATCGGACAGATTAATGGCTACCTTAGGTGCCGAGAAGTCCAGAGTTGTCACTAAAGTAGACTGTCCACTCTCGCTTTCGGGCAAATGCCGGCATGCCTCGCTTCATACAGAATAAACTGGATCCGTTGCCCTGATTTCCCATCACTGCGTTAGGCTGAGCCAGAAGTGGCTGCGGCTCCTGGACTTGATTGGAGCAATCTATTAAGGATCTGGCGCTCCTCAGCGAAGGCAGATTCTAGCTGGCGTCTGAAAACCGGGGATACCTCTTTCCCCGGATGCGCCCTGAGGTTCATGCTTTGCACGCCAAAGGCTCTCTCTATTCCCATACGTTTCTTAAGCTTGCCAAGCCTGCGCAAGAACGGTACTAGTGCCTGCATCTTTGCTTGCCGAGCTTCATTTTTGACAGCGAAGTCAATGCCGCTGCATGGCTCCAGGCCGAGAAAGGCCAGCGCTCTTTGGAACTCTCCTTGCGGATCTTTCTTAAGGTCACTCAGTGACAGCAAGAGAACTGAGGAGCGTTCTACGGTTTCTAACAAGCGCTCGGTCAGCGTCCCCGTAGAGCACGCCGCCTTGTACTGCAGACACGCAGGTTCTCGGCAGCCCCATGGTATTTTTCTGCCTCGTAATCGCACCGTCTGAAGGTCCCAAGCGTCTTCAATTCGGGACCTATTCTCAGAGCCCATAACCAAATTGTGAAAATACAGAGATATCGCCATTTCCACGGGATCCCTAAGCATCACGATAAATCGCGCTTCCGGGTGCTCCTTCAGGATGTTAGGCACGGCATCTTTTGAATAGAGGTACCAAGTAGACGCATCAAGTAATACCTTTGTTATTCCTTCCTGTGGAGAAAACAACTTGTCATATTCCGACTTCGAGTCCACTTCCCTGTTATTCAGGTCAGAGCTAAAGTAATGGGGTTCTTTCAGCTTGCTGAGTTCAAGCTGGGGATGCTGGGCTAGCCATGCTGCCATGGAGGTGGTGCCACACTTAGGTGCGCCCAGAATATAAGCTCGTGATAGCTCCATACTTAGTCTCTCGCCTCGTTAACTGCACATGGGTCATGTGGTGTAGAGAAAACTGGCCAACGAGCCAGACGGCTCATCCCCGATGTCCTCGCTACTCCCTTATTCGTGACTGGCTGGCGCAGCTCCGCTGTGGAAAATGAGGAGTTGTACCCCCATTGTCCTTCTTGGCGCAAGCTTTGACCTGAGACGGATCGTGTAGCCAGCTGGCTGGTGAGTTCTCTACCCTTAACAGGCAAGGAGAGCTCCATGAAGAAGCGATTCACTGACTAGCAGATCATCGGCATCCTGCGGGAAGCCGAGGTCGGCGCCATGTCGATCAGGGTCCTGTGCAAGAAGCACAACCTGACCGAGCAGACGTTTTTCCGCTGGCGAAACAAGTTCGGTGGACTGGACGTCCCCGACGCCCGCCGGCTCAAGAACCTCGAGTGCGAGAACGCCCGGCCCAAGCGGCTGGTGGCCGAGCAGATGCTGGTCATCGACGGGATGAAGGAGATCGTCCGAAAAAAATGACGACCCCGTCGGAACGACGCGACACGGTCCAGGTGCTGGTTCGTCGGGGTATCTCGCAGCGAAAGGCCCTTCGTTACCTGGGCCTGAGCCGGCGCATCGCCAGCTACGCTCCGCGCCAGGCCGCCAAGGACCAGGCGGTGGCCGAGTGTCTGCTGGCGGCGTCGCCAAAGGTGCCGCGGTTCGGGTATCGCCGAATGGCGGCCTGGCTGGGCCTGGGCGAGGCCCGGGTGCGGCGCGTCTGGCGCCAGCTGGGTTTGAACATTCCCCGCCGCCGACCGCGTCGCCGCCGTTCCGGCAACGACATCCGGCTGCCGGGCGCGGTGCGCCCGAACGCCGTCTGGAGCTACGACTTCGTCCACGACCAGATGGTCGATGGGCGAGCCCTGAAGATGCTGTGCGTAATCGATGAATACACCCGGGAATGCCTGGCCATCGAGGTCGGGGCCAGCCTGCGGGCGCAGGATGTGATCCTGACCCTGTCGCGGCTGATGCGGCTTTACGGCAAGCCAGCCTTTGTCCGCTCCGACAACGGCGCCGAGTTCACCGCGGCCAAGGTCATGCGCTGGCTGCGGGACGCGGCGATCGGTCCGGCCTTCATCACGCCGGGCAGCCCCTGGCAGAACGGGTTCGTCGAAAGCTTCAACGGCAAGCTGCGGGACGAGCTGCTGAACCGGGAGTGGTTCCGCAGCCGTGCCGAGGCGAAGGTGCTGATCGAACGCTGGCGGCAGTTCTACAACGAGCAGCGACCGCACAGCGCCCACAGCTACAAACCCCC
>JAFIFS010000015.1 GCA_020831895.1 Chromatiales bacterium
AGCGGCGGATGGTTATCTAGATGTGTTAGGGCGTGTCCACGATCGGACCGGCGCCCGGCACCCGGTCGGCGTGGCGGTCGGCCGCGCCCTCGCCGCCGTCGGGCGCCGACGAGGCCTCAACCGCATGGATGTACAGGTGCAACGCGCCCGGGTGGTCGGGATTGCGCTCCAGCACATGCTCGAGGTGATCCAGGATCTCGATGGTCTCTGGTTTTGCGAGATCCGGACGGATCCAGTAGTCCCAGGGCATCGTGTCCATCAGCGCCTCGGCCAGCAGTGTGCGCGCATCGAGGTCGTCCGGGTACTCCGAGACCACGGCGCGCATCGCGACGGCGAATGCCTGGTCGAGTGCACTGCGATCAGCCGGGGGCTGCTCTGCGTAACGTGGTGCAAGTGCGCGGATGTAGGCGGCCTCCTTCGGGCTGGCAAGCTCGATCAGCGACAGCGCACGCTGCAGCGCTGACCAGGCCGGCGCCGCTGCACTCTCGTCCATCGGCAGGTTGATGTTCGGCCCCAGCACCAGCGCGACACCCCACCAGCAGATCGCGCAGGTCGGGTCCAGCCGTGCCGCCTCGCGGAACGAGCGCTCGGCCTCGGCGTGGTTGAATGCATAGGCAAGGATCAGCCCCTGGTCGAAATAGCGCTGTGCCTCGGGCACGCGGGTCGAGATGGGGTGATGATGGCCACCCAGCCCCTCGAACAGCGGCGCGCCGGGTTCAGCGGATGCAGCCAGGGGGATGGCAGCGCAAAGTACGAGCAAGTGCAGGGTGTGACGGAACAGTGACGGCCTGCTGGTGGGCATGATGGAGTCCTCCCCGAACGGCCAGGACCCGCCGGAGGTGAGGGTCCCGGAATGGCCGGCATCATGCGCCCGGGGCGGGCCCGGGGATACGGCCGTATCGGACAGGACCGGTCGGATCCGGCCACGGCTGCGCTATATTTGATGCCATGGACGCCGCACGCCCGGTCGTTGCCCTGCTGGCCCTCGACGAGGTCACGGCGGCCACGCTGTACGGGCTGTTCGACATCTTTTCCTCGGCCGGGCGCGACTGGCCGCTGCTCACGCGCGGCACCGCCACACCGGGCGCCCTGCATCCGGTCATCGTCTCACCGTCCGGCGCGGGCTTCCGCACCCGCAGCGGCGCCTGGGTACAGCCGGACTGTGCCCTGGACCAGTGTCCCGCGCCGACGCTGATCTGCATCCCCGACCTCGCGCTCGCACCAGGTGAGACTCTGGCCGGTCGCCACCCGGAGGCGATCGCCTGGCTCACGGACGAGCTCGAGGCCGGAGCGATTGTCGCCACCGCCTGCACCGGCAGTTTCGCGCTCGCCGAGGCCGGGCTGCTCGACGAACGCGACGCCACCACCCACTGGGCCTATTGCGAGACCCTGGCACGCCGCTATCCGTCCGTGCGCGTGCACCCGCACCGCGCGCTGGTGATCTCCGGCCCCGAGCAACGGCTGGTCATGGGCGGCGGCGGCACCTCCTGGCTGGATCTCGCGCTGTACCTGGTCGGCCGCCTGGTCGGCACCCAGGAAGCGATCCACCTGGCACGGCTCTACCTGATCGAGTGGCACGGCGACGGGCAGCTGCCGTACGCGAGCCTCGCGACCACCTGCCAGCAGGACGATGCCGTGATCACCGGCTGCCAGCAGTGGGCGGCACAGCACTATGAAACCCATGCCCCGGTCACCCGCATGATCGAGCTGAGCGGGCTGCCCGAGCGCTCATTCAAGCGGCGTTTCAAGCAAGCAACCGGCATGACGCCCATGGATTACATCCACACGCTGCGCCTGGAAGAGGCGAAGCAGATGCTGGAAGCCGGCGATGCGCCGGTCGAGCGGATTGCCCTGGAGGTAGGCTACGAGGACGCCGGGTTCTTTCGGCGGCTGTTCCAGCGACGCGTCGGCATGACACCGACGCGCTACCGGCGACGGTTTCGCGGGCTGCGCCAGGCGCTGCAGGTGGCGGTGGCGGTGGACCCAGGGGGCGTGACGTCGCTTATCTCGGCGAGAACTCCGGCATCGCGCGCCTCATGAACTCGTCAAACAGCGGCACGGTAAATGCCATTTCGCCATGGGACGGACTGTAGACCATCCCCTTCTTGATCAGGTTCGCGCGCACAGGCCCGAGCGTCGTGATCTTGGCGCCCAGGGTGTCAGCAATGTCACCGGTGCGATACGGACCACTGCCAAGCTCGGCCATCGCGCGCAGGTACTGACGCTCCCGCGGCGTGAGCCGGTCGAACCGCACGCGGAAGAAATTCTCATCGAGACGGTTGGTAACGATGTCGGTCGATTCCCGGATGACATCCAGTGAGATGGGCGAAGCATCAGCGTGGTTCCAGGCCTGATAGCCCCATTCCTGAAGAAAGTAGGGGTAGCCCCTGGTCAACGCGCAGATTTCAAGCAGCGCTGAATCAGCAATCACTTCGCCGGCCTCCTCAATGGGTTCGCGAATCGCACGGGCGGCATCCGCCTCGCCCAGGGGCCCCACAGCAGGAAAGCTGAATAGCCGTTCCGCATAGGACTTCGACTCGCCGGCCAGGCCCGGCAGTATCGGCAGTCCGGCACCGATCAGTACCAGCGGCAGTTGGCGCTGCTGCATACGGTGCATGGCCATGATGAGCGCGCTCAGCTCAGCCGTGGCGAAGTACTGAATTTCGTCGATAAGTATTGCTACCGCTGCACCACGCTCGTCAGCGGCCTCTGCGATGGCCGTGAACAAGCCTGGCAGATCCACCTCCAGATCGCCGCTGTCGGCGATGCCGGCTTCCGGCTCGATATCGATCCCGATATCGATCTCCCCGACCTTGATCCGGATGGCGCCTATAAAGCTCTTCAGCACAGCCAGTCCGCGGCGGGCCTTGTGTCCAGCACCGGCAAGACGATCCAGCTCGAACAGCAGTCGGCGCAGATGGGGTGCCAGCAGGACGGCCAGGGACTTACCTTCATGGGCCTCAACCAGGATGGTTCGATAGGCGTCGGCTTGTGCCATGCGCTCGATTTCATTCAGGAGGACGGTCTTGCCCACCCCCCGCAGACCGGTCAGCAGCAGGCTTTTTTCGGGCCGCCGCGCGCGAATCCGGCCCAGCAGAACCCGAGCCTGCTCCAGGATATTCTCGCGGCCCGCCAGTTCCGGTGGCGGAGCGCCTGCGCCGGGCGAAAATGGGTTGCGGATCTTGTCCAACAGTCGCGGGCCCTGAGGTCTATAACTGTTTATACGCTATCGTGCGTATAATACTTCATAAATTGATATATTTGCTTGTCCAGCCTGCGGCAGCCAGCCTGCCCCGCGGAGACCTGCTGCCCGGCAGCGGCTATGGTGGCGCCTCCATTCACACTACGAGCACCCCTGATCATGACCCTGCGACTCACCCCTGCCTCCGCCCTGAAGACCCCGAAGGACTCCGCACTGGATCTCGATGATCCGGAAACCAACCTGAACGCGCTGCTCAAGCTGCGCGGCGACCTGAGCGGCAAGGACTTCTTCTTCGCCTTCCCCGGCCAGGCCTGGGCAATGATCCCGCAGGAGCGCGTGCACAAGTGCTTTCGCACCTTCGGCTTCGGCTCCGGGCGCCTGGAGAAGGTGGACGGCGGCTACCGCATCTACAGCCGCGAGGTGCTGTTCTACCTGGACCCCGTCACCGGCGAGATCCTGCAGGAATGGAGCAACCCGTTCCTCGGCGGGCGCAAGGTTCGCGTGGTGCACATCGCCAACGACCCGGTGAACGGCGTGTTCTCGATGAAGGCCCCCGGCCCGCTCGCCCCGCCCTACCCCTACGTCAGCGTCGGCGACAATGTCGTCTTCCAGTGGAACTTCTTCATCCAGAAGCCCGCTGAGCTGACCCGCGCCGAGTACCCGCTGTACTCCTCTGGCGACATCGACCAGCACGCCGAGCTCTGGGGCCTGATGGGCCGCAAGAGCGAGATCCTCGACGAGAGCACGACCTCGGCCTATTGCACGATGTCATGGACCCGCGTCTCCGACTGGCTGCCCTTCATGGAAATGGGCAACGCGCCGGGCAAGATGGTGTTCCACAGCCACTCGATGAAGCTGATGAACGGACCCTCGGAGCTGCCGAAGCCGATCCTCGAGCACATCGAGAAGCACTACGACAAGTACCTGACCGCACCCACCGAGTGGAACGGGCCGCAGATGACCAGCTCAGCAGGTGAGTTCAAGAAGCTCATCGATGCGGAGCGGGCAAAGGGCTGAAGCTTGAAGGTGCCGGATTTGCTCGGCGCACTGCGCCGGGCAGGTCCGGCGGCCTGGAGCCACTTTTCGGGTGATCAGCCAGCTGGGCTACGTGCTGCGCTCTTGAACTGCCCCGGGCGATTCCGTCATGGCGCAACGCGCCAGGTCGCGGCGTTGGCGCGGCGCCGGCGGCGCAGGGCAGCGAGGCCGAGGATGGCGGAGCCGAACAGCCAGGCCGCGGCCGGCAGCGGGACGACGTGGACCTCGAAGCTGCCGTTGCCGAGCTCGACAAGGAACATGTCCGACGGCAGCTCGATGCTGTCGAAGCCGCCGGCAAAGACCTGGGCGCGGAACAGCTCGAAGCGGTCACCCACCTCCGGCACGAAACCGTCGATCAGCACCACCTGCAAGAGGCCGCCGAGCGTCACCAGGCCGGCGACATCGATGGCATCGTAGCCGGTGCCGCGGACCGTGCCGCCCAGCTCCATCACCGTGACGCTGTCAGGGCCGAGCAGCAAGTCGCCACCGAAGCTGACGAGGCCCGGGCTGGCGCCGGGACTCAGGCGGCCCAGGACCTCGACCGTGCCCGGACCGGCGAAGCTGCCGGTGCCGCTGAGTCCGGCGAGGAAGCGGCTGGTGTCGCCAAAGCCGGTGGTGATGACGCCGTCGTTGCGCACATCGCCCGTGTAGGTCGTCTGGCCGGCGAGGGTGGTGATCTCGCCGCCCCGGTTGTTCACGCTGCCGCTCACGGTCGTGTCGCCGATGAACTGCATGCTGCCCTGGTTCAGCATGTTGCCGGCGCCGATCTCGGCATCGACGCCGAGTACCGCGCCGCCACTGGCGTTGAAGAGCTGGGCCGTGGCCTGGAAGCTGCCGCCGATCACGTCGATGTTGCCGATGCTCTCGGCGGACGACCGCACCGTCATGGTCTCGTCCCGGCCGACACTCAGGTTGCCGAAGTTGGTGAGCACCGGCCCATCGAGCACACCGCTGCCGACGACGCGGCCGGTGGCCTCCACCGTGATCCGTTGCCCGGACGTGAGCTCGGCGCCGGCGAGATCGAGAGTGGCGACACCGCTGCCGCCGCCGATGGTGAGGCGTCGCACCGAGGTTGCCGCGGACGGCCCGGTGACGGTGAGGTTGAGGTCGGGGGCGATGGCGACGTCGTGGACCGCACCGGGCCGCTGTGCAATGGTCCAGCCCATCACGTCGTCCCATGAGCCGCTGGCATCCGCGATCCAGCGCAGATCCGGGGTGAAGCGCAACACCGCCTCGCTGCCGTCGGTGAAGCGGGCCAGGTAGGCGAACTGGCTGGAATTGTTGAGGCTGCTGGGGCTGCTGAGCAGGCCCGCATCGTCGGCGGAGAAAGCAGTGTCGGCAACGGTGCGCCCACCGATGACGTCACCCGGACGCACGACCAGCAGCGCATGGCCGTTAGGTCCGTAGATCCAGATGCCCTTGCTCGTGGTCAGTGCGCCTGGCGCCCCGCTCTCGATGTTCCCGCCGAAGGCCACCTGGCCACCATCGTTGACCACCGGATCGGTCAGGGTGGCGAAGCGCGCGCCCGGCACCCCGGGGGCTTCGTCACCGGTGCGTACGATCAGACGGTTACCTTGCCAGATGCCCGTGGGGCTGGTGCCGCTGTCGAGCGTGGCGCGGAAGGTGACTTCGCCGGCATTGTTCAACGCAGGTGAGAAGAAACTGTTGAAGGTAGCGCCTGGGCCCAGGCCGGGCGCAGCATCCCCCGTCCGCAGGACGAGGTGGTTGTCGATGAAGATGGCACTCCCGCCAGCCGAGAGGAAGGAGCGATAGGCCACCTGGCCGTTGTCGTTCAGGCTGAGCCGCGTGGCGTAAAGCGGATTCAGCGTCGTATCCAGCGAAGGCGGCGTCGCGCCGGCGCGGGTGATGAAGTCGTTGTTGCGCCAGATCGACCAGAACCCGGGAGAGACATCGGCGGCCCAGGCCACCTCACCGGCCGCGTTGATCGCCGGACCGCCGCGGAACATGCCGAAGCTGCGCGACCCCGAAAGATCAGTGCCGATGGCCGCGTCGCCCTGGCGGGCGAGCAGCGTGTCGTTGCGGAACACAGCCTGGCTCGTGCCCGGGGAGGCACCGCCAAGGTCAGCACGAAAGGCGATGTCGCCGTCGGCATTCAGCACGGGCGAGCCAAGCGCGCCGAAGGTCAGGCCCGCAAAGCCCGGCACGCTGTCGCCACGGCGCACGCGCAAGGTGTCGCCGACCCAGATGCCACTGTTGTCCACGCCGGCCGTCACGCCCGGACCCTGCACCGTACCGACGTAGGCCACCTGCCCGGCATCGTTCAGGGCGGCGGTGGTGCCAATGCCGAACAGCCGCTCGAAGACCACGCCCGGGGCGAAGTCAGGCGCCGCGGCACCAGTGCGGGCGACGATGTCGGTACGCCCGTCGGCCCAGGCCGGCAGCGCGACCAGGACGGTGGCGAAAGCAGTGGACGCGAATCGGGCGATGTGATGGGTGAGATTAGAGTTCATGGCCTCTTTTCTTCTGTTTTTTAAGCTTGGGCGTCAGGTTATAGGAAAGACATAGCTAATGTTAAGGGACGGGCGCGCGGCCCAGCCCTGCGGCAATGTATCTGCATTGACCAGGCAATGCATTTGCATTACCCTCTGGCCAGTAGTCAGACCCGCAGGAAGCCGCCATGCCCGCGACACTCGAAGCCGAATCCACACTTACCGATCGCTACCAGACCACGGTGCCGGAAACCGTGCGCCGAGCCCTGAAGCTCGGCAAGCGCGACAAGATCCGCTACTCGATTCGCGCCGGTGGCGAGGTGGTGCTGACCCGTGCCGAAAGCGCCGATGGTGAGGACCCGGTACTCGGTCAATTCCTCACCTTCCTGGCCACTGACATCGAACGCCACCCTGAGCGGCTGCAATCCGTGGATGGTGGCCTCGTCCATCGGCTCCAGTCCCTGGTTAGGGGTGTCGAGGTCGATCTCAATGCCGCACTCCCGACCGAAGATGAACCGGCCGAAGATGAATGAGCGCGGCGACACCCGAGCCACTGGTCATCCATGGCTGGGTAATCTACGGTCACCCGCTGTTTCTGGCGCAGATTGAAGCACTGGCGAAGCAGGTCGAGACTCTCCAGCAGAAGGACCCGGCCGGGTATGTGAAGAAGAATGCGAGCAAGCGACTGGCCGCTATCATCAGGCTGGCGTTCGATGTCATCCCCCAGGATCCGTCTCGCCCGGAGTATCGCCAGGGCGGGACGCTGGGCAAAGAACACAAGCACTGGTTCCGTGCCCGGTTCTTCCAGCAATACCGGCTGTTCTTCCGCTACCACGCCCAAAGCAAGGTGATCGTCTATGCCTGGGTGAATGACGAAACCACCAGGCGCGCCTACGAAAGCAGCGACGACGCCTACCGGGTGTTCCGCAAGATGCTGGAAAGCGGGCACCCGCCTGATGACTGGCGTCAGCTGCTGTCAGAGGCAGAGAAGGATCTTGCGCGGATGCAGGAGGCGTTGAGGAAGGTGACAGCAACATCCAGG
>JAFIFS010000065.1 GCA_020831895.1 Chromatiales bacterium
GCGCATTGCCGAGAAGCGGGTGTTCCCCTCGATCAACATCAACCGCAGCGGCACCCGCCGCGAAGAGCAGCTGACCGCCCCGGACGAGCTGCAGAAGATGTGGGTGCTGCGCAAGGTGCTGCACCCGATGGACGAGCTGGCCGCCGTCGAGTTCCTGCTGAGCAAGATGCAGGATACGAAGACCAACGCGCAGTTCTTCGATGCGATGAAGCGCTAGCAGCCTTGGCCTGTCCGTCCAGGCGCGGCTGACCCGCGATTCGATGCCCCGCGTTGCGGGGCATCTGCTGTTCCCGGGCTCGCAATGGGCCATGGCCCGGCCCCGGCAAAGCTTGAGTGGCCGGAGAAGTAACCATACTGTTCCCGGTAGGCAGGCTCCCAAGCCTGCTCAAAAACAGCAAACGGGGGCCGGAATCCAGCCAACCGGGGGCGACATGTCCATCGCGCCGCACGAATGACCATCGAATGACCATGTGGACCCGGGCCAGCAAGGTCTCTGTCCTGTGTGCCGCAATCGTGGCAGGCCTGGCGGGTTGCGGTGGCGGGGGCGGCGGAGGTTCGGCGCAGGCACGGTTGCAGAACCTGCCACCGCTGCCGCTGGACAGCTCGGTCACCTTCGAAGCGAGCCAGAGGTTCCTGACCCTGGTCGACCTGGCGTTGAGTCTCGCGCTGACTGGTGTCGATCTGCTGGACGCCTACGAGGAGTCTGCCGGCTATGCGCAGGAGCAGGCTGCGGCGCTGTGCACCGAAGGCGGGTCGGCGACGGTCAGGCTGCAGGACCACGACGGCGACGGCCTGCCCGGTACCGGTGACCTGATCGAACTTGTGCTGACCGGCTGCCGCTACGAGGGCATCGCATCGACCGGCGTGCTGGCCGTGCACATTGACAGCCTCAGCCTGGACGACGAGGTCCGCCATGCGTCGGTCTCGACGCAGGCCAGCGGCCTGCAGTTCCTGGTCGGCGGTATCACGGCCGAGGTCTCCGCACGGCTGGATACCTATCACCGCCGCGACACGGACAGCGAGCGCATCGAGCTGGCGGCATCATGGCTCGAGATCGTGCAGCCCGGTGCCGGCGAGCGTATCAGCCGCCTGGCCCTCTCATTCGAGCAGCGCTACGACACGTTCAGGTACAGCCTGTCCCTGAATGGCCGAATCTCGAGCCTGTTGCTCGGTGGCTGGATGGATTTCAGCACCGCGCTGCCGTTGTCAGGCGAGCTCCGCGCCTACCCCGATGCTGGGCAGATCGAGCTCGATGGAGCGGCGCAGTCACGGATCGTGATGACCGCGGGTCCCGGGGGCAGCAACTCGATACTGGAGCTGAGCCTGACCAACAGCAGCCCGCCGGCACCGCAAATCTCGTTCATGCACTGGCCTGCCGAGTTTGCCGTCTATTGGCTGGAGCCGCTGCGCCCGGACGCCGAACCGCCCCCACTGGCTGACCCGGTGGCGGGGCGGCTGGTGCCGCTGGGCGCACCGGGCGGCGACATCGTCGCCGACCCGGCCCGCGGCCGGTTCTATGTCACGGTGCCCGAGCGCAATGAACTGCTGGTGCTGTCGATGAACAGCCTGCAGGTGATCGAGCGCAGGCCGATCGCCGGCCAGCCTCAGCGAATGCGCAGGGGACAGGATGGCCGGACGTTGTATATCACCGCCCATGCAGGTGGCGCGGTCATCGCGCTGGACCTGGAATCCGGCGCCGAACAGCGTTTCGTGATCTCGCCCGAGCTCGGCACTGCGGCCACCTGGGACGTGCTCGAGTACGCGCCAGGCCGGTTGCTGGTGACGGGTTCGTCCAGTTCCTTCAACTATGTGGTCGACCTGGATACGGTGGACGGCTCGGCACGCCGGGTTGCCGACTCGGTCATCGCCCGCAATGAACCGGAACTGGCGCAACACCCGGGTGACCCTTACGTTTACCTGCGCGAGTGGAGAGGTCTTTCGCAGATTCGCAGGCTGGACACCAGCCAGGGCGCCATTCCCGTCACTGCGACCGCGGGTATTGGCCGCGCCGCGGATACCGCGGGCCGGCTAGTGATGACCCCCGACGGTACGCGGCTCGTCCAACCCGATGGCCGGGTGGTCCTGGCGGCGGATCTCACGATGGCCGCGGATCTCCAGGTGCGTGGCCTGCCTGCGTTCAGCAGCGACCAGGCGGAGCTCTGGATCTGGCGACTGGCCGGCAGTGGTGAACCTGAGCGCGGCATCCAGGTGTTCGATGCCGGGACACTGGAGCCGCTCCGTGCCTGGCAGCCACTCTGTGGTGACGGGCCACAGCGGATGATCGCCCCGCTCGAGGACGGCCGCTGGGCTTTGCTGGTCGGCGATGCGCTGTGCCTGATCGATACTGACGAGCCGGCAGAACCGCCGGGCACTGGTGGTGGTCTCCCGCCAGCGCCGCCTCCGACCCCGGTGGCGGTCGCGAGCCGCCTGGTGTTGCTCGCTGACACCGGGTTCGCGATGGCTTTCGATGCAGAAAGCGAGCGTGCCTACGTATCCTTGCCGGACCAGAATGTCGTCACGGTGATCGATGCCGCGAATGCGGCCACGTTGGCGAGCATCCCGTTCGCGGCCGCGCCGCGTGGCGTCGCCCTGTCGGCGGATCGCAGCGAACTGTTCGTAGCCCTGGACGGTGCCGGCAGTGTGGCGGTCGTCGACACGTCCACGCTGGCCGTCAGCGAAATGATCGGACTGTCCGAGGCGCTGGGCAGCGACACGGCCTGGGATGTCGCCGAGGCAGGGCCCGGGCGCCTGCTGGTGACGTCAGGCAGCACGCTGACACCCCTGGTGCAGGTGCTGCGCAACGAAGGCAACAGTGTGGTCACCGTCAGCCAGCTGGGCCTCCGCAGATTATCGCTGCTGTCCGTGGCTCCGGATGGGGTGACAGCGTTCGCCTTTGACCAGGCGGTCCCGGGTTCACTGTACTCACTGGACCTGACCCAGCCTGCACCCGCGGCCGTGCGCAGGCATGCCCACGCGATCCTGGCCGCTATAGACCCGTTGGCGATTGCACCTGACAGCAGCAGGCTCTACACCGGTAGCGGCCAGGTCCTGGATGCCGGCTCCACGATGCCGGTCGGCCTGGTCAGTCCAGGTGCGCCACGTGTCACCGGCGACGGTGCCTACGTGATGGTGACCAGCAGCGACGGAAGGATCAGGCGCTATGCGCGGACCACCGAGACCCTGGCGGAGCTCTGGGAGACCGGCTGTGGTGTCGACCAGATCCGCCAGCTGGAGGCCAATGCCGATCACTCGCGCTGGGTACTGCGCCGCGACCGGTTCATCTGCGTAATCGAGGCGCCCTGAGCCATGCCTGCACGTCGACCCCGGCGAAGCCGGGTCCTGTTCAGGTGAGCGGATAGACGTGTACACCGAACAGGAACGAGATGTAGCAGAGAAACCAGATCAGCTCGATCGGCAGGGCCATGACCAGGAATACGCGCCGGCGCCCGGTCAGCCAGATCGCGAGCGTCGCGAGGAATGACAGCCAGACCGTGAAGCCGAGAACCGAGCCCACGTTGATGGCCCAGTTGCGCCCTTCCACCCCCAGGCGCAGCGCGTCGATGCCAAGCCACAGGC
>JAFIFS010000077.1 GCA_020831895.1 Chromatiales bacterium
CCAACACGAGGCTCTTCCGATCTTGACGGTACCCCAGTCGACGGTCCCCCTGAAGCCGCTCCCACAGAAGCCGCTCCCACAGAAGCCGCTCCCCCCACCGGATCCGCGCCTACTCGTGCCGCAGGGCCTCGATCGGGTCGAGGCGCGCCGCCTTGCGCGCCGGCCAGATACCGAAGAACAGGCCCACGGCCGCACTGAATCCAGCCGCGATGCCGATCGCGGTGGTCGAGACCACCGTCTGCCAGCCGGCAAAGGTCGCCAGGGCCGTGGCCAGCCCGACGCCCAGCAGGATTCCCGTGAGGCCGCCGAGCAGGCAAAGCACCATGGCCTCGACGACGAACTGCATCATTATGTTCATCTGCGTAGCGCCCAGCGCCTTGCGGATGCCGATCTCGCGCGTGCGCTCCGTGACCGTCACCAGCATGATGTTCATGATGCCGATGCCGCCGACGATCAGGCTGATGCTGGCGATGCCGGCGAGCAGCCAGGCGAAGATGTCGGCTGCAGCCTGGCGCACATCGAAGAACTGCCGCGGGTCCTGGATGGTGAAGTCGTTTTCCGCGCCTGGCGGGATCCGGTGCTCGCGGCGCAGGACGCGCTCGATGTCAACGATCGCGCGCTCCATGGGGCCATTGCCGACCTGCACGCTGATTGATTCCAGCTGGTCGCTCCCGATGAGCCGGTAGCGCGCGGTGGACAGCGGGACCCAGAGCTGCTCATCGACGTTGCGAAAACCGATCGCGCCCTTTTCCTCGAGTACGCCGATCACCTCGAAGCTGATGCCGCGGATGACCAGTGACTGTCCCAGCAGCTGCTCGGCCATCGTGTTCATGCGCGCGGGCACGGCATGGCCAACCACGACGACGCGCCGCTTGGCTGCATCATCCGCGGCCGTGTACAGCCTGCCCGCAGCCAGCGAGTAGCCCTGGACCTCGCTGAAGTTCGGCGTCGCCCCGATCACGCGCAGGTTCTGGTTGCGGTTGCCGAGCTTCACCTGGAAGGACGCCGACATTTCCGGGACTACAGCCGTAATGCTGGGCGCATCCAGCATGATCGCCTCGGCATCCCTGATCGTCAGCCGCGCGCCGGCCCGGGCTACACCCATCTGGAATACCTGCCCGCTTCGGATCGTCAGTACGTTTGCGCCCAGCGCATCGATCTGCTGGTCGATGGCGACGCGCGCGCCCGTGCCAAGCGCCACCATCGTGATCACCGAGGCGACACCGATGATGATGCCGAGCATGGTCAGGAACGCGCGGAACAGGTTGGCGCGCACGGACTGCAGCGCCACCATGATCATCTCGCCGACCAGCATGTGCCTCTACCGCTGGCCGCCGCCGCCCATGCCGGGCACGGCGTTGAACTGGCGCATGCGCTGCTGCATGCGCTGCTGGGCCTCGATCAGGCCGGAGCTCGGCAGCATCAGCACGCGGTCGCCCTCGGCGAGCCCTGAAAGCACCTCGCTGACGTCCAGGTCCGTCAGGCCAGACTCGATCCAGACCGGTTCGGGAAAGCCGTCCCGCATGCGGAACACCCAGTAGCGCTGTGCGTCCGTGGCGCCCGGCCTTGCGCCAGGCCGACCCCCCGCGGGCTGCCCTTCGCCTGGTCTCCCGGTTGCCATCGCGCCAGCCGGCGCCCCGGCTGCGCGCTCCGGGCGTGCGCCGTTCTGTGTGGTGGCGCCACTCCCGGCCAGCTGGCTGCGCACATCCTGCTCATCGAGGCCGACCAGCGCGGCGCTGGTCCTGATGTCGCGCAGGGTCCGCAGCGCCATCGTCGGCACCGCCAGTACATCACTGCGCTCGGCGGCAACGATGCGTACCTCGGCGTTCATGCCCGGCCGCAGCAGGCCCTGGCTGTTGTCCAGCATGATCAGCACGGCGAACGTGGTCACCGTCTGCTCGGCCAGCGCCTGGGGCTCGATTTTCTGCACCTCGCCCTGGAAACGGCGCGCGGGGAAGGCCCTGACGGTGACCTCGGCGGCCTGTCCGGGTTCGATCTGGCCGATATCGGTCTCGTCGACCAGCGCGCGTACCTGCACGGTGCCGAGGTCCGCCATCGTCAGCAGCAGGGTGCCACCTCCGACGTCCATCGTCGGGGAGGAGATCACCTGTCCACGCTCAACCAGCCTCTCGATGATCGTCCCGGTGATCGGGGAGCGCAGGTCGGTGTCCTCCATCTGGATCCGTGTGCTTTCCACCGAAACTTCCGAACGGACCACCTCGGCGCGGGCATTCGCAAGCTCCAGCTGGCTCTGCTCGTACTCGACCTCGTTGATGATTCCGTCGGCGAGCAGCCGCTCGGCCCGCCTGGCCTGTGCCTCGGCGATTCCGCGGCGGGCTGTCGCCGCCTCCAGGGTGGCCTCGGCCTGGGCTAGCTGGTTGCGTGGCGTGCGCTTGTCGATCTGGACAAGCAGCGCGCCTGCCTCGACCAGGTCGCCGGTTTCGCCATTGATCTCGAGGATCTCGCCGGAGGCCTTGGACTTGAGCTCCACGGTCAGTGCCGGCTCGATCACGCCGGCAGCCTCGACCGTGACGATGATGTCCCTCCGTTCCACGGCGACCTGCTGGTAGATCTGCTCCTCCTCGACGGTTTCGCAGCCCGCCATCATCAGCACGGCGGCCAGCAGCGCTGCGTTACACGTGTTCCGGGACATGGTCCACATCCTCGCGGGCCTCGGCCCGGCTCGTATCGGCCTCGATCCGGCCGTCTTTCAGGTTTACCTGGCGTGCCGCATGAGCGGCTACTTCGGAGTCATGTGTCACCATGATCAGAGTATTGCCCTGGCGGTGAAGTTCCTCGAAAAGCTGCATGATCTCCGCTGCCGTGGCGGAGTCCAGTGCGCCGGTGGGCTCGTCAGCCAGCAGTATGCTCGGCCCGGTGACCAGCGCACGTGCGATCGCGACGCGCTGGCGCTGGCCGCCGGAGAGCTCGGCCGGGCGGTGCAGCATGCGGTCACTGAGCCCCACGCGCTCGAGCGACTCCTGCGCACGTTCTTGGCGCTCACGACGGCCGATACCGGCGTAGATCAGAGGCAGTTCGACGTTGTGCAGCGCGGTGGCCCGGTGCAGCAGGTTGAAGTTCTGGAACACGAAGCCGATCTCGCGGTTGCGGATCCCGGCAAGCCGACGCTCGCTCATTACGGAGACCAGCTGACCGTTGAGCCAGTATTCCCCCTCGTCCGCCTGGTCCAGGCAGCCAATCACGTTCATCAGCGTCGACTTGCCGGACCCGGACGGGCCCATGATCGCGACGTACTCGCCGCGGTCGATCGTCAGGTCTACTCCGGTCAGCGCCAGGATCTCGGCATCACCCATGCGGTAACGGCGCAGCAGCCCGCGGGTGACGATCACCTCATGGGTCGCGGGCCGGGTGCCTGGGGTTGCGGGCTTCACAGCCACAGAGTCTAGCGGCTCGGGCACGAAAAAGGGCCAGGTCCCGCCCGGGACCTGGCCCTGTTTGCGTCCGGGCCCGGACTCAGAGTGCGGCTGCGCCGAAGCGGTAGGCGATGCGTGCGCCAATCACGCGCGGCGGCGGCAGGAAGGCTGCCTTCGGGATCGGCACTTCGGCGCCCGAGCCCTCCGAAGAGCCCGTGGGCAGGCTGACCGCCACGCCGAGCTGGAAGCAGCAGGAGAGACCCGGGCTGGAGCTCGCCGAGCGCACGGTCGTGTCGTCGAACAGGTTGCTCACGTAGCCGAGGATCTCCCAGCGACCGGTTTGCACGCCGATCTGCAGGTCGGTGTTCCAGTAAGCGGCGAGGAAGCTCTCGTTCGAGAACTCCAGGAAGCGCCTGTCAGTCCACTGGTTGTCGACCGAGATGAACAGCTCCGCATCACCACCGATCGGCCGCGTATAGGTGACGTTGTTGACGATGGCATGCCTTGGCGCCTTCTCCAGGCGGTTGCCGGAGTAGTCGACCAGGCAGGCCGGGCGCACGATTCCCACCTCGTTGGTCACGTTCGCGGGCCCACAGTTGCCGGCCAGCGCGATGTTGTTCTCGCTGGTCGTTGCATCCGTGTAGGCGTTGTAGACCGTATCGAGCCAGGTATACGAAAGGCTGACTCCCCAGTTGCCGCCCAGGAACTCCGTCAGCGGACGCCAGTTGCCCTCGACCTCGACACCCCAGACCTCGGCCGAGCTCGCATTGACGATGCGCGAGACCGGCCGCCCGTCGGGTGACAGCGCCTGGGCGAGCACCTGCTTGTCGGTGTAGTCCTGGAAGAACACCGCGCCGTTGAAGCGCAGCGTGCGGTCCAGCACGGCGACGTTGCCGCCGATCTCGTAGACCGTCATCTTTTCCGGCTCGAAGTTCGCCAGGTCGCGCACCAGGCCCGAGGCGCCAAAGGTCAGCGTCGAGAAGCCGCCCGGCTTCTCGGCGCGCGACCAGGAGGCGTAGAGCAGGGAGTCGTCGGTGGGCTTCCACGCCAGCGTGAGCTTGGGCGTGAACCAGCTGTCGCGGCGGTCCAGTGTCTGCACGCAATAGGGGTTGAAGAAGTCGAAGCGGTTGATCCCGGCCTCGGCCTCGGCGATCCGCTGCTGGGTCGCCGGGTCATTGCGGCAGACATCCGGCACCAGGTCCAGCAGCTGCTGGCCGGCATAGAAGCCGGTCAGGTCGGCACCCGCGACCTGGTTGGTCACAGGGTTCCACAGGTCGAGCAGCTGCTCGAAGCTGGCCTGGCTGGCAAAGGGGCCGTTGGGCCCGAAGAGCCAGTCCTCGGTGCAGGGGCGGCCGGGCACGCCGCACAGGGTCTGGCCGCCCGGCCCGCCGTTGGCGCCCGGGAACAGGAAGCGCGGCCCGCGCGCGGCCACGGTCTCCACGCTCCAGCGGCCCTCGGCGGTGAGGGTCACTGAGTCGGTCATGTCGAACTCGAGCATGCCGTAGATCGAGCGATGGCGGGTGTCGCGGTCGGCCGGGCTCGGCTGCTGGCGGTACTGCTGGATGCCGTCATAGGGCGTACCATCGAGGAAGTCGAAGCCGCCGGCGATCAGCGGCTGGACCGGGAAGTCGGTCCAGCCTGCGCAGCCCGGACCAAACGGGCCGCCCGTCTGGCTGAAGAAGAAGCAGTAGCTGCCTGCGGCCTGTATAGGGTTGGAGAAGCTGTCGTTCTTCACGTCCTCAGCCCAGTACAGGCCACCCAGCGTGATATTTATCGGGCCGTCGAATTCGGTCCGGAAACGCAGCTCCTGGCTGAACTGCTTGGTCAGCTTCTCGTTGTCGAACAGGAAGGTGTTGACGTTGCGGTCGCGGAACGGACTGGTCAGGTCGAGCACGCCGAACTTGCCCTGGTCGAGGCTCTCGGTGCTGTCGTCACGCGTATAGCCCGTCCAGGAGGTCAGCGTCGCGCGGTCCAGCTCCCAGGTCGCGACCAGCGACAGCCGTATCGTGTCGCTCTCCACTCCCGCAAAGTCCCGGCCCGGGTTGAACGGGTTGGTGCCCAGCGCAACCGTCAGGTCCCGGGCATCGGGCACCTGGCCGGTGAAGAAGGGCACGACCGACTGGCAGTGGGGCCCGTCGCCGATGACCGAACCGATCAGCTCGTAGCGTGCCTGCAGCGCCTCGCTGGCCCAGAGCTCGTTGGCGAGGTTTTCCAGCGCGCTGCCCGGCGTCGCATTGGGCAGTGCGAGGATCGTGCGCGGCAGGCACTCCAGGACTGCGCGGCTGTCCCCTGGGCGCACCGTCAGCGCCTCCTCTGGCACAGCAAGCAGCGTGTTGAACGGGATGAAGGCCTCGGCAGCCGGCTGGCTGCGGGCGTTGGTGAACTCGGCGCGCCCTCGCAGCGTCAAGCTGTCGCCGAAGCGGGAGAGCGTGGTCAGCGAAAAGCCGTAGCCCTTGTCGCCGCCCAGCTTGGCGCCGCTGACCGAGTTGCGGTAGAAGCCTTCCTCGTCCCACCAGCTGGCGTTCAGCCGCACGCGCAGCGCGTCACCGAGGATCGGTCCGCTGATGAATCCCGTCAGGCTGTACTGGTCCTTGACGTTGATATCGGTGTTGATGCCGGCCTCGAATTCCTCGGTCGGGTCCTTGGTGACGAACTGGATCGCACCGTTGAAGGCACTGCGCCCGTATAGCGCGATCTGCGGACCCTTGAGCACCTCGATCCGCTCGATGTCGAGGAGGCGCTGGTTAAGCAGGATGGAGCCACCTGAGCTTGAGATGGCCTCGCTGGAGACGTCGATGCCGTCGACCAGCAGCGCCGCATTCTGGCGACCGCGGCTTGGGGAGAGCCCGCGTATGGATATCCGGGTATCGCTGCTTACAGCGCCCTGGTCGAAGACCAGGCTCGCACTCTGCTGGGTCAGGTCCGCGATGTTGCGCAGTCCGCGTCGCTCGATGGCCTGTGAGGAAAACGCCTCGACCGCGATCGGCACGTCGGTCAGCCGCTCCTCGACGCGCCGGGCGGTGACGGTGATCTCCTCGATCTGGGCAAAGAGTTCGGCTGGCATCATCAGCGCCGGCAGTGATGCTGCCAGCAATGCCGAAACGAGGCGCCCGGAATGGTTCATGTCTGTCCCCCTGAAAAGATTCACTCGCGTGGCTCGCCTTTCCCGGTTTCCCGTCCGGGTTCCCTGCGGCAGTCTGCCGCATGGGCGGATTACCATATCGCCGGTCATGGTGGCGGGCAATCACTTTCAGAGGTTGCGCACGAGGATTACCACCGTGGCAATGCTCGCAAGTGCCGGTAAACAAAGATTCAGCCTGCCGCACTTGCCGCGGGCCGTGCCGGGCGCTGACTCAGCCGCGAAGCAGGAAGCCGCGCATTGATTCCTGGAACAGGACATCGCAGCGGGGGTCGGCGCTGTAGACCTCCAGCACCGGGACAGCCGTCCGGGCGATCAGCCGGGCTGTGTAGTCCGCGCTCTGGTTACGCAGGCGCCCGGCGGCGGCGAGAGTTTCAAGCAGAGCGGTGATCCGCCGCGCGAAGGTCATGTGGATATCCTTGAAGAGCTCGAAGTGGACGCCGCCGGTCCGGGTCGAGAGCCTGACCGCATCAGGGCCTTCCTGCCACAGGTCAAGGTAGGTATTGAGGATACCGGGCAGGATCGCGTCGGGATCCGTCTCGTCGATCGTCCCCAGCTTGTCGATGCCGGACTGGAACACGGGGCGGATGATGCTGGTCAGTACGTCCTCCCGGTTGGCGAAGAAGCGGTAGAAACTGCTGCGGGCGATCTCGCTGGCCGAGATCAGGTCCTCGACGCTGACATTGGCGAAACCCTTGACGACGAACAGCCGCGCGGCATCGCGCAGTATGCGCGCACGGGTCTCGTCCTGCCGCTGGCGTATCCTCTCGCGAGCCGGGATCGCCAGGATCCTGTTGTTCTCGGACATGCAAACCCTCCGGACGGCTCCGGGTCCTTGCTCCTCCATGCGGAGTCTAACCGGTGCGGCCGGCCCGGAGTGTCCGCCCTGCGGCATTTGCCTGTCCGCCGTACAGGGGCGACACTAGCGCGACGCTGGCAACGCGGGAACTGAAGATGGAATACAGGAGCCTGGGCCGTTCCGGCCTCTCCGTCTCGGCGGTCGGTCTGGGCTGCATGAACTTCGGCATGATGAACGATGCCGACGAGTCTGCAGCCATCGTGGCGCGTGCGCTCGAGCTCGGCGTCAACTTCTTCGACACCGCGGACGTCTATGGCCAGCGCGGCCGCTCCGAGGAGTTCCTCGGCCGCGCGCTGGGGCCGCGCCGCTCCGAGGTCGTGATCGCAACCAAGTTCGCAGGCCCCATGTCCTCGACGCAGGACTGGATGCAGGGCGGGTCGCGGCGCTGGATCATGCAGGCCGTGGAGGGCAGCCTGCGCCGCCTCGGGACCGACTGGATCGACCTCTACCAGATGCACCGCGCCGACACGGTCGTGCCGATTGAGGAGAGCCTGCGCGCGCTCGATGACCTCGTGCGCCAAGGCAAGGTGCGCTACATCGGCAACTCGAACTACGCTGCCTGGCAGCTGGTCGATGCCGACTGGACTGCGCGCCAGTGCCAGCTCAACCGCTTCGTCTCCGCCCAGAACCGCCACAGCCTGCTGAGCCGCGATGCGGAGCGGGAGCTGGTCCCGGCGCTGGAGGCCTGTGGCCTCGGGCTGCTGCCCTATTTCCCGCTGGAGAGCGGCATGCTGACGGGCAAGTACAGACCTGGGGAACCGCCGCCCGAGGGCAGCCGGCTGGCGAAGTGGGGCAGCTGGGGCAGCGGTGCATTCGCTTCGGAAGACAAGCAGTCCCAGGTGCGCCAGCTCGACGCGCTCTGCGCAGAGCATGGCTGCACGCTGCTGGAACTGGCCATGGGCTGGCTGGCCGGGCGGCGGTACGTGGGCAGCGTGATCGCGGGCGTCACCAGTATCGCCCAGCTCGAGGCCAACGTCGCAGCCGGCGCGTTCCGGCCGGGACCGGAGCTGCTGGCCGCGGTCGACAAGGTAAGCCCGCCGCCGCCCGTGCCGATGGGGCCCCGCTGAGCGCATGACGCTGGAGTTCTCCAGCTTCGGTCGTCGCTTCACGGAACCGACCGGCACCCGGGAGCTGATGGAGGATCTCGGGGCGGCGATGGCTGCGGACACGCCCGCCATGATGCTCGGGGGCGGCAACCCGGCCCACATTCCCGGGATGCTTGCCGTGTTTCGCGAGGAATTCGCCGCCATTCTCGACAGCGAGCGCGAGTTCCGCCGCATGGTCGCCGACTACGCGGACCCGGCCGGCGAGCAGAGTTTCCGCCAGGCGCTCGCGGCGCTGCTCAACCGCGAGCATGGCTGGTCGCTCGGCCCGGAGAACATCGCGCTGACGGCCGGCAGCCAGTCGGGGTTCTTCCTGCTCTTCAACCTGCTCGCCGGACCGCGGCCCGACGGCAGTTCGCCGAGGGTCCTGCTGCCGCTGACGCCGGAATACATCGGCTATGCTGACCAGGGCATCAGCGGTGACCTGTTCGTGTCCCGCCGGCCCCTCATCGAGCTGCTGCCCGATCGGCAGTTCAAGTACCGGGTGGATTTCGACCGGCTGCCTGTCGACCAGCCGCTGGCGGCGATCTGCGTCTCGCGCCCGACGAATCCGACCGGCAACGTGCTCACCGACGACGAGGTCGCGCGTTTGTCGGCTCTGGCCGCCGCGCGCGACGTGCCCTTCATCATCGACAATGCCTACGGCCTGCCGTTTCCGCGCATCCTGTTTACCGGGGCAAGCCTGGTGCGGGACGAGAACACGGTGCTCTGCATGAGCCTCTCCAAGCTCGGCCTGCCGGGTGTCCGCACCGGCATCGTCGTGGCCCGGCCCGAGATCATCGACGCGCTGGCGGGCATGAATGCGGTGACGAGCCTTGCCGTCGGCAGCGTGGGCCCGGTACTGTTGCGGCGCCTGGTCGAGACGGGCCGCATCACGCAGCTTTCGCGCGAGTTGATCCAGCCCTTCTATCGCCAGAGGATGGAACAGGCGCTGGGCTGGCTGCACGCTGCGCTGGACGGGCTCGATTACCGGGTGCACAAGCCGGAGGGCGCGCTGTTCCTGTGGCTCTGGCTGCCCGGCCTGCCGATCAGCAGTTCAGAGCTGTACCAGCGCCTCAAGGCCCGTGGCGTCATGGTGCTGTCTGGGCACCACTTCTTTCCCGGTCTGGATGACGACTGGCCCCATCGACAGCAGTGCCTGCGGATCACCTACTGCCGGGAAGAGGAAGTCGTGCAGCGCGGCATCAGGCTGCTGGGCGAGGAGCTGCGTGCGCTGTTTCGGGCCTGACCGGGGCTGTGACCATAGTTTCAGGCAATCAAAGTAATAAAAACATTCGATTTCAGCTATTGACGCTGCGTTGCTAAAGTCTCCCCATGCTTCCGGGATCGTCCCGGGCAAGACTGAAGGGAGAACCACAGATGGCAACGCAGGTGAATATCGGCATCAATGAAGCGGACCGCAAGGCTCTGGCCGAGGGGCTGTCGGCGCTGCTCGCCGACAGCTACACGCTGTACCTGAAGACGCACAACTACCACTGGAACGTCACGGGTCCGCAGTTCAACACGCTGCACCTGATGTTCGAGGGCCAGTACACCGAACTGGCAACCGCGGTTGACGTCATCGCCGAGCGCATCCGCGCGCTCGGCCATCCCGCACCGGGTTCGTACAAGGCCTATGCCCGCCTGACCTCGATCGAGGAGCAGGAAGGCGTGCCCTCAGCACGCGAGATGGTCGCCGACCTGCTGGCCGGACAGGAAGCGGTCGTGCGCACGGCACGCAAGGTGATGCCGGTGGCTGAGCGGGCCGGAGACGAGCCGACCGCGGATCTTCTGACGCAGCGGATGCAGATCCACGAGAAGACGGCGTGGATGCTCCGGAGCATGCTGGAGGAGCAGTGATGAACAGGCCAGGAGAGGCAACATTCAGGAACCGGGAGGGCGAACGGGTCCCGGAGGTTACGTTCAAGACTCGTGTCGATCATGAGTGGGTCGAGGTGACGAGCAAGGACATATTCGAGGGTCGCAATGTCATCGTGTTCTCGCTGCCAGGGGCGTTCACGCCCACCTGCTCAAGTTCGCATGTGCCTCGCTACAACCAGCTTGCGCCTCTGTTCAGGGCACGGGGCATCGACGAGATCGTCTGCATTTCGGTCAACGACGCCTTCGTGATGAACGAGTGGTGCGACCAGCAGCAGGCGGAGGAGGTCCGCTTTCTGCCTGATGGCACGGGCGAGTTCACGGAACGGATGGGCCTGCTGGTGGATCGCAGTGACCTGGGCTTCGGCAAACGCTCCTGGCGATACTCGATGCTGGTGCGCAACGGCGTGATCGAAAAGATGTTCATCGAGCCGCAGGAGCCAGGTGATCCGTTCCACGTGTCTGATGCGGACACGATGCTCGACTACCTGAGCCCGGCGGCGCCGCGCCCGCTCGACGTGGTCGTGCTGACGCGCACCGGCTGCCCGCACTGTGTCCGCGCGAAGCAGCGGCTGACGAAGGAGGGCATTGGCTACGAGGAGCTGATGCTGAACCGGGACTACCGGGCGCCGGCGCTGCGGGCGCTGGCGGGGCGGGATAGTGTGCCGCAGGTGTTCATCAATGGTGAGCATGTGGGCGGGGCCGATGAGCTCGAGGCCTGGCTGGAGAAGCGGGCTGCGGAGGCGGCCTGAGCCTCGTAGTGGGTGGCCTGCGGGCTTCCCCCCCTTGCGGCGTTTGGCCTACGGGGGGAAGCCCTCCGGCCGCTGGGCCCAGGCGGCTGCCGGGGCGGCGCTGCACCTTGATCTGGATCAAACTCCGTCAGCGGAGACGGGAGAGGCCTGACCCTCAGCGGTTGGAACGAGCAGCACCGGACGGCCCGCCTTCTCGGCGACATGAGCAGCCGTCGAGACGAGTACTTTGCCGGCTGCCCAGTTGCGGTCAGTCTTTCCGAGGATGACGAGCGTGTAGTCCCTCGCCGCTGCGGTGATGGCATCGCGGGCTGTGCCTTCGGCGCGAAGGTGGCGGGATGATGGGGCAAGCCGGGACAGCGACGCGGCCAGATCAAGGGCACGCGCGCTGGTCCCCTCAGCGCCCGACTCGTGCGCCGTGATCATGTCAACTGCACCGCAAGCTGGCGCCAGCGCCAGTGTCATCACCTCGGCTGCATGGGAGCGGCCCGACAGGTCGGTGGCCAGCAGCACCCGGTCGAGTGCTTGCGCGCACACCGGTGCGCAGGTTTCTGCTCCATCCTCTGGCGGGTCAATACGCTCGATGAGCACCGGAAGGTCGGCCCGGCGCAGAACCTCGCGCGCAGTGCTGCCAAGAAATGTACGGTGCAAAAGATTATGGCTGCGAGACCCAACGACGATCAGGTCAGCGCCTTCCTCATGCGACAGCCGCACCAGTTCCTCAGCCGCATCGCCGGCTGCGGATACCAGAACAGACACGTCAAGCCCGGCCGCCCTGAGATTGGCCGCCTGACGCTCCAGCAGCTCGCGAAAGGTTTCCTGACTGCCGTAGCCCGACCCCTGTGCGTAACCCACCACGACCACATGAACCAGGGTGATCTCTTTAATCCCCCAACGTTTGAGCTCCGGCAGGCACGAGACAAGCGGTTCTGCGACCGGGCTGAAATCGATCCCGACAAGCGCCTTGGTGAACATGTCCCGTTACTCCTCTGGGTTACCGCGTTGAAGCTTGGCGGGCCGCCCGAGACCGGCATCACTGCCAGCATCCTGCCCTGTGCGGGCCAGGTCGCGCCCGCCGACAGCTGGATCCAGTCGATATGGATCCAAGGCGCCAGGAATCGGTGAAGGCCTCAGACACGGTTTCCCCTAGCATCGATGATGAGTTCGCCGTCTTCCTTGGCCAGCGGGCCGGGTGGAAGATGATCGAGCAGGTCGAGCACCGCCTCGGACGGTCTGCACAACCGTACCCCCTTTGGTGTGCAGACGATCGGGCGGTTGACCAGAACCGGATGCGCGATCATGGCGTCGATCAACGCCTCATCAGTGACATCGGGGGCGGTCAGGCCCATCTCCGCAGCTGAGGTGCCTCGCGAACGCAGAGCCTCGCGCGGGGTCAGGCCGGCAGCGGCGAACAAGCCCAGCAGATGGGGGCGCGTCCAGCCTTCTGACAGGTAGTCGATGACCACCGTGTCGATCCCCGCCGCATGCAGGATGGCCAGGACGTTGCGCGAGGTGCCGCAGTTCGGGTTGTGGTAGATGACGCTGTTCATGTGGGGAACCTTTGCCGTGTGCGATTGGCGAACCAGACCAGCGAGAGCATGACCGGGACCTCGACCAGGACCCCCACCACCGTGACCAGCGCCGCGCCTGAGTTCAGGCCGAACAGGCCGATGGCCACGGCCACCGCCAGCTCAAAGAAGTTCGAGGTTCCGATCAGCGCGCAGGGTGCGGCCACATTGTGCGGCACCTTCCATTTCCATGCCCAGGCATAGGCGAGGGCGAAGATGCCGTAGGACTGGATCAGGATGGGTGTCGCCAGCAGCAGGATCAGCAACGGGTTCTCGAGGATGACATTGCCTTGAAAGCCGAAGAGCAAAACCACGGTCAACAAAAGGCCCATCACCGAGGCCGGCTTGATCCGGGCCGTGAACGCCGCCACTGCCACCTCACCGCCTCTTGCAACCAGCCGCGTGCGTGTCCATGCCCCCGCCGCCAGCGGCAGCACCACATAGAGCACCACTGACAGGACGAGCGTCTCCCAAGGTACGCTCAGCTCCGTCACTCCGAGTAGCAGTGCCACGATGGGTGCGAAGGCGAAGACCATGATCACGTCATTGAGCGAAACCTGCACCAGCGTGTAGTTCGGATCGCCCTTGGTCAGCTGCGACCAGACGAAGACCATTGCCGTGCAGGGCGCTGCACCCAGCAGGATCAGCCCGGCGATATACTGTCCTGTATCCGCCGGATCGATCAGGTCGGCAAAGACGTACTGGAAGAACAGCACCCCCAGGGCGGCCATGGTGAAGGGCTTGATCAACCAGTTCACGGTGACGGTGATCACCAGGCCTTTCGGCCGCTCGCCCACGCGCCTGAGCGAGGAGAAGTCGACCGCGACCATCATCGGATAGACCATGGCCCAGATCAGCACGGCCACCACGAGGTTGACCGAGGCATACTCCAACCCCGCCAGCAGGCTGAACAGTCCGGGCATCAGATCGGCCAGCACGATCCCGGCGATGATGGACAGGAGGAGCCAGAGCGAGAGATAGCGTTCGAAGACGGGCATCAGGAGGGCTTCCGGTTCCGGGTCAGGTTTCGGGCAAAACGCAGCAGGCCGGATCAGTGGATGCAGCGTCCAGCGCGGCGACCAGCGCGGCCAGCGGTGCCAGTGCGCCGGGGGCGAGCGCATAGCAGACGCGGGGCGGATCGATCTGACCCTCGATCACACCGGCGGCCTTGAGGATGCGCAGATGTTCCGAAACCGTCGATTGCGCAAGCCCCACGGCCTGCACGATGTCGCCGCCGATGCAGCCGGGCGTCCGCGCCAGCAAGAGCAGGATCTGCAGCCGCGCGGGATGACCCAGCGCCTTGGCCAGCGCGGCAAGCCTTTCGTCATCGATCCTGGATTCAAGTTTGGGTTGGGAGGCCATGGTTTAGTTTCGTGTATCGTCGGTGAGCGATATATGTATACGCTGGCAACCAGGCCCGCACAAGCCCGCGCTTCATCAGGCCCGGCGAAGGTTCTGCGGGTTCTTTCGGCGCCCCGCCTGATCGTGATGGTCAGGGAAGCGGGCTGGTATGCTCTGCGCCCTTTCAGCTTGGAGTGTCGTGGACATGGGTGAAGACGGGCGGCTTATGTTCGTGTTTCCGGGGCAGGGGTCCCAGTACCGCGGGATGGGCAGTGACCTGCACGAGCGGTTCGCTGTGGTCCGGGATACCTATGCGGAGGCGAGTGACGTGCTCGGATTCGACATGCGCCGGCTGTCGTTCGAGGACCCGGCGAGCGAGATCGACCTGACGCGCAACACGCAGCCGGCGCTGATGACGCACCAGGTGGCCTGTCTGCGGGCTTTTGACGAGGTGACCGGGGGTGGCGTCAAGCCGGTGCTGGCCGGTGGCCACAGCCTCGGGGAATACACGGCGCTGGTGGCGGCCGGCAGCCTGAGTTTTGCCGACGGGCTCCGGCTGGTGCGGCGCCGGGGCGAGCTGATGAGTGAGCACGGCGAGGGCGGGATGCTCGCGCTGACGATGGACGCGGCGAGCGCGCGACCGCTGGCGGACCGTTTCTGCTGCCAGCTCGCCAGCCTGAACCTGCCGGAGCAGACGGTGGTCGGCGGGGCGGACGCAGATCTCGATGCGCTGACGGGCTGGCTGGCAGAGCACCAGCCGCGCAAGCGGGCGGTGCGGCTGGTCACCGAGGGCGCGTTCCATACCTATTTCATGGTGACTGCGGCACGCCATTTCCGCGAGGTGCTTGACGGCACCCGGTTTGCAGAGCCGCAGGTCCCGGTGCTTTCGAACTACACGGGCGGACTGCACGATGCCGATCCGGCCGCGATCCGCACCCGGCTGTTCTTCCAGCTGTTCAACCCGGTGGACTGGGTGGCTTGCCTGGCAACTGCGCTGGACGAGGGCGTGACCGGATTCATCGAGTTTGGCGGCGGCCTGGGAAAGGGCGAGACCCCGGCCGAAAAGCGGCCGAACCTGGAGAGCATCATCAGGAAGACGCTGCGCGCTGCGGACCGCGAGGCCAGCTACCAGGCGGTTATCAACGGCGCGACGCTGGAGGAGGCCAGCGGCGGGCAGTGACAGGCATCCTGGCTGTGGGTGAGGGTTCAGCTGTGGGGGTGAGGCTCAAGCTGTGGGGGTGAGGCTCAAGCTGTGGGGGTGAGGCTCAAGCTGTGGGGGCGGGGGGGGCGGCGCCGCCCACCCCCCCCCCGAAGGGGCCCACCCGCCGCCCCCCCCCCCCACACCCCCCCGCCCCCCCCCCCCCCACCCCCCCCCCCCCCC
>JAFIFS010000084.1 GCA_020831895.1 Chromatiales bacterium
GACTGAAGTCGCTCCCACAGTAAAGGCGCTCCTCCACCAGCATCCTGTGGGAGGGGATTCATCCCCGAACTGTTCGCGACTGAAGTCGCTCCCACAGTGAAGGCGCTCCTCCACCAGCATCCTGTGGGAGGGGATTCATCCCCGAACTGTTCGCGACTGAAGTCGCTCCCACAGTGAAGTCGCTCCTCCACCAGCATCCTGTGGGAGGGGATTCATCCCCGAACTGTTCGCGACTGAAGTCGCTCCTACAGCTGCGGGTCCAGCACAGTGTTGCGGGCCTCGGGCAGTCGTTCGGGCCAGTCGCGGTTGTAGTGCAGGCCGCGGCTTTCGCGGCGGGACATCGCGCTCAGGATCGTCAGTTCGGCCACCAGCGCCAGGTTGCGCAGCTCGATCAGGTCGTTGGTGACGCGGAAGTTGCTGTAGAACTCCGTGATCTCCTCCTGCAGCAGCCGCACGCGGTGCAGGGCGCGGGTGAGGCGCTTGTCGGTCCGCACGATGCCGACGTAGTCCCACATGAAGTGGCGCAGCTCGTCCCAGTTGTGCGCGACCACGACGAGTTCGTCCGGGTCGCTGACGCGGCTCTCGTCCCAGTCGGGCAGTGCAACGGCCTCTGCGGGACGGCGGGCGGCGATGATATGGGCGCTGGCGGCTGCGCCAAAGACGACGCATTCGAGCAGCGAATTGCTGGCCAGGCGGTTGGCTCCGTGCAGGCCTGTATGGCTGCACTCGCCCACGGCGTACAGGCCCGGCAGGTCCGTGGTGCCGTCGAGCCCGGTGACGATGCCGCCGCAGCTGTAGTGCGCGGCCGGCACTACCGGGATGGGCTGGCGCGTAATGTCGATGCCGAAGCCCTCGAGCCTGCGGCTGATGTTCGGGAAGTGGCTGCGCACTTCGTCTGCCGGGCGGTGGCTGATGTCGAGATAGACGCAGTCGTACCCCCCGCGCTTCATTTCGAAGTCGATGGCACGGGCAACGATGTCGCGCGGGGCCAGCTCTGCCGCAGGGTCGTGTGACGACATGAAGCGGCGCCCGTCCGGCAGGCGCAGCACGCCGCCCTCTCCCCTGACCGCCTCTGAGATCAGCAGCGACTTGGCGTGCGGGTGGTAGAGGCAGGTGGGGTGGAACTGCACGAACTCCATGTTCGCAACCCGGCAGCCCGCGCGCCAGGCCATTGCGATGCCGTCTCCGGTCGAGGTGTCCGGGTTGGTCGTGTAGCGGTAGATCTTCGAGGCCCCGCCGGTAGCCAGCAGCACGGCCCCCGCAGCCAGAGTCTCGACCTGGCCGCTTGTGCGGTCCAGCGCGTAGATACCCAGGCAGCGGTCGAGCCCTGGCAGGCCCAGCTTGGCTGCGGTGATCAGGTCCACGGCGATGTGGTCCTCCAGGCGGGTGATGCCCGGATGGTCCACAACCCGCGGCAGCAGCGCGGCCATCACCGCCTGGCCCGTCGCGTCGTCGGCGTGGACGATCCGGCGCCGGCCGTGCCCGCCCTCGCGGGTCAGGTGCAGTGGCTCCCCTGCACCGGGACGGGTGAACGCTGCACCCTGCTGCAGCAGCCAGTCGACCGCGGCCGGGGCCTGCTCGGCCACGAAGCTCACCGCCGCCGGGTCGCACAACCCGGAGCCGGTGGCCAGCGTGTCAGCGGCATGCTGTTCCGGCGAGTCGCCCGGGCCCAGCGCCGCTGCGATGCCGCCCTGCGCCCAGTTGCTGCAGCTCTGCTCGCTGGGGCGCTTCTGCACCAGGCCAACCGCCAGGCCCGCATCTGCGAGCCGCAGCGCGCTGGATAGGCCCGCGAGGCCGCCGCCGATGATCAGGACATCAAACTGCATGGAGAGTCATGCTTGGGTGTGCGGGCCTGGGGTAGGGAGCTCTCAGGGAGGGGTACTGGTTCGCGGTTGCTTGTAGGCGGATCAGGAGTTCGCGAACGAATTCGCTTCCACAGTTGACTGATCGGGGGTTCGCGAATGAATTCGCTCCCACACTGGGTGAGCGGGCTCAGCTCAGCGAGCTGCTGCGGCCGACGGCGAGCATGCGCTCCACCGCGACCTTCGCGCGCGCTGCCACCTCAGCGGGTACCTCCACCTGGGGAGAGAGGGTTTCCAGCGCCCTCAGCACCTTGGGCAGCGTGATCCTCTGCATGTGCGGGCACAGGTTGCAGGGCTGGGTGAACTTCACGTCGGGGAACTCCACCGAAACGTTGCTCGCCATAGAGCACTCGGTGATCAGCGCGACTTCGGCGGGCCGCGTATCGGCGACATGGCGGATCATGCCGGAGGTCGAGCCGACGAAGTCTGCCTCTGCCAGTACGTCGGGCGGACACTCCGGGTGAGCCATGATGTGCAGGCCGGGCCGGGCCTGCCGGTACTCGCGCAACTCCTGGCCCGTGAAGCGTTCGTGCACTTCGCAGGCACCTTCCCAGAGGATGATCTCGACGTCGGTCTTGCTGGCAACGTAACGGCCGAGGTACTTGTCGGGCGTGAAGATCACACGATCCACGCCCAGCGACTCGACCACCTGGACCGCATTGGCCGAGGTGCAGCAGATGTCGGACTCCGCCTTCACGTCGGCCGTGGTGTTGACGTAGCTCACCACGGGCACTCCCGGGTAGCGGGCCTTCATGGCACGCAGGCTCTTCCCGGTGATCGAGGCTGCGAGCGAGCAGCCGGCCCTGACGTCCGGGATCAGCACGGTTTTCTCAGGACTCAGGATTTTCGCGGTTTCCGCCATGAAGTGGACGCCGCACAGCACGATCACGTCGGCATCGGTGCCCGCGCCGAACTGGGCCAGGCCCAGCGAGTCCCCGGTGTAGTCGGCGACGCCGTAGAATATCTCCGGCACCTGGTAGTTGTGCGCGAGGATGATTGCGTTGCGCTCGGTCTTGAGCTCGTTGATGCGCGCGATCAGCGGCGCGTGTACCGGCCATTCGACGTCCGGTATCACGTGGCGCACGCGCTGCCAGACATCGCGGGTGGCGCGCTCGACCGCGGGGGTGTATTCGAGGGTAGTGGCTGACATGGGCACGGGATCCATAGGCCGCGGCGGGTGGCCGCGCGGGCTCGCTCAGATGACAATCATGCTACGGGCGGCTGCCGGTGGGGTCAACACGGGCGGGCCTGCGGCGCTACCGGCGCTCGGGCCACTGGTTGGACCGGTTTTTTCGCCGCCTGTACCGGCCCCGAGGATGCTGGCCCATAATGGCGGCAGGCTTGCAATCGGGGGAAACCATGCCTGATACAAATCCGACCGGATCCGTGCTGGCGGCCCTGCCGCTCCTGCTCCTCGCGCAGCCCGCTATGGCTGCCGAGGGTCCAGCCCGCCAGGCGCTGATCGACGCCGACTACCAGCAGGGACGCACCGCATTCCAGCAGCGCTGCAGCGCGTGCCATACGCTGGCCGAGGACAGCGCCAACCTGTTCGGACCGAACCTCTGGGAGATGATGGGTCGCAAGGCCGGGGTGTTGGAGGACTTTGACGAGTTCTCCGACGCGATGCGCGAGTCCGGGATTACCTGGAGCCCGGCGACGCTGATGGCCTTCATCAGCGACCCGATGGGTTTCATCCCTGGCAACACGATGATGATTCCCGAGCCGGTGCCCGAGCGCGATCGTGTCCCGATGATCTCCTTCATCATGCTGGAGACTGGCGCGGCCGACTGGCCGCGGCCTGAGTCGGCCATGGTGCAGGATGCCGGAGTGGCGCCGGGTGCGCCGGTTTCAGAGCGCTTTCCCAGCTTCTGGAACCACCTGATGTCGAACACGACGCGCTACCGACTGGTGACGGAGGAGCAGGAGTTCATCTTCGAGGCCTACTTCAACACCGATGGCTCGGTGGATACCAACCTCGAGCGCGCCAGAGGCTTCTGGCACATCGACGAGAGCGACATGTTCTGCTACGCAATCTACGAGCTGCCGATCCGCCCGGCCCAGTTCGTCGAGTGCTTCCCCGTCGGCGCGATGGCAATCCCGCGCTTCAACCCTGAGCTCTGGCGTTCACGCCCCGCCGAGGGCATGGAGCTCTGGGGGGGGATCACCGTCGGGCGGCCCTGAGGCCGCTCAGCCCCCGGGTTTTCCACCCCGGCTTCCTGTGCCACCTGTGGGAGCGCTTCAGCCGCGAACAAAAAAACGCCCCGCAAAGCGGGGCGTTTTGTTTTTCTGGCGTCAAGCTGCAGCCGGGCCCAGCCGCCTCACCCTGCCGCCTCAGCTCACCGCGCGACGGCGCAGGAAGCCTACCAGGCCGAGCGCCGAGGCGAACAGCCAGACAGCGGCTGGCACCGGGACGACGGTCAGGTTGAGTGTGCCGGCAAAGGCCGAGTTGAACAGCGGATTCGGGTTGCCTGAGACGATGCCGAGCTCGAAGCGCAGCAGGTCGGCGGTGATGCTGTCGCCCACTTCCAGTCCGGCCACGTTCCAGGTCACGCCATCACCTGTGATCAGCGGCGCAAAGAACTCGTTGAAGCCGCCCCCAAAGGTGTCGCTCACCGTGCTGCCCGGCGCAATGCCATTCCAGTTGGTCAGCCGGCTGTCGGCCTCGGTCTGCCAGGCCAGCAGCGCATTGTCGCAGGCATCGAACGCTGTCCCGGATAGCAGCGTGCAGCTGCCGGTCACGCCGGCACCCGTGCCAGGCGCCTGGACCAGGTTGGTTCCGCTCAGCGTGTAGACCAGGCCCTCAAAGGTGCCTTCAGTCGGATTGAGGCCACCCGTCTGCGTGAAGAGCTGTGTGACCGTGCCGGCGTTGAGCGTGGCCGCGGTGACCACCCCGCCATCTACGGTTACGGTGCCCGAAAGCGAGAACGTGATCGGGCCCACAGGCCAGGTGGTCGGATCCTGCGGGTCTGCATTGAATGAGACCCCGATGAACCGGTAATCCGTGAACTCACCCAATACCGGAACGGTGGTTGCTGCGCCAGCCTGACCGGCGAACATCAGTACAGCTGCTGTGGCAGATGCCAGTCCTGTCTTGTTCTTCATGTTCTGAATCCTCCCCTGATAAACTAGTCTAGTTTTAGCGCGTAACCCGCTGGAAAGCCATACTTCTTATGATGCGCTCGAGTCAGGATCAGGTAGGCTGAAGCGCGTCGGCTCGCTGCGGCGGGACACTAGCCTGGAACGTATCACGGTTTGAAACGTTGCTGTTTGGTAATCCATTCCTGCTGGTTGCCGAGTCTACACAAGCTGATTCCGCCTGCAAGCCCCCGCCTTACATAAGCGACATCTGATTCCGCCTAGAACCGGTAATCCACTCCAATGGCGGTATTCCACAGGTCGGCACTCTTCACGCCGAACCAGTCGAACTCCAGGCGCACGCCGATATTGTCCGTCAGTGCAACTCGCCCGCCGGCACCCAGCGTCAGGCCGGTGGTCCGCCGGCTGGCGAACTCTCCACCGAGGCTGAGGTCCTGGTTGAGCGTGAAGTACCCGGCCTTGCCGAACAGGTCGATGTCGTCCAGGCCCAGCGGTGCGTACCCCACAAGGCTGCCGATGAACCCGTCAAACTTCTGGCGCGCCGTGCCATTCGGGGTACGGTCGGAGTAGCGGCCCGAGTTCAGATAGCTGGCTTCTGCGCCCAGCAAGGCGTTGATCCGGTACCCGGCGAAGGCGCGCACCCCGACGGCGTTGTCGTCGATGATGCGATCATTACGCTTGTACTTGCCGAACACGCCCGAGATGCCGACCGTCCAGCCCGTATGTTCCTCTGCCTGCACCGCGCTGGTGCCGAGGGCAAGGCTGGCCAGCGCCAGCGCCATGATTCGCTTCATTGTCACTTCTCCCCGGTCTCTGGTGCGTCAGTCTCCCCGGCTGCGGAGTATTGCGGGTACATCGAGGGCCGTCAACACAGTTCGCCTTTTTGCTTTCCCTCTGCAAGATTCTTGCTCTGACAGAAAAAGATTTGTAAGCGCCAACCTGTATGCGCTAGCTTTAGCACACTGAAGGGGATGCCCGCCGGCTCTCGCGCCGGATAACGATGGTCAGCGGATCAGGGAGCGGATCAGGGACTAGGCCAGGCGTGCAGGGCCGAAGGGTGACCGGGCAGCAGGCAGGGCTGGCGTGAGCGCGAGGGTCCACTGCCGGGCACGGAGTTCGAATCAGACCGGGGATTGAGCCAATGATGACGAGTACTTCCCGCAGCTTCGTGGCTGTTTCGGCCGGGATTCTGCTGGCGATGGCGGCTGCAACCGTCTCGGCAGAGACAACGTCGGTGACCGGCAGCAAGGGGCGTAGCTTCCACACCTGTCTGCAGCTGCTGGTGTCGGCCGTGGGCCAGGGCGAGAACTGCACCTACGGCGGGACCCCGGTGATTCCGCTGCCACCCTTGGGCGACCCGGTGGAGCAGAACCCCGGGCCATTCAGCCAGGGTGCCTACTACGACTCCAGCAACCCTGTGCTGCCACCTTTCACCTCGGGCGCGGGCGGCATCACGAGCTACATCCCCACGCAGAACCAGAATGACGGCAAGATCTCGCCGGTCATCAACGGCTCGGTGACCGTGACCGGGACGGGTGAGGGTGCGCTGATCAGCTTCGAGCTGACCTTCACCTCGCCAGATGGCGGCGACATCATCCGCCACCAGGGCGCGGCGGTGGCGGATCGCTACACCAGCATGACTCAGGTGCTCACCGAATGGCCCGTGGACAGCGCCACGCCGAACGCGTTCGGCGGGTTCGACTACGTGATTGGCAGCCAGGGCTTCCCGGAACGGCTGGTGTTCAACAACCCGAACGGCAGTCCCTGCAATGGCCAGCTGTTCGGCGAGATGGAGTGTTCCTCGTCCTTCCTGACTCTGGGCCAGGGGGATGATGGCACGCAGGACCGCAACCGCTGGGATGTCCGGCCGGGACCTGCGGGCCTGGGCTCGCTGGAAGGTAACACCGGTGCGCGCACGACCGGCACGCTGACCGGCGCGGCCTGCGCTGACAATGGTGTTCCGAATCAGGCCGGCGCGACGCCATGCCGTACCAGCAAGACGTCCTTTGCGCCGCTGCTGGAGCTGAATGGCCCCAACGCCACACCGGGTACCGGGACCGCCGAAACGGTAGGCTGGGACAACCTGCTGCTGAAGATCTCCACCGACAGCTCCGGTCGGGTGGTTGCCGGCGCCGGCTTCGACGTTCAGGGTTACCAGACCTTCGGGGCCGACCTGCCCTGTGGCTCTGATCCGGGCGCCACGCAGGCCTGCAACTCCTGGAGCAGCGGCTACTTCACGCTCTCGGTCCCGACCGCGGTGGATGACGGCCCGGTCTCCGTGGTACGCGGCAACCCGGTCGAGATCGATGTGCTGGCCAACGACATCAACTTCATCGACCCGGTGACGCTGGCAATCACGGTGCCCCCGGGGCAGGGCGTGGCCACCATCGAAGGGTTGAACCCCGGTCCTTCCGCCGACCTGCGGATCATCTACACGGCCGATCCCGACGCAGAGGGCGGCGACAGCTTTGAATACAGCGTGACGGGCGGCGATGGTGTCAGCACGGACACGGCCACCGTCTCCATCATCATCCTGGACATCGGAGCCAACGACGACACGGCCACGACGCGGCGGAACACGCCGGTCGTGATCCCGATCGGGGCCAACGACAGCTTCGAGAGCCCGGTGACGGCCACGATCGTCTCGGCCCCGGAAAACGGGACCGTGGTGCTCAGCGGTTCACCCGGGCCTGCTTCGGGGATTACGGCGACCTACACGCCGAGTTCCGCGCCGGGCACGCCGACCTTCACGGACCAGTTCGTCTACCGGCTGGACGATGGGGAATTCTCCGACGAGGCCACGGTGACAATCAGCGTCACCAACGTGATCCCATCCGCGATCGGCGGCACGATCAGCTCGATCTCCACGCAGGGCTTCGACCCGTCCACGCGCTCGGGCAGCTTCACGGCACCCGGGCCCGGGGGCAGTCTCGGTGATACCCCGGCCACGGTAGTGGTGACCATGGCCCCGGGCCGTGGCAGCACCAGCGTGGCGGGCAACGTGATCACGTTCGTGCCGGCGGCAGACTTCTTCTCCGGGGACGATACGTTCACGTACACGATCACCGACGCTGACGGGGAGACCTCCTCGGCCGAGGTGACGGTCACGATCCCGAACCTCACGCCGGCGATCGCCCCGGGGAGCATCAGCACCACGGCAGGCACGCCTTCTGCGCCATTCACCCCGAGCATTACCGCAGGCAACGGGTCGCCGGCCCAGCACCAGCTGCAGGTGACGACGCAGGGCAGTCTCGGCAGCTGTGCAGTGAGCCCGCAGAACGCCACCGGCACGGTGGTGTACACGCCCAATGCTGGCGCGAGCGGGTCCGACAGCTGCGTGCTGACCCTGACCGACGGAGACGGCTCCAGCGCTACGGCGACGATCTCGGTCACGATTGCCGACAGTGGGGTTGGCGGGCCCTCGGGCATCCTGCCTGACCTGCGCGGCGGCAGTGCCGTGCATCCGGCCTGGTCCGGACTGCTGGGCCTGCTGGCGCTGCTGCGGCTGCGCCGCTCGTGGCGCTGAGGAGCCGGAGATCGTCATGAGCAAGCTGAATCAGCCTACTACCGGCGCACTCGCCGCCTCGATTGCGCTCACGCTGGCGGGCGGTGACCTTGCCGCCCAGTCGCTGGAGGAGATCGTCGTCACCGCGAGGCGGGTCGAGGAGCGCCTCAAGGACGTTCCGCTTTCGGTGACCGTATTCGATGCGAACACGATCGAGCAGGCTGGCATCACCAGCCTCGGCGACATCGCCGACCTGACGCCCGGTCTCACGTTCTTCAACCCGCAGGGCACGCAGCTGCCGGTGCCTGTCATCCGCGGCGTGGCGCCCACCGACATCCTCGGCCAGCAGAATGCTGCGATCTTCATCGACGGCGTCATCGTCTCGGCGCGGCGGGCGCTGAACTTCAGCCAGCTGGACATCGAGCGGATCGAGATCCTCAAGGGCCCGCAGAGCGCGCAGTACGGTCGCACCGCACTCAGTGGTGCGATCAACTACATCACGCGCAAGCCGCCCGAGGAGTTCGAGGGCCGGGCCGACATCGAGTTTGGCAACGAGGGCAAGCAGAAGGGCGTCCTCCGTGTCGGCGGGCCGCTGGGCACGCAGATGCTGCGCGCGAGCGTTTCACTGCTGTACGACGAATGGGACGGTACCTATGAGAACCCGGAGGCGCCGCAGAACAATATCGGTGGCTACCGCTTCCGCAGCTACCAGGGCAACTTCGTCTTCGAGCCCAACGACGAGCTGACGGTGCGCCTGGGCCTCTACCATTCCAATGACTTCAGCGCCGAGCCGGCGGTGGCCACGCTGCTGCGCAACTGCGAGCCGCGCGTGCCGCCGGCGTCGGACTCACCGCCTGACTCCCTCCGGTTCCAGAGCTTCTGCGGCAAGTTCCCCAAGCTCGAGGAACTGGGCGGCGACGTGGGCCGCAACCGGATCCCGAAGATCGCGGAGGCTACCGGCGAGGAGCGCAAGCTCTCGCGCGCCGTGCTGAACATCGACTGGGACCTTGGCGTGGGCGTGCTGTCCTCGCTGAGCGGTGCCGCGCGTACGCGCCAGCAGTCGCGCACCGACTTCAACCGGAGCACGGGCAGCAACACCCCGTTCGTCTACTGCCCTCAGGCTGCGCCCGGCGCGCCAACGGCCTGCTTCACCGATGAGCGGCTGCGTTTCTTCGGGGGCGTTCTGAACCTGGAGAACGGTGACAAGATCACCGAGCTCAGCCAGGAGATCCGTTTCACCAGTCCGCGGGACCATCGCTTCCGTTACCAGGTGGGTGGCATCTATTACACCGAGGCTCGCGACCTGTTTCCTGGCGCGCCGATCATCATCGCCGACCTGCCGGAAGGCGATATCGGTATCGGGCCGTTCCTGTTCCCGAATGAGAATGCAGCCTTCGGCAACGCGATTTTCGCCAACTCGCTGCGCCCCGATGGTGGCCTGGACCCGCTCAGACGTGTCTCTGCCACCCAGGATGCGAGTGGCTGGGGCCTTTTTGCCGCCTCGGACTTTGATCTCACCGACCGCTTGACCAGCCGGCTCGAGCTGCGTGTGACCCAGGAGCAGCGCAAGCAGAGCAGCCTGGTCTACCTGCGCTGCGTGGCCGGGCAGGCGGCGCAGTGCGGGAGCGACCTGTTCGACCTGCGTGTCCTGGAGCCCCTGCCGCCGGATCCGGACAATCCCCAGCTGTCCTCGCAGTTCGGCAGCGCGCGCTTCAATGCCATTGCAGGGCGTGTGGGTCTGGATTACCGGATTACCGAGGACTGGATGGTCTATGGCTCTATCGCCAAGGGTGACAAGCCGGGTGGTGTGCAGATCAGTAGCCCGAACGTGCAGCAGCCCGATGGCTCGCTGCGCCGCGAGCTGATCGTCAAGCCTTTCGATCCCGAGGTCCTCTGGGCTTACGAGCTTGGCTTGAAGGGCCGGACGCCGGATGGGCGGCTGGACCTGGACATGGCGGTGTTCTTCTATGACTGGCAGGACATCGTGATCCGGCAGATCGTCGAGGAGTCCCCGGTAAGCGGCCGCCCGCTCGAGCAGCCCACGGCCTTCAACTTCAATGCCGCCAGTGCCTACATCTGGGGCTGGGAGATGTCGGCGGGTTTCGCGGTGACGGACAACCTGATTGCCCGGCTGACCGTGGCCTATGTCGACGCCTCCCTGAACGAGGCGCAGCAGGATGCCTTCACCACGTTCCCAAGCTTCGCCCCGGATGGCGATGTCTCCGGCAACAAGCTGCTGCGCCAACCGGAGTGGACCAGCAGTTTCTCGCTGACCTACCGCCAGGACCTGGCGAACAACCTGCGTTTCGAGGCACGTGGCGACGTGAGCTACCAGGACAAGATCTTCGTGGGTAACGAGAACCAGGGCTTCCTGCCGTCGAATACCCGCGTGAACGGGCGGATGGGCTTGCACTCGCAGTCCGGCCGCTACTCGGTCGAGCTCTGGGTGCGCAACCTGTTCAACGACCGCAATCCAGTGGCGGCCTTCGGCGACATCCTCTGGGGCAACTCAGCTGATGCATTCCCGCCGTTCAGCGAGCCGGCGACGTCGACGTTTGCCGACTTCCCGCCGCTGCGCTACACGGTCACCTACCCTGACCTGCGCACCTACGGCGTGACTGGCCGGGTACGCTTCGGGGCTGCCGCTCGCTGAGCCCTGGCAATCTCAGCCCCGGGCCTGCGGCATACGCCGCGGGCCCGGGCGCCTGCCAGCCCTAGGCCCGCATGCGCACCCACCGGTCTATTTTCAGGTTCATCGCATAACTCCGGGGTAACGCCCTATCGTCAGGCTTTCTTTGGGAGGGCTGACGATGGGTGGTTCAGAGGGCTTGATCGAAGCGCTGGGCGGCTGGCCGGGTCGATCCTCGCCCTGTGCGCTGCTGTCGATCCAGCACGTGGCGGGCTGCTACGGGCTGCATTGGCACACGATCAAGCGGCTGGACAAGCAGGCGCTCAAGGCGCGGCTGGAACCGGCGGACTGGTCGGGCGTGCGGATCATCGGCCTGGATGAGTTTGCCCTGCACAAGGTCCATTGCTACGCCGCGGTGGTGGTGGAACCCGTCACCCGGCGGGTGCTGTGGGTGGGCGTTGGGCGCAGCCGGGCCGATATCCGCCCGTTTTTCGAGCGCCTGGGCGAGCAGTGCCAGCAGATTGAGGCCGCGGTGATGGACATGAAGGCCGCCTTCGAGCTGGAGGTCCGTGCGCACTGCCCGCAGGCCACGATCGTGTTCGACCTGTTCCATGTCGTGGCCAAGTACAGCCGTGAGGTGCTAGACCGGGTGCGGGTCGATGAGGCGAACCGGCTGCGCTCGGACCAACCCGCTTGCCGGGTGGTGAAGTCATCCAAGTGGCTGCTGCTGCGCAACCGCGACAACGTCGCCGCTCGTGACCAGGTCCGCCTTGAAGAGCTGCTGGCGGCCAAACCAGCCGATCATGGCCGCCTATGTGCTTCGGGAGGAGCTCAAGTCCCTGTGGCTGGCAACTGATACCGAGCAGGCCGAACGGCAATGCCTGGGCTGGATCGCCCAGGCGCTGGAGTCAGGCATCGCGCCATTGCGGCGCTTCGCCGAACGGCTTAAGCCCTATCTCCACGGGATCATCGGTCCGCCCCCTGCCGGCTGCACACCGGCCTGATCGAGGATATCAACAACCGCATCAGGGTCATCAAGCGCATGGCCTGCGGCTATCGCGACCACGAGTACTTCTTCCTCAAGATCCGCGCCGCCTTCCCCGGACTTGCGCAATGAACCTTTTTTCAGGGGTGACTCGCGCTGAACCTTCGTTAGTTGGTAGTTGCCCCTGCAAGGCACCTCCCATCCCTTGCGGTGGTCTGCCTGCAGCTTCTCCATAGTGGTCCGATCCGTGGCTAGACCTGGGTGCTGTTCCAGCGATCGGCCGGCAGAAGGTTCCCCGGGACCAGGGGTAACGACCTTTCTTCTCAGCTACCTGCCTCAACGGCGAGGCGCAGTGGCCGCCGCCCGGCAAACTGCTCGCGCCGGGCCCTGACCGGCCAGCGGGAGTCCAGCCGGGTACTCGCGAGAATCTCCAGTCGGTCGCCCCACGCTTGCGCCAGTTCACCGTCCCTCAGCAGGAATTCCGGATTGCGCGGCCGGCCATGGCGCTCGTGCCCCCGGGCGAAGGTCTCGTACAGCAGTACACCGCCCGGGAGCAGCTGCTCGGGCAGCCCGGACAGCCTTGGGCGGTGCAGGTAGTTGCAGACGACGATGCCGGAGAAACGCAGGCCTGAAAGCGGCCAGTCAGGTGACTCGAGGTCAGCCACCATGATCTCGATCCCCGGCAACCCGGACAGGCCGGCCAGCGCGTCGGCATCACGGTCCACGGCCAGCACCCGGTAACCCAGCATGGCCAGGTAGCGGCTGTGGCGCCCGCTCCCCGCAGCCAGGTCCAGCACCCGCCCGCCCGGCGGTATCAGGCCGGCGTAACGCCGGATCCATTCAGACGGCTGAGCCATGCGAGGAGTCTACAGCGGTCGGTACGGGATCTGACGCCGATGGATAGTCGTCCTGGATCATGGCACGCTGCGGACAAAAAAGAAGGCCCCGCCAGGGGCGGGGCCTTCGGTTGCTCCGGTTGAGCTCGAGTTCAGCTCATCCGGCGCCGGCGGCCAAGCAGCGGCAGGCCGGCCAGCAGAGCGAGGCTCCACAGGTCGAACGAGCTGCTGCCACCCGGCAGGAAGCGGCCAGGGCCTTCAGCGACCGGCGGCGGGGCAGTGATCGTGATGTTGATCGTACCCGTGTCGCTGTCGCCGTTGCCGTCAATCAGCGTCACCACGCAGGCATCGGTGCCAGCCTCGGTGCCCGCATGGGCATAGGTCAGCGTGAAGCCGCTGAGGCTGCAGCTGCCCTGAGAAGCCTGCGTCGTCACCAGCAGCTCGTGCTGGGCCGGCGAGCCGTTGCCTGGCGTGACCAGGGGCAGCAGGTCGACCTCGACCGATCCGCCCACCTGGGCTTCGCCCGAGCCATTGCCCAGCACCGGCGTCAGGTTCGGCACAGTCACACCGACGTTTGCGGTGGCGGTCTCGCCATCCTCGTCCGTGATCGTGTAGTCGAACGAGGCGTGGCCGGAGAAGATGCTCGGAACGAAGGTCACGGTCGTGCCGTCGATGGTGGCGGTGCCATTCATCGCGTTGCTGACAGTCACTGTCGCTGGCGCATCACCCAGGCTGTTGCCCGCAATCGTCGCCACGTTGATCTGCCCCGAGGCGTCGGCCGGAGCCGTGCCCTGGGTGCTGATCGTCAGGCTGGCGCTGTCGGCCACCGGCACCTGGTTCAGGATGTTGACCGTCACCTCGGCCGTATCCGAGGCTCCCGCACTGCCCGCCACGAACGTGTAGGTCGTGATCGAGTAGTTGTTGTTCGGGAACCCGTTGCCGCGGGCATCGAACGCCAGGCAGACGACTGGCGGTTGACCCGGCTCAGAGCAGTCGAGGACCTCGGTGATGCGCGTGACCGTCAGCGTGTTGCCGTCGAGGGCGACATCGACCGTCGCAATTGCGCTGGCAGTCCCGTCCTGGAGCTCGCCAGGGATCCAGTCCCCGAGAACGCCATAGGGCCCACCGCAGCCGCTGGCGTTCGTACCCGGCACCTGCTCGCATGATTCGTCGATCTTCGTGACGGTGACACCCTCACCGACAGCCGTCGACCAGTCGCTGAGGTAGTCTGCCGAGGCATTCGGATTCAACGACTCCCAGGCGAGACCCGAGACAGACACCGAGCCATTGTCCACGGTCGCGCTGCCGCCCAGCACGTTCAGGCTGGGAGACACATCGGAGTCGACGATGCCGAAGGGTACGTTCTGCACCAGCTGCGTGAACACGAACACATCGGGGTCGCCGCCGGTGGCGCTGACCGTGTAGGTGAACACGTCCTGCTGGCCCGTCTGGCCTGCCGTCGCTGCCAGGTCAGGTGTATAGAGAATCCGGAGGTTAGCCTGGTTGCCCTCTTCGTCAGTGACCGGGATGCCGTCGGCATCAACGATCTGGACGGTGCCGAGGCCCGGCGGGACCACCACGTCCAGGAAGACCGGGTCCGTGAACCCAACGTCGTTTGCCAGCACGTCGATCAGGATCGGGGCGTTGCGCCGGGTGCTGACGGTCACGTCATTGGCACCGGGCTGGATCACCTCGATCGTCACGGTCACCAGCGCGCTTTCCGGACTGCTGGCGCCCGAGATGCCGCCGGCAGGCAATGCGCCGGTGGTCTCGACCAGGTACTGGAAGCTGTCCGTGCCGGAGAAGCCGGCATTCGGCGTGTAGGTGATCGAGATATCAGCCGCATTGCCCGGCGAGCCGCTGACCAGCACGGTGCCGTTCTCGGGGCTGGTCTGGATCGACACCTCGACCGGATCCGGCACGCCCGTGTCTGTGCGCACCGGGATGACGGCCTCGCCGTCCTGGACGGCCAGGGCCTCTTGTTCGATCTCAACCGGTCCCGGCGGTCCCTCGCCAGATGCGGTCAGCTCGACCGTGTAGGCCCAGAAGGTGATGCGCTGGCCCGCGAAGGTCGCGATCTCGATCTCGTCATGAACCACGTACAGGAACGCATCGACGATGTCGCCGTTCGCGTTCGTTGAGATGTTGCCGACGATGTTGTTCCACGACGCGCGCTCGGCCGTGTTCCAAGCGAACGCCACGTCACCGGCTCCGCAGGCGCCGGTGCTTACGAGGCACTCGTAGCCGGCGCCGACCGTAGCTACCGCCTGCGCGCCGGGATTCGGCGTCGTGGAGCCGCCAAAGCGCGAGATCTCCTGGCCCGCGGGTCCTGTCCAGGCGCTGGCCTGGACGTTGCCCGGGAAGTCACCATCCGGGCCGGTCAGGAGGTCCGGCACGCCGTTGGCGCCCAGCGTGTAGTCGCAGCCGCCCTCGAGGTTGGCTTCGCCGCTGGCGAACGGCGTGGTCGCGATCGTCTGCGTGATGCCGTTCGGGAAGTCATCGACCTGGCGACGGGCGTTGCCCTGGAAGTTACGGGTGAACGGGCCCATCTGGATCGTGGCGGCGATCGTGTGCTCCGAGCAGGCGCCCGTGCGGTCGATCTCTATCGTGCCGGACAGCGGGATGGCGACGGCGCCGGCCGGGATCGGGCCGTCCGCGAAGATGCGCGCCTCACCCAGCGGGAAGAAGCCGTCGCGGGTCTGCGGCCCGATCCAGGGACCGCCAAATGACCCGGTGTTGTTATACGTGCAGTCCTCCCCGGCGAACAGCAGGTCGAAACCGGTGCAGCTGGCCGCACGCGGCGAGGTGGCAGACCCCTCGTCGATCGAGAGTTCGACGACCTGCCCCTGAGCCTGCATTGACAGCGCCAGCGTACCTGTCGCGAGTGCGCCTAGGTATGCGCCTAGCTTTCTCATGCGAATCTCCTCCACGGAATTGGAACCCAAAAGTGCCCGGTTGACCCCCTCGCGCCCGACAGTCGCCGGGCTGCGAATGCAAGACCCCTGGCCACGAACCCCCCGAAAGCTGTGGTGGGCTTTTACCCCTCACTGTGCGGATTGGCCCGCCTACCCTACATCCCGCCATGGCGTCTGGCAAGCCGCTGTGCGGACGGCAATTTCCGGGTGCGGCAGGCTGCCGCGGGGGCGGAGTGACGATGGCTCTGTGACCCGGCGCACAGTTTCGCGATCCGGGCCACGGGTTTCGGGTGACATCGTGCCGATTTGAAGCTGGATCGTTTACAAAATACCTGTCCCGGTGGTGCAGTTCGGCCCCGGAGGCCGGCAACGCGGCCCCGGGTCATTCCTGGATGAGGTGATACACAGTCATGGACAAGTTTCCGCAGACTCCTGCAGGGCCGGTCGGCGCTCGAGGGCTTGCCACCGCGGTCGCTGCGGCGCTTGGCAGCCTCCCGGCCCAGGTCGTGCTCGCCCAGCCCGTGATGCTCGAGGAAATCGTCGTCACGGCGACACGGCGCACGGAGACCCTGCAGCAGGTCCCGTTCAACATCGCAGCACTGTCCAGCCAGGACATCGCCCGCCAGCGGCTCAGCAGCCTCGGGGACGCGCTGCGCCTGGTGCCGGGCGTGCATCTGGTCGACCAGGGCGGACGGGATGGAAACCCCGTCGTTGCCCGCGGTCTCAACGCCAGCGCCCTGACCGCCAGCGAGTTCACCGGCAATTCGGCCGGCGAATCGCTCTCGACCTATATGGGGGACATACCTTTCTATATGGACCTCCGGCTGCTCGACATCGAGCGGGTCGAGGTGCTGCTGGGCCCCCAGGGCACGCTGTACGGTGCCGGCACCCTCGGCGGTGCAATCCGCTACATACCGTCGCGCCCGGACCTTTCGGCAAGCTCGCTCAGCCTCAGCGGGGACATCTACGGTTACAGCCAGAGCAGCGGTGTCGGCGGTGACGTGTCTGCCGTGCTGAACCTCCCGCTGATCGCCGAGCGGCTCGCGCTGCGCGCGGCGGTCGGATACTACGACGCCCCCGGGTTCATCGACTACAACTTCCTCGTGAGCGAGCCGGGCATATCGAACCCACAGCCGGACTTCTCGGACCCGGCCGACGTCGCCGCGAACCTGCGCAGCAAGCGCAACGCCAATACCGAGGAAACGCTGGCCGCCCGCGCAGGCCTGCGCTGGGTGCCGCTGGACTTCGTCACCGCAGACCTCACCTGGTACTACCAGCGCCAGAAAGTCGGTGCCCGGCAGATCAACCACCGGGATGCCTTCGGCACCGGCAGGTACGAGTCGGCCCATCGTTTCCTCGAGCCGAACGACCGCGAGAACCACCTGCTGGCCCTGGAGGTGGTTCTCGACCTCGGCTTCGCGACACTGACCTCAGCCACCGGCTATGGGCAGTATGACGAGGTCGGCCAGCGCGACCAGACGGACCTGCTGCTCGACTTCGAGTTCGGTTACGAGGCCTTTCCTGCGTTCGCTGCCTTCACGCGCGAGGATTTCGAGGAGAAGACGGTTACCCAGGAGCTGCGCCTGGTATCGAATGACGACGGGCCTCTGAACTGGATCGTTGGCGCCTTCTACAATCGCTTCGAGGTCGATGCGCTCAGCCTCGAGTTCGTGCCCGGCATCCCGGACTTCTTCGGCATCGACCGGCCCGACGAGGTCGAGTACTACCAGCTCACCGAGATCACCCGCCGTGAGCAGGCGCTGTTCGGCGAGCTGGGCTACGACCTGACGGATCGTTGGGCCGCGACGCTGGGCATGCGCTGGTACGGCTACAGGATCGACCAGAACGTCGGCTTCGACTTGCCGCTCTTGTTCGGGCTCACCGAGGGTTTCGACCCGGTGTTCACGCAGAATAGCGTGCGCGACAATGGGACACTGTTCAAGTTCAGCACGTCCTATGCGTTCTCCGACGAGTACTTCGGCTACCTGACCGTAAGCGAGGGCTACCGGGTCGGCGGCGTCAACCCGATCCGTCCCTGCGCGCCGGATGAGCCGCCAGAGACCCAGGCGGTCTGCGCGGCGCCGGGCGAGGAGGGCTTCAGTCCGGACCAGACGACCAACGTCGAGGTGGGGCTTCGGGTCCAGTCGGCTGACCGCCGGCTCAGTGGGACCGCAGCGCTCTACTTTATCGACTGGGATGACATCCAGGTGGCTGGACGAACTGAGGCCGGCTCCGTGCCCATCACCGTGAACCGCTCGCGCGCGCGCAGCCGGGGCATTGAGCTGTCTGTCGATGCGCTGCTGACGGACCAGCTGCGCCTGCTGGCGAACTATACCCTGACCTCGGCCCGGCTCACGGCCGATTCCCCGGTGCTGGTGCCAGGGGGCGAGCCACCCGAGTTCTCCGGCGACCGGCTGCCGGGCAGCCCGCGCCATCGCGGCAGCCTGGTGCTGAACTGGAGCCAGCCTCTGGTCAACGACCTGCTGCTGGAGGCGGACTACCGGCTCAGCGCCCAGAGCGACGTGTACACGACTCCCGGCCTGCGCAACAATGGCGAGGCGCTGTCCGGCTTTGCCCTGCACGGCATCGCGCTTGGCGTCTCGAGCAGCCAGTGGTCCACGCGGCTCTATGTCGACAACCTGTTCAACACCTACGGCGAGACCGGCGTGCGCGGTGACCCGAGCTTCATCCGCGACGTCAACGGCTTCGACCTGCGCCGCTACTATAAGGTGGTCACGCCTCCGCGCCGCGTCGGCCTCGAGTTCTCCTACCGCTTCGATTTCTAGACCCAGGCTGGCCAGTTCGCCGCCCCTGGGGCGGCCATGAGCCTGGATGCTCTGCATCGCCGTGCCCAGAAGGCTCTGGCTGCCGGCAGGCTGGACGAGGTGGCGCAGTGCTGCTCGGCGCTGCTCGAGGCCGACCCCTCCCATGCGGATGCCTGGTTCCTCTCCGGGCTGGCCGCCGCCGGTCGAAGGCAGGCGTCCGAGGCTCTCGGGCGCCTGGAGCGGGCGGCCCGCCTGAAGCCCGACCGGGCCGAATACCAGGCCCAGCTGGCGAAGATGCTGGTCTCTGTCCATCGCTGGCCGGCGGCGCGTGACGCCGCGGCCCGGGTGCTGGCACTGCCCAACGGTGATGCGCTCGCACTGGATACCGCCGGTGTCGTGCTGGCCCGGACGGGAGACCAGCTGCAGGCATCGCTGGCATTCTCGCGCGCGGTAGGCCTCAGGCCAGAGCGGGCCGATTTCCGCTTCAATCTCGGGGCCGCCTGCCGCTTCATCGGCCGGCCGGAGGCAGCACTCGAGCATTTTCGTGCCGGTATCGCGGCTGACCGGAGATTCTGGCGGGCCTGGCCACCGCTGGCCGAACTTGCCGCGCCAGCCGAGCTGCCCAGTATGCAGCTGGATCTCGAAGGCCTGCTTCAGGAGGCGGGCACCGAGATCGAGGCCGCGCTGTACCTGAACGTCGCCTTGTCGCGCATCGCCGAGCGCGTTGGCGACATGGATGCCGCGTTCGATCGACTGCGCATGGGCAAGGCGGCCTGGCGGGCGCGCAGCCGGTACAGCCATGAGCATGATGCCGCCTGCTTTGCAGCCGCAGCCAGGACCGCACCCGGCCCGCTGCCGTCACCGACCCGCCATGGCCGGGCGCTGTTCATAGTCGGCATGCCGCGCTCGGGCACCACGCTGCTGGAACGTATGCTGGCCCAGCATCCGGAAGTTGCGCCCGGAGGTGAGCTGCCTCACCTGCCGCTGCTGATCAAGCGCGCAGCAGCGACCCCGGGCGGACGGGTGCTGGACCCGGCCACACTGCAGGCTGCCACAGCGGCCGATTGCGCGGCCATCGGCCAGCGGTACCTTGACGAAACGGTGGGCCTGGCTGCCGGCCATGCGAGGCTGACCGACAAGCTGCCGCTGAATATCTTCAACTGCGGCATCATCGCGCGCGCTCTGCCTGATGCCCGGATGCTGTGCCTGCGGCGGGACCCGCTCGATACCTGCCTCGGAAACTTCCGTCAGCTCTTTGCCCGCGACTTCCACTACTACGACTACAGCTGGGATCTGCTCGACATCGGCCGCTGGTGGCAGAGCTTCGACCGGCTGGCTGCGCACTGGCGCCGGACGCTGCCGGGGCGCTTTCTGGAGGTCCAGTACGAGTCCCTGGTCGCCGACCCTGAGTGCGAGCTTCGCCGGGTGCTGGCGTTCTCTGGCCTCGAGTGGTCGGCCGCATGCCTGGACTTTGCGGCCGATGCCCGCGCGGTGGCTACTGCGAGTGCGCTGCAGGTTCGTGAGCACTTGCACAGCCGCTCGATCGGCCGCTGGCGTCAATGGGCGCCGCGGCTGGGCGAGCTCAGGTGCCTGCTCGAGGAAGGCGGGCGCGACTGACTTTGTGCCGGGACTGACTCGGCTGACGGAGCCTGCATGTGGCTACGCAACAGGGACTGGGGTATGTTATGCGCAATGGTTGCTGAATAAAGACTTGGGGACACGCAGCCACAGCCATATGCCCGGCCAATCTGTTGTGTAGTTGCAACATCCGGGACCGGACAACACCGCAGAAAGGGAAGGACCGATGAGAGTTGCCAGCGCAAAGTCAGCCGCCCTCGGCCTGCTCGCCGGCCTGTCAGCCTTGGCCTGGCAGGGCACGGCCCACGCTGCCTCGGGTGGCGGCGTCGAGGAGCCTTATCTGAAATTCATGGGCACGTGGATCCTGCCCGACCGTGATCGGGAGCTCAGGCGGCGCAAGCTGCCTGGCGGTGTCATCGGCGCAGGCTGGGTCGCCTCCGACAACTGGAATCTCGAGCTCGACCTGCAGTCGCTGGTGTTGAACCCGAAGCCCGGTGGTTCGCGCCAGCGCCTGAACGCGCTGTCGCTGAACGCAATGCACGTCTACGGTCGGGAGAACTGGGTTTCGCCCTACGTGCTGGTCGGGGCCGGCATCCTGAATACGAACATCCGGGGCGAGCGTGACCGCGACAACCTGCAGCTGCAGGGCGGGGTCGGGCTGCTGACCGACATCACGGACCGCATCGCGCTGCGCAGCGAGGTGCTGTACCGCTGGGAGAACGCCAGCGGTGGCTTCTCGGATCTCCTGGTCAACGTAGGCTTCCAGGTCGGCATCGGCTCGCGCACGCCCGCGCCGGTGATGGCTCAGGAGCCGCCGCCACCACCACCCCCGCCTGCACCCCCGCCGCCCCCGCCGCCCCCGCCCCCGCCCCCGCCGCCCCCGCCGGTTCCGGAGGTCATCGAGCTGCCCAACGTACGCTTCGAGACCAACTCGGCGCGGCTGGCAGCGACCGGCCGCGAGTCGCTGATCGCGGCAGCGGAGCTGCTGCGTCGTAATCCGACGGTGGTGGTCGAGCCCCAGGGGCATACTGACAACACGGGGCCAGTCGCCTTCAATCAGCGCCTGTCGCAGGAGCGCGCGGAGGCCCTGCGGCAGTTCCTGATCGAGCAGGGTGTGCCGCTGGCCCAGCTCGCCCCGGCCCGGGGCTACGGCATCGATCGGCCGATCGCCGATAACGCTACAGCCGAGGGCAGGGCGCGCAACCGCCGCGTGGAGCTCGAGGTAATCGCCCGCTGATACCTGGCCAGGCCCCCGGCGCCCCCAGGGGCCCGGGGGCCGGCGGGCGACCCCCCCCCAACCCCCCCGGATTCCCGGGGGGCCCCCCCGGGGCCCGCCGGGG
>JAFIFS010000107.1 GCA_020831895.1 Chromatiales bacterium
GAGCGTGCGAGGCATTCTTTCATCGCGGCCCGCCCGAATCACACCTCGCTCCTGATGACTTTACAATCCACATTGTGGCGTTCAGTCCTAAAGCTTGGGCGTCCAGGGGCCGTCTTCGTCTTCGGGCAAGCCGCGCGAGATGGGCGGCCCGGAGGAGGGGTCGCTGCCGTCTTCAAAAGGCTCGGTGAGCGCAATCATTTCGGTGAAACCGGTGGCCACGATCGGGCCGTCGGGAGATCCCTCCCGCAACTGGATGGTACCCTCGATGTAGGCACCCGCAAGTGCGAAGCCTTCCTGTTCCGGATGGGTCGGTTCGTAGTAGTAAGTGCCCTGCGGCGTCTCGATCCGGCCCCACCAGGGATACGACTTGCCTGACTTGGGCGATGTCCACATCCGCGACGGGATGACCTTGATGGCGTCACCAAAGGCATAGGAGCGCTCGAAAGTTTCGCCGTTCATGAACAGGTGGCGGTTGACATGATAATGTGGATCGCGGAAATCCTCTCCCTTGTAATACTGGCGGAAGGTCATCATGTCGCCGTTGTCAAAGCGGAACCAGGCCCAGAAGTAGCGGTACTGGTAAGTGTTGCGGAAATTGCCCCACTGGTGCTCGAACCAGCCGGTCCCATCGAACTTGATGGTTCGACCGCCGACCTCGACGGTGCCTTCCACAGCCATCCGGGGTGCGGTGTAGTAATAGGTCAGCCCGAACATGGATTCGGGATTCTGGCGATTCTGTGGATCCACACCGATACTTTCCAGGCCCCAGTAGGCCATGGGCACATAACCGGGCGCCTCCAGCGTCGCTGTCATGTCAAGCTTGAACGGCTGGTTCCACTCGTCGTCTTTGGTGTTGTAACCGGAGAATTTCCAGGTCTCGGTCGGGTAGTCGTATTCGGTCGTGAAGCCGTTCTTGCCATCGTCGATGGAGTACTTGAACCAGAAATCTTCTGCATCAGGCACAGAGCCATCGGTATTCAATGGGCCCGTGATGTAGGGCATGGAGGTATGAAACTCCCCGGTCTCCAGGTTCTGGAAAGCGAACAGCACGTTGTGCAAGGGTCGGCCCTCCTGGGCCATCCAACCCTGCGCAAGCGGCACCCAGAACACGGAGATCCGTTCGCCCGTCTCGACATCGCGGCCCAGGGCGGTGATGTAGTGCCACTCGTTGTAGTCGTTGGTCTGGTAGAACGCGCCGCCATGCCAGGCATGATCGCGCGGCAGCTGATAGACCGCCTGCCCGGTCTGCGTCTCCACGCCGGGGCCGGCAACTGGCGGTGGTGCATCGGCGGTTGCGGTGTGGACAAGACCTCCAAGCACGAAGGGCACGATGGCGAGTAGCGCATTTCGAATCATTGCTGATGCTCCATGCTGATGCTCCATTTGGTTGCTCGAGTGCCAGCCCCTGGGCAGAGATATGCGCCTGCAACGGGATGTACCTCGTCGCCCAGTATGAGAGCGGCGTTTGAGCCAGAACAGTCTGAAAAGTGCACAAAGCCTGGCAACTCACAGGCGATTGATCCACTCGGCATGCAGCAATGACAAGCGCCGTTGAAGCTGGTATAACAAATTCGCATCGCAGTTCCTGGTCGAACCCTCGAATGCGGCGACGCCCCCCGGTACGGCGGCTTATCACAGGAGCTCAGCAGTGACCCGATTGCCACTCACAGGCGCGCGCCTTGCATTCGCCGCGCTCATGCTCATCGTCGTCGGCGGCTGTGTCGGTCTCGATGTGGCCCGTATTCCGCCCGTGGATACCGTCGGTACGCAGCCCATACCGGGCAAGGTCGTATGGCACGATCTGCTGACGGAAGATCCCGCGGCGGCACGGCGCTTCTATGGGGAATTGTTTGGCTGGACTTTCCGCGACGTGGGCCTCGGAGGCGGACAAAACTATACCCTCATCGAGCACGACGGCCATGTCATCGGCGGGATGGTGGTGGCCCGCCGCGTCAATCGCAACGTCAATGTGTCACGTTGGATACCGGTGCTGTCCGTTCCAGACATGGACGCGGCCATGGCCACGGTCCAGGCCGCCGGCGGCACCGTCTACCATCCCCCTCTGGATATCCCGCAACGGGGCATCGTCGCCGTGGTTGCCGATCCGCAGGGCGCCGTGCTCACGTTGATCGAGCCTCACGGCGGCGACCCGGTGGACCGCCCCGCCCAGCCTGGCGACTGGCTGTGGAATGAAATCTGGAGCTCGGAGCCGGACGCTACGCTGGCTTTTTATCGCGCTCTGGTGCCGGACTACGACGTCGCGCACCTTGGTGGCGCCGACAGCGACTATCGCTACCTCAGCGCTGGCGGCGCACCGCGAGTCGGCATCCTGTTGAAGCCGGTGGATCGCATCGCAGACACCTGGGTGGCCTATGTGCGGGTCGCGGATCCGGCAACGACGGCAGCCGCTGCCGAGGCGCTCGGCGGCGAGATCCTGCTACCGCCGCAGGACAATCCGCGCGGCGGCAAGGTCGCCATCCTGAACGATCCCAGCGGCGCGGGTTTCCTGATACAGAGCTGGGAGCCTGCTGCAGAACACGCCGCTATCCGCTGATAATTTTGGAGCACCAGCATATGCGAATTGTCACAGCCCAAGCCGATCTTTACTGCAGCATGTCCAGCACGGGTCGGCGCGCGCTTCTCGCCGCCGGCTTTTTGTCCGTATGGCTGTTGCTCACCGGCTGCTCGAACGGTGGGATCTACGCCAATATCGGTATCGCTGGGCCGAGTGTCGACATCGGGCCGGTGTCCGTGCGCACAGGAGTGAACATCGGACGCTGGTATTGAGCATCCCATCAGGTCGGTCGATCTATGGGAATTTTGCGAACATCCTGGCAACCGCCTCGTCGATCAGTCGGGCAGCATTTCGACGGGTTTTATCATTGACCGAATTGCGCGCTACCCCCTCCCAGACCATCTCGTTCCGGGCTGCATCGATCAGGTCGACGACCAGCGTACCTTCCGAATACTGTTCAATTTCGGTGCGCGTGGTGTAGGTAGGCCACGGCGAGTAATAGCCGTAGCGGTAATCGTAGAACGTTGGCCCCATGTAGGGCTCCGGCACCGATCGAGTCCGGATCCGCTCGTCCAGATGTGCCTGGAAATTCACCAGCAGGTCGGCCTCCGACGGATCATCAACGTAGTTCAGGCCACGCAATTCGAGCTCGCGTCGGGTCGAGAACTTCAGCTGTTGGGAAATCAGACTGGCGTAACCCGCGCGATCCGTCCCCAACGGCTCAACGAAAGCAAAGGACTGATAGGCCGACAGATCGGCGCCTGGTGCCTGTATGGTCTCGACTCTGGGGCCAGTGGCGCAGGCTGCCAGCAATGCAGTCGCGAGGGTGAGTATCAGGATCTTGCTATACATTTTTTGGTCCCGTCAGGTAACGCGTTGATCCACAAGGCCAGTCAGATCGGATGGGCTGGGTTTCAGCCCGACATGCGGCCAGGCCAGGTTGCGCCGTCGGCCGAGATCAGCTTTTCGAACAAAGTTCGCTAGTATATAAAAGCATGCCCGACAGAACAGTCGAAATAGTGCACGGCAGAGCGCACGCGGCTTGGGCATGCGGTGCCAATGCGATAGTTTGCTATTGTTTGCTTGGCGTATGGATCGCCTGGATGGAATATTCCGTCGCGAGGGCGTCTATTGGATGCCATGAATACAATCCGCTGCCAGTCTGTAGAGCAGTTCCAGGAAGCGCTCGCGCGCATCTGGGACGTGGAAGTCACCCAGTCCGACCGCGGCCCGATCGATATCGTGATGTCGGCCACGAGTGTCGGCGACTGTCTTGTCTACGGTGGCAGTGCCAATCGGACGCTGGTGTGCTCAGGGCGGCGCGCCGAGGAATTCTTCACGATCTCCCCCATCACCGGCAGCGGTGTGGGCAGCCGGTATCGGGGCCAGCAGCTCGATGAGGGAGAGATGCTCCTGCTCGATCCGGGTGGTGACGTGTACCAGCAGATGGTCGCGGGTCATCGCCAGGAAGGCATCTCGATTCCGGTGGCCCTGGCCGAGCGGATCGTGCAGGCCGAGCACCAGAGCTCCGCAGAAGACCTGTGGAACCGCTGGTGCGTCAAGTCGACACCGCACATCACCACCCACGTGGCGCGGGTGGTCCACCAGATACTCTCCCAACCGGACATGCGCCATTCCCAGGTGAGTACCGGCATCGCTCTGGCAGGAAACATCATCGCACTGGTCCAGGGAAACCTACAGATCCGATCTGCCCCTACCAGCCATGCGCTGCGCCGGCGCCTCGTAGGCCGGGCCGAGGAGCTGATACGGAGTCGGCTGGACAACCCGCCCAGTGTGACCGAACTCTGCGAGGCCACGCATGCCAGCCGGCGCCTGCTCTTTTACGCGTTCAAGGAACTGGTTGGGCGATCACCTCACGCACATGCAAAAGTGCTGAGGCTGCACGCTGCACGGCGCCGGATTCTCGCCAGGAAAAACGAACGCTGCGTGCAGCAGATCGGATTCGATCTCGGGTTTTCCCACCCCGGTCAGTTTGCGATCGACTACGCGCGACTGTTTGGCGAATCGCCCAGCAAGACCCGACTCGACAGCCAACAGAAGAGCTGAGCGAACCGGGCGTTCCCAGCCTCCCCACTTAGCGACCGCCTGTTCAACGGCTGGACACTGCTGTTCGTCCTTCAGGCGTGGCTACCGAGGCTTGATCAAGTTAAAACTCATTCGTTTGAACCACTAAGAACATCTGCAAAAGTCTCACGATCCACATTACCACCGCTCAAGACTGCTGCCACCCGCATGCTCCCAAGGAGTTCGCGTTCCTTTGCAATGGCAGCAATGGCTGCAGCACCAGCACCTTCAGCAGAATTGTGCGTGCACTCATAAAGGATTCGCATGGCTTCGGCAATCTCATCATCCGTCACTTCCACGATGTGATCGACGTCCTTCAAGATGGCTTCCAGGGCCTCTGGCTGCGGGATTCGACATGCCATGCCATCAGCAAGCACCGTCGATACAGAGTATAAGCCGAATAAAGCACCTTTTCGCTGGCTGCTGCCCGCGCCTCACCGACGCCTATACCTGCCTGCAGCGCTCGCTGCCGCGCACTGATCGTCGCTGAGCGGTGTCAGGGCACCCGAATTCGCCGCTGCGACAGG
>JAFIFS010000096.1 GCA_020831895.1 Chromatiales bacterium
CCCGCTGGTCTGTCGGAAGATCAACGAAGGTATCTCGACCTACCTGCAGCGGCATGGATTATCCAGCATCAGCCAACTGGTTGGCGCCCTGTCCGGGGGGCCGGTGAAGGACCTGGCCGCGGCAGGATAGCAGCGCCTCCCCCGTGGGAGCGGCTTCAGCCGCGAATCCCTTCAATTTCCTGAAACTGGTTCGCGGCTGAAGCCGCTCCCACCTCCACTTGCACTCCCACCGGGGCAAGGACACAGCCCCCGCCCCTACGGCCCAAAGCCTCCGGCCAGCAGCAGCACCAGCGCATACAGCGGCACCGCAGCCATGATGCTGTCCACCCGGTCCAGCACGCCGCCGTGGCCGGGAATCAGGCGGCCGCTGTCCTTCAGTCCCACGTTGCGCTTGAACATGCTGACCGTCAGGTCGCCCAGGATCGAGATCCCGCCCACTGCAAGACCCAGAAGCACCAGCGCAAGCCCGCCCAGCTCCACGCCAGCCGGGTAGGCAAGCAGCCAGCCGCCGGCCAGCGCTACCAGCATTGCGGCAGACAGGCCGCCGGCCACGCCCTCCCAGGTCTTGCCGGGGCTGACCTGCGGCGCAAGCTTGCGCCGGCCCCAGCGGCGTCCGGCGAAATAGGCGCCCACGTCAGCGGCCCAGACGATCACCAGCACCAGCAGCAGCAGCGCAGGACCGGCGGGAAGCTTATCCAGTAATGTCACCGCGGTCACGCCGCCCGGCACCAGCGCCAGCAATCCCCCGGCGGCGGCGGCGGCGCGACCGATCGGGTGCGGGAAGCGCAGGACAGCCACCAGCGCAAGCCCCCACCAGAACAGGCTGAGCCAGAGCAGCGGGGCCAGCGCACCCGGGCCGGGCAGAAGCAGGAAACCGGCCAGGACGCCAGCCGTCACCAGAAGAGCGTACAGGGCCCGGCCGCCGGCATGGTGCCAGCCGAAGAATGCCGCCCATTCCCAGCCGCCGGCGGCCAGGAACAGCGTGAACAGGGCGACGCCGGCCAGCGGAGGCAGCCAGAACAGGACGAACAGCAGGGCCGCGACCAGGATGACCGCGGTAATCACGCGCTGCAGCAGGGTGCTCATCGGCAACCCGCGGGCCCTGGCCGGTGCACGGGTGCGCCGGGCCGGCTAATCGCCGGCCACGGCTTCACGCACGGGCACGACGCCGCCAAAGCGGCGCTGGCGCGAGCGGTAGTGCTCGAGCGCCTCGCGGAAGCGCCCGGTATCGAACTCTGGCCAGAGCGTGGGGGTGAAGTAGAACTCCGTGTAGGCCAGGTCCCAGAGCAGGAAGTTGCTGATCCGCTTCTCCCCGCCGGTGCGGATCAGCAGGTCGGGAGCCGGCAGCCCGGCCAGCGCAGTGTGGCGCTGGATCAGCTGCTCGTCGATGTCCCCCGGCTCGATGTGGCCACTCTTGACCTTGGCCGCCACCCGGCGCACCGCCTCGACGATGTCCCAGTGACCACCGTAGGCGACCGCCAGCACCAGCGTCATCCGCGTATTGCCCGCAGTCCGCGCCTCGGCATCGGCCATCCGCTTGCGCAGGATTGTGGGCAGCGTGTCACGCGCGCCGATGAACCGCAGCTGGATGCCGTTCTCATGCAGCGCATCGACTTCGCGCTGCAACACCTCGACGAACAACCGCATCAGGCCGTCCACCTCCGTTGCCGGCCGCTTCCAGTTCTCGCTGCTGAACGCGAACAGCGTCAGCACCTGGATCTGCTGCTCGGCCGCCGCCTCGACCAGCGCCCGGGCGCTGCGCACTCCGGCACGATGACCAAAGTGCCGCTGGCGTCCCTGCGACTGTGCCCAGCGGCCATTGCCGTCCATGATCACCGCGACATGGCGCGGGAGCGGGTGCAGGTTCTTGACGGCGTCGGGAAACATATCAGAAGTCCATGATTTCTTTCTGCTTTTCATCAGAAACCTGATCAACCTGCGCGACATACTTGTCGGTCAGCTCCTGGATCTGGGTCTCCGCCTGACGGTGTTCGTCCTCGTTGATCATCTTTTCCTTCAGCGCGTCACGCAGGTCGTTCAGCGCATCCCGGCGCACGTTGCGCACGGCGACCTTGCCCTGTTCGGCCTCCTGCTTGACCAGGCGCGCAAGATCACGCCGGCGCTCCTCAGTCAGGGGCGGCAGCGGCACGCGGATGACGGTGCCGGCAGTGTTCGGGTTCAAGCCGAGATTGGCGTTGATGATCGCCTTCTCGATCACGGGCACCATGTTCTTTTCCCATGGCGTGATGCTCAGCGTGCGGGCATCCTCGACGGCGATGTTGGCCACCTGGCTCAGGGGAACCTCGGCGCCGTAATAATCGACCGTGAGGTGATCGACGAGGCTGGGGTGGGCGCGGCCGGTGCGCAGCTTCTTCAGCGTCTGCGCCAGCGCCTGGACGGACTTGCCCATCCGGTCAGCAGCATCAGCCTTGATCTCGGTGATCATCCCTGTTTCCCCTTCCTGCTCCCCTGGCCGGCGCCCGGGAAGGATGCCGGTACTCTACTGGCCTGCCGGACGGCAAACCATGCCCTGTGTCGCACTGCGCGCGCCTCGCGCAGCCGGGCACCCGCGCCGGTGCCCCTTAGTCAGCGACGACCAGTGTGCCCACGTCCTGGCCGCTGACCAGCCGCACCATATCACCGGGGCGGCGCAGATCGAATACCCGGATGGGCAGGTGATTCTCGCGACACATGACGATTGCGGTCGCATCCATGACGTTGAGCTTGTCACTCAGCACCTGGTCGAAGGTCAGGCGGTCATAGCGCCGGGCGCTCTGGTCCTTCTCGGGATCCGCGCTGTAGACCCCGTCGACCTTGGTGGCCTTGATCAGCAGGTCGGCCCCGACCTCGATCGCGCGCAGGGCCGCGGCGGTATCGGTCGTGAAGAACGGGTTGCCGGTTCCAGCCGCGAAGATCGTGACGCGCCCCTTCTCCAGGTGGCGCACGGCACGGCGGCGGATGTAGTCCTCGCAGACCTCGTGGATCTGCAGCGCAGACATCACGCGGGCATGGGCGCCGACACGCTCCAGCGCATCCTGCAGCGCCAGCGAGTTGATGAGCGTCGCCAGCATGCCCATGTGGTCGGCGGTGACCCGGTCCATGCCGGCGCGGGCCAGGCCCGCACCCCGGAAGATGTTGCCACCGCCGATGACGACGCCGGTCTGGATGCCAAGCTGGCTGAGCTCGTGGATTTCAGCCGCGACCCGGGCGAGCATCGCCGGCTCGATGCCGTAGTCCTCGTTGCCCATCAGCACCTCGCCACTGAGCTTGACGAGGACCCGGCGATAGGGCGATTGCGGCTCGGTCATCGCTCAGGCCTGCGATTCCATGGCCCTCACCGCCTCGGCGATGTTCTCCGTCTTCTTCTCGATACCCTCACCGACCTCCAGGCGCACGAAGCCGAGCACCTGCGCCTTGTGCTGCTTCAGCAGCTTCTCGACGCTCTGGTCGGGGTCCTTGACGAAGGGCTGGCCGAGCAGCGTGATCTCGCCAAGGTACTTGCGCAGCCGGCCCTCGACCATCTTGGCAACGATTTCGGGGGGCTTGCCCTCGTTCGCGGCCTGGGCGGCGAAGATCTCCCGCTCCTTCTCGCGCATCTCGGCAGGCACGTCATCGGCCGAGAGGAACTGCGGCTTGCTGGCGGCGATGTGCATCGCCAGATCACGGCCGAGATCCTCGTCGCCACCCTCGACATCGACGAGCACCCCGATGCGGGTGCCGTGCTGGTAGCTGCCCAGGCTGCCCCTCGGCGTCACGCGGGCCAGGCGGCGCACGGTGATGTTCTCGCCGACCTTCGCGACCAGGTCGCGCCGGGCCTCCTCCACGGTGCCGCCGCCGGGCGCGGCCAGGGCGAGCAGTGCCCCGGCATCGGCCGGCGAACCGCTGGCGGCCACACCGGCCACCATCGCGCAGAACTTCTCGAAGCCCTCGTCCTTGGCGACGAAATCGGTCTCGCAGTTGATCTCGACCAGCACGCTGGCGCCGTCGGCGGCGGTCGCGAGCTCGATCCGGCCCTCGGCCGCGACCCGCCCGGCCTTCTTGTCGGCCTTGGCTTGGCCGCGCTTGCGCAGCAGCTCCTGGGCAGCGTCGAGATCACCATTGGTCTCGACCAGAGCCTTCTTGCACTCCATCATGCCGACGCCGGTGCGCTCGCGCAGCTCCCGGACGACGCTTGCCGATACTGTCATGTCTGTCTCTCCCTGGACTGGGCCTGGTCCTGCGCGGGCTCAGGCCTTGTCGTCAGCGGCTGCCTCGGCAGCCGGCGTGGTGACTTCACTGGCATCCGCTGCCGGTGCCGGTGCCGGTGTGAGCGCCTCTGCGGCAGGCTCGGCGGCGGCTTCCGGCGCCGGGGCGGCGGCGCTGCTGCGGCGGGGTGCGCTGCGCGTGCGCGTGGCCGTGCCGGCACCGCTGCCACGGCGGCCGCCACGGCGCGCGGCCGGACCACGGGCCGGCTTCGGCTTGCCCTCGGCATCGAGCTCGACGAACTCGTCCTCGCCTTCCGGCAGTGCCGGGATGGAGGCCTTGCCTTCGAGGATGGCGTCGGCCACGGCACCGGCGTAAAGCTGGGCGGCGCGGATCGCGTCGTCGTTGCCCGGGATCATGTGCTGAACGCCCTCGGGCGAGCAGTTGGTGTCGACCACGGCCACCACCGGGATGCCGAGCTTGTTGGCCTCGTGCACGGCGATCTTCTCGTGACCCACGTCGATGACGAACAGCGCATCGGGCAGGCCGCCCATGGCCTTGATGCCGCCGATGCTGTTTATCAGCTTGTCACGCTCGCGCCGGCGCATCAGGCCTTCCTTCTTGGTCAGCCGGTCCAGGCGGCCGTCGCTCTCCATCTCCTCGAGCTCCTCGAGGCGGCGGATCGACTGACGGATAGTCTTGAAGTTGGTCAGCGTGCCGCCGAGCCAGCGATGGGTCACGCTGGGCATGGCGCAGCGCGCGGCCTCGACCTGCACGGACTCGCGCGCCGAGCGCTTCGTGCCGACGAACAGCACGGTACCCCCGTCGGCCGCGACCGAACGGATGAAACGGATCGCCGAGTGGAACAGCGGGACCGTCTTTTCCAGGTTGATGATGTGGATGTTGTTGCGGGCGCCGAAGATGAACGGCGCCATGCGCGGGTTCCAGTAGCGGGTCTGGTGCCCGAAATGCACGCCAGCTTCCAGCATCTGGCGCATGCTTACGTCTGCCATGACAGCTCCTTGTGCGGGTTGAGCCTCCGCGTATCCCATACGGCAACCAGGCCCGCCTGCGGACCCGGCACCCGGCCGGATGTGTCGATACACGTGTGGATTGATGGATTGCCTCGAGGGCGCGCGCTTTATACCATAGCCCCCCGCCGCCAACAATGTGCCGGCCGCCGAGGATGGCTGCCCTCTCGCCATTGCGGTGGCTGCTCGACCGGCCGGACCGTTCCCCACGGATTTCCAGGACCCATGGCCGTCAGCATCAAGACACCCGAAGAACAGGACGCAATGCGGCAGGCAGGCCGCCTGGCCGCCGAGGCGCTGGACATGATCGGGGCGCACGTGCGGCCCGGCATCACGACCGGCGAGCTCGACCAGATCTGCCACGAGTACATCACCCGCGTGCAGCAGGCGATTCCCGCGCCGCTGAACTACCGCGGCTTCCCCAAGTCGATCTGCACCTCGGTCAACCACGTGGTCTGCCATGGCATACCCGGGGACCGCAAGCTGCGCAGCGGGGATATCGTCAACATCGACATCACGGTGATCAAGAACGGCTTCCACGGCGATACCAGCCGGATGTTCTTCGTCGGCAAGCCCGCGATACAGGGCGAGCGGGTGAGCCGGATCGCCTTCGAGGCCATGTGGCGCGGCATACGCCAGGTGCGCCCGGGCACCCGGCTCGGCGACATCGGCCACGCGATACAGAGCTTTGTCGAGGCCCAGGACTGCAGCGTCGTGCGTGAGTACTGCGGCCACGGGATAGGTCGGGTGTTCCACGAGGACCCGCAGGTGCTGCACTACGGCCGCCCCGGCACCGGCCTCGAGCTCAAGGCCGGCATGACGTTCACGATCGAGCCCATGGTCAATGCCGGACGCCGCCACGTGCGGCTGCTGGCCGACGGCTGGACCGTGGTCACCCGCGACCATTCGCTTTCGGCGCAGTGGGAACACACGATCCTCGTCACGGCGGACGGCTTTGAGGTGCTGACGCTCGGAGCCGGAGACAGGGCATGAGTCCGCCGCCCACCGCGGTGCTCGATCAGGCGGCCAAGGACCGCGAGCTGGCCGAGGCGGTGCTGCAGGGTCACGGCCGCTCGCTGGACTGGGACCGGTTCGAGTCCCTGCTGGCGGATCGCGCCTCAGGGCTCGGCGGGCTGCGCAAGGCGCTGGCCAGCCTCGAGGCCGCCCAGCGGCAGATGTTCAACGCCGGGGCCAGCGCCGAGACCCTGCTCGGCGACCGCGCCCGCGCGACGGACCTGCTGATCACCGAGTGCTGGCGGCGCACGGCCGCCGGGCAGCTGCCCGGCGTCGTGCTGGCGGCGGTGGGCGGCTACGGCCGGGGCGAGCTACACCCCTGCTCCGACGTCGACCTGCTGGTGCTGCTGCCCGAGGCGCAGGAGACCGCGGATGCGGACAGACGCGATGGCGTCTCCAGCTTTCTCGCGCTGCTCTGGGATGCCGGCATCGAGGTAAGACACAGCGCGCGCACCGTGGCCGAGTGCGATGCTGATGCCCGCGCGGACCTGACCGTGGCCACCACGCTGATGGAATCACGCTGGCTGCTCGGCCCGGCCAGGCTGTTCGCGCGCATGCAGGCCGCGGTCAACGCCGACGACGTCTGGCCACCGCGCGCGTTCCTCTCCGCCAAGCTCAAGGAACAGCAGGCGCGCCATCACCGCTACGACGACACCGCCTACAACCTGGAGCCGGACGTCAAGGGCAGCCCCGGCGGGCTGCGCGACCTGCAGACCGTAGGCTGGATCGCCCGGCGCTATCTCGGCATCACGCGCCCGGAGCAGCTCGCGGAGCACGGGCTCATCAGCGGGGCCGAGCTGCGGCAGCTGCTGCAGGGACGCGAGTTCCTGTGGCTGGTGCGCCTCGGCCTGCACCTGCTGACCGGCCGGCGCGAGGACCGGCTGCTGTTCGACCACCAGTCGCG
>JAFIFS010000098.1 GCA_020831895.1 Chromatiales bacterium
CCCGCCACTGACCGGTTGTAATCCCAAAAGCCAGCTATGGTGCGCTGAATGATCAGGTTAACTTGGGACAATGGCTCCCGGTTCCTAACAGGCTGCAAATTCGACTGCTTAGGGGCTCCTTCAATATAGCCGACGCGTAACAATGGTAGACCAGCCTGCCGGAACAAATCATTCTTGATTTCATCCTTTCTGGCTTGATCTGGTTGTGAGTGACAGGGGCCGTCATACTCAACGGCACATACTGGCTTGCCCACGAAAGCAGGCTCATTTTCGGTGGATCGAGCCGTCACCAGGAAGTCAACTCGTGAGGTTCGTAGAAGTTTGTCGACCTCTGCAGGCAGGCGACCCGGCTCGACATCGAATAGCTTGGCAAGCGCGTATTCAGGGTGAATGGTGAGTGACTCATTCGCCAATGCCGACTGTTTCGCCGCAAATCGATAATAATCCGAGTCCGGGCCGTTCTCCTGCCCTGCAAGCGCTCGGATTGCGTCAAAATCTTCCTGCCGTGGTCGCTTAAGCAGACCAAACATAAGGTCACGGTAGAGCGCCTGCTCGGTCTGATTGGCGACCCTTCTGAGCGTGTATTCAGAGCGGCTTGTAGTCAACGCTCGATAGGCATCCCCTATCCCTTGCTCGTCGCTGAAATCTAGGCATAGTACCTTGACACCAAGTAACGATAGACACTGCCCAAGGCGCTGCGAATGGGGATCACGACTGTCGAGCAATACGTGACGGATTGTCCCCCCAATCGATTTATTAATTACCGCTACAGGAAGAATCGCATGAAGGGCGAATCTCTGGAGGTCGGCAGGAATATGACGGACCACGAAGAACGTAGAAATATGAGTGTTAAAAACAGTGCGATAACTGCTGTTGTTGCGACTTCTCCATTCCTTTTCAATTATCCGTCCAACAGCGCCCATCTCTCTCGATATTGCTAAGTTAGTTTTAACCACGTTCTCCCCCACAGTCGCTCCAGAGGTAATTGCCCTTGTGTGTACGAGCTAGCAGTTTGCGCATAGCTTAAAGCAGTCGTAGCCATCAACATTTGTGCGCAAAATAATCGTGCTCTCCAGTCAGTCCACTGGTAGTTGACCAAAGCAGTAGCCTTTGAGCGACGGCCCGGTGGTATACCTAGCCAGGGCCCATCACTGCCTGTTTGGAAATAGATGGGAAAAGCATCGCTTGTACTCTGCCTTACGCTGTTCGGGACTGGTTCCACTGACGCCGGCGCACCGATGGGCCGCGTGTGCATCCCAGCCGGATGGCCATGCCTTAAACATGTGCTGGTTGCAGGCCGGGCAAACCAATTGTCGTGAGGTGCGCTGGCTACTGCTGCGAGCCTCGGCCCCCTTGGTTTGGAGACGACTTTCTGCCGCCGGCATATCCGTCCACCGCGGCACAGCCTCCACAAGGCTGGGCACCCAGATGACATCATCTGGTGGCGCGCCAGAGGCGTAGAGCTCTGACTCCTCCAGACTGGCCACCCAGGCCGAGAGGTAGGCATCGACCCGATCGTGGTCATTGCCCTTGCCGATAACGCGCAGCTCCCGCATGGCTGTTTCCGGATGCGGCCAGCCCGTGTATCGGGATGCCGCCATCAGCTGTGCCAGAGCGGCACCGGGAGCGCTCTTGTGGCTACGGGATGCCGCCAGAGCCACCGCAATCGCGTGTGGGTAGACTTCTCGGCATTCGGCGAACCGCCCAAGCTGGGAAAAGAGCTCAAAGCCAGCCAGCATCCAGAGCTTATTGGCGTAGGGCAGGTGCGCTAGAGGACCCCCTGATGCGAGGTGGGCTCGGGCCTTTGCGGTGACCTCGGCAAACTGCTCGGCGGTAGGCGTGGAGAAGCAGGAGATCCCAGCCACATTCAAGGCCTGCTCGCATTGCCTGCGGCCAGTGTCTGCTAAGGCGGGCGCTCGTGGCGCGTCGATGGCAATTCGCCGGATCACCAGCTTCTCGCGTGCGGCGACCGCCTTCAGGTAGGCCACAGTCTCCTGTGCAAACTGCCTTACGCGAGCTTCGTCCAGTACGCCAGCGTTTCCAATACCCGCCGGAGGTAGGGCGTGCGGCTCTATCGACAGAGGCAGCGGCAGGAGGCGTCCCTGTCGCTTCGTGCAAACGACGATAGGCAGGCGCTTTTTCTTGGCGATCGCTACATCGATGCCGACAAAGGCGTCTTCCACCGTTGCTGGACCTCCCATCGCATCATAGGCGCCTTTCCGGCCTTCAGTGCGCTACCGTGCCAGTCCAGGCTCGCTCCAGCAAGCAGGAAGACAGCCATGGCCCGAAAAACCCCTCAGAAGCCCCGTCCTACCGTAGTCTATGAGTCGCTGATACAGCACTTTGACTGCCGGTTGAGTTGCGGAGCAAACATGAAAACATGATGGCACGCAGCTCGCAGCATGCCGTTCGCTATAGCGACGAGGATCCTCTGTATCTCGCGGTCGGCCAACAGGCGTGGTCAGCATGCGTCGGGACTCCACCACGGCTGGTGAGCGGCATGGCGAACCTCCTGACTTGTCGACAGGCACCTGTACGCCGGTATTTAGGTGCGGCAACTCACATGAGGCCAGGTCCCGGAGATACAGCACGACCCATTATGGTGCGTTCTTTTAGATTTGCGAACAAGCGTCGGCACGGCTAGTTCTATCTTCGCCCGGTCGAACTGTACACTGTCTCTAAGCCAGAAGGGCTTGACTGGGCCTCCCCCGGTCCGGTAGATCTCTTGGGACTACTAACGGAAATCCCTGCATGTGGATCTCTTGTAAGCAGTCTCAGCAAGTTGTGAGTCATCAGCGCCGGCCAGGCCATTTGGTGGCTAGATCCGCCAGGCTGCGGCGTTCGGACGCTCAGAATGGCCCAGACAGGCTGCTCAGCAATCGCTGGAGATAGATGGTCTATGCCAGGAGGGAGCGATGCAAGATAGCGATTATTCTAGGCGCGGCGCGAAGTGGTCTGAGGAGGAACAGAGGAGCTTGCAGGCCTCATTTGAACAAGGGATGACCATTAATGAGTTGGCAAGAAGGCACGGGAGAACCCCGATCGCGATTCGGACCCGGCTCATGGCTATAGGAGCAATCCGACCGGTCTTTCCGACCTGCTACACCCCCTTTGGTGGGCTGTACGAGTGCCCGTATGACGTTGATGACAAGGGTGGCCCCATCGGTCGGGACCACGTGCCATGGTGTGATGAAGAGCTACAGTTTCTGAGGGACACCCATCAGGAGGGTATTACGGATCTGAAGGTACTGAGCGATATCCATCGTCGCTCGCCAGTCGTCATCGAGTACTGGCTGCGGCAGCAGGGTCTATTGCCTCCCATATGGGAACATGAAGCTTGGGGATGGCTCGAAGAGAGGGGTAGACGCTTCACCGAAGGGGGGTTCCTCACGGCCAAGCAAGCATATGACCGCGAGTATGAATTTGCGTGCATGATTGAGGGACAGCAGGAAGAGCGGGCCGAGGATTACTGGGCCAGTCGATAAGTGATGTCCTTGGCGCGGATTGCCGCCTGTGGAGCCTATGCCGACTACGAGGCCCAGCAGTTCGATCTGGACGATATATTCTAGGAGGCGTCAAGCGAATAGTGCTGGCCTGCTATCGGCTCGCTGACCAACCGTATAGGACTGTCGCGGGTGACGCAGAAGCAGCGCTGTTGACTGTGGCGACAGCTGGAAAAGTGATTGACCCAGCTCAGGTCGGTACACCTTTGGGCGGCCATCGGTGCGATGATCGGGCCTGCCGCACTTAAACGAAAAAGAGCCCGACATTCAGCCGCTCGCCTGCGCCACGATTGCTCCGGCCAGCCTGCTCCGCTAGCATTCCAATGCCGGACGACAACGCTGAGCGCTCTGCGCCAGTGAATCAAGTGGAATCGAGATGCCAAAGGGCGGGGTCACAATCTACTGTCCAAAGTGCGAGGTGTTCCGACCGTGTAAAGCAATTTCGCCGACCGCAATGGGCATGCCTTCTCACCGTCGATGGACGCGAAGCGATTTTGGCCAAGTTGCTTGGTTCCGAAGGTGCCGGCAATGCCTTACATGTAGCCATAAGTTCCTAACGGCAGAAGTGGAGGAGGCAAGAATCAGGGAACTTGTCTCGCTTCGAGAGCGCTTGTCTGAAAAGTACAAGTTGCAGGTTCGAGCGATTCGGCGACAACGTCCGTGGCTAAGGCGAAACGAGACCGTCCCACTAGACCTGGCCCGCAGGTTTGTAGCCTCCACCGCATGGTGGCTTACCCATTCCTCGGGGTCTCCCGTTCGAGCACCTGGTCATGCTGACCGCATTTATCAATCTCATCACGGTTGGGCGGTGGACTTCGGCGCGAATACATTCCTGGTTGGCAAAGCCATTGAACGGTGCACAATCGCAATCAATGAGTTCCTTGATGTGACCGCATCAGGGCAGGTTCCAACCAGAACTGAAGTTGCGGCGGCAATAAAGAAACATGTGAGTGGAGCAGTCGCCAATGTAGAGGGCCACGAGTACTCGGGCTATTATCCGGTTGATAATCAAGACCTAGTTTTCGGCGCCCAATCGATCGATGTAGCTGATGCGGCGAGCTTCATGATAAAGGAGTCTGGAATTGCTGAATTGCTGCTTGACGCATAACTAATCGCTTCGGGCGACGCGATGATTTTGGACCGGTCACGCTTGGAACTGGGTGAGGTCGAAATCGCAAGGCCTTTAGATGCAGTATTCTGGCCGCCATCGAAAATGCGAGCATCTCTGTGAGCGAACCAGCTCCGGAGGCGGTGCTCGTGATACTGGGGCACTCCATATAACGTTGGCCCGCTTTGTCATGCGCGGAAGGCCGTCATGAGCCGACATTCACTCTCGTAAATGGCGTCCTCGATCAGACTGGAAAAGCGCATTGATACGCCCCGTCTGTTTAGGTGCTGTTCGAACAAGAAGAGAGACGTTTCTGGAGTGTCGTCATCGCGTACACAGGATGCGAGGAACGTAGGAATATCGACCTCACGATTGGCTGCCGCACCAATCAGGCGCTCATAATCATCGATCGAGAGTGTGTAAATTCGGCTGAGGGGCAAATAGCGCTTGGCATCGGTATTGGGATATTCAAAAGTGCCATCTGGGTACATGGCAGCTAATGTCGTGCCTCTGGACCCCCCCAGCTCTTTGTTCGTTACGATCAGCAGATAGTCCATCGACGCGTTGAGAACATCAGGCGGTGCACGGCGCTCCAGCCGAAGGGACACGCAGGCTGACCAAGCCTGTCGAACTGCCATTTGCAGTGCGCGCGTCTTATGCTCGAATATCTCCCTATTGCCTGCAGTCATTACTGATTCGTCAAAACGTCCCGCCTTCGATTCGATAAATACGTTGCAATCGGGGAAGGACAGCAGCCCGTCCGGAACCTTTGTGTCCCTTGCCACGGACCTTCGCAGGTCTTCCTCGTCCATGAACGGAACGGAAACACGTCTAGTTTCATTGACGACGTGCCTTTCGAACAAGCGGCTGAACTGTTCTATGTAGCGCTGCCCCTCATCGCGTAGTACAGAATGTACGAATCCCTCCAGTCTGCGATACAGAATAGTAGGATGCCAGCAGATCATCGTGTCGCCGGTTCGATAGAACGGATAACGAGCCAGAGCTGGAAACTCATAGTACTCCGATGCGACTTTACGTTTCGCGTCCGGCAGCGAGCGGAAGAACGTAACGAGCTCCGGGAAGGTTCGTCCAATACCGTCCTGAAACGAGGAGACGGTCTCAGCCGTGTAGGCAGCGCGGATCGGCGCAAACCAGGTTGCGGGAAGCGCTCGCTTGCCGTCTAGCAAACCGCCATACGTGGCCAGAGAGAGGTCAATGAAGTCCACTACATCCACCCGGGTCTTGTCTCTGAATAGGCTGCGAAGGGGATGCTCTCTATCCTGTCGGGCAAGGAGGGCTGCGTCACGTACGAAACTCTTCGTGAGCCCCCGCTGAAAGCCTAGCTGCGGGCGGAGGAGTCGCCTCATAAACAGCTGAAACGAGGCATCCTCCTCGCCAGTGTGCTCAATCGCTCTAGGTAGATCCCAAAGCTTCTGAAGGAGCTCATCGAACTGTTGGCGCGTGATTGTGGGCGTCGGCGTCCGGTCGAGGTATGTGTCCTGACAGACCCACTTTACGATAAGCATGGTGAGCCATGGGGCCTTCCTGAGCTCGGAATGCAGATCAGGTGAGGGCTCGCAGAGGACGTCCAGCGCAGTATGCACGATCGAGCGTGGATCATAGCGTCGGGCTCGATTGCGCCACTCCTTATACGCGTCGTTGAAGGAAGCCTTGGGCATCATTTCTAGTAGAGTCCAGGGGGCTCGTATCATACGTGAGCCATGCAGGGGCTGGCTGATCACTACATCCGACGCGGCTGTACCTCGCTGTTCGGTGATGCCCCTATTGCCAGGATCGCCGGCATGGTTGAGGGATCACGCGGACATCTGGATTCGTGGGGGGCAGCAGCATTGCTACGAGCCGCACCTCACCTTCCTAGGGCTGAGCTGCTTGCTGTCGAATTGGCATCGGTATCCCGGTGAGCGCAGCTGGGGAAGCTGATTGGCGCAATATCCCACGAGAGGTCGTCGGCCGCAAAGCAGCAGACTTCGTCTGCGCCCTCCCGGACTAGTACTGCTAGCGGACCCAACTCGTAGAATGAAGCGGAGAACCATCTTGAAGATGGCAACCGAAGTATCCTAGGAGGTCGGATAGTTTACGGTCTGGCTGATTCTCACCATTGAGCCCAAACATGATCTCACTGGAGCAAGCGGCCGAAATTGCCAGGCTGGAGGCTATCGATAAGCAGCTAGGATTCTGAGGTAGGCAAGGTAGTAGTATCGGAACAGATAACGTGGGCGATGCCGCGGCTCTATGGGGTCCCTTTGGCGAACTGCTGGGCCGCGTACCTTACGCCGACGGAGAGGGGTTTCCTTGCCTCAAGTACCATCGTAGTGGTCGATCGGGGCACCGGCACCATTCTGTACCGTGGGGGTGCGAACGACGAGGGATGGCCACGCCGACAGTGCGGGGAGGGAGCGCATTGTGGCGCATGAGCCCTGTGCAATCCCTGTGTAATCGTGCCGCGAAACTTGCACAAAACCGCAGAAGCCGATAGAGGTAGCAGAGCAGCGGGAAGCCCGAAAAAGGCTGTCAGAACAATAACTAAAGAAACTCCGAGAAGACTTGAGAATATTTTTCGCAGAGACTGAAAATCCGCGTGTCGTTGGTTCGATTCCGACCCTGGCCACCACAATCCAGCGGTCCTTTCCGGTCCAGACGCACGTTCGGGTTGATGCCCGATGATCGCGGAATCCTGATTACATCGAACCTGGCTGGAAAATCTTCGCCAGGCCTTCTGTTCATGTTTCCTGCGGAGGAGACAATGATTCAGCGATTCATCCTGGCCTGGCTCTCGATCTTCGCGTGTGCCCCGCTCCATGCCGGACCCAAGGAAGAAGCCCTGGCGGCCTACCAGAGGTTCTTCGAGCTGTTCACTGCGGACAATCACGATGAAGTTGCAAGCCTGTTCGCGCCCGTTGCCTTGTTCTACGGAACTGCTTCCGCGGAAGTGGTCACGAGCCCGGAGGGCATACGTCAGTATTTCCTGGGCGCGCTCGACGGAAGCAGGGGCAAGGTCAGCGCAACGCTGCTTTCCAGGACAGTGCTGGTTCTGTCTGACGATGTTGTCGCGATAGCCGGGCAGTGGCAGCTGGAAAGGATCTCGGAAAGGCAGGCAGTTGTCGCGGGCCCGCTGCGGAATACCGTCGTGATGCAGAACCAGGGCGACGGCTGGCTGATCGTCCAGTTCCATAACTCGTCGATGCTGCAGCCCCCGGCAGCGAAGCCGGCGTCCGGGCCCTAGGCGCCCATCCGGTATCGATACGCGGACATCGGCTCATCTATGCCGCCGGTCCGTCCAGCAGGCCCCGGCGAGGTCACGCATCCTCAGGGCCGTTTGCTCGAAAGGCTCCGGGAGGTCATGGCTCGCGACCTCCTTCATGGGCGCAAGCGCAGCCGCCGAGCCCGACGAGCGCCGTGGCCAGCACCGCGATACTGGCTCTCTGCCATGTGCTATTCACGCTCGCCAGCCCTGCGCCGGAGCTCCGCCATCCACGCCGACTCCGGCGGGACCTGGATCACGGCCAGCAGTCCGTGCGCGAAGTCCTTGATGCCCGGATCGCCGCCTGGCTCCTCCGCGGTGAACCGGAGCTTGATCCACTTGTCCCCGGACCGGAACAGCCAGCTCCACGACTCGTAGGCGATACCGTGCTCGTCCATCCAGGTGGTGCTGAAGTACAGGCCCTGCCCCTGTTCATCTCCGGCCCGCAGATCCACCGGCCGGTTTTCGCCGTGCCGCACTGACCTGATCAGCCCCAGCTCGGCCATGTGGCTGATCTCTGCGCGCACGGCCAGCGATTCCGCCTCCATCAGCGTATTCGTGTCGGCCAGCGACGTGGAGCGTATCGGATAAACGTAGACATCCACCCAGTCCAGCAGCAGCTCGACATGACGGTAGCGCAGCTGCACGCCCAGCAGGGGATCATGGTAGAGATACTGCTCGGTGAGGTACCAGTCACCGACATCGATCGGTGCCTCCAGGTCGTCGACGTAGTTGCTGGACCCAAGCGCCGCATGGACGACCTGGGCGGTGAAGGATGCCTCGGCGATGACATCCTCGAGGTATCGGGCCATCAGGTCCGAGAACAAGGCCTGCCGCTGCGCCTCCTGTACGCGCTGGCTCACCGTCGCGCAGTTGGCGCGCTGCCAGGGCAGCTCGTAGCGGTCAGTGCGCAGCAAAGTGCCCCGCCAGACCAGGTCGATCTCCGCATGCAGGGTCATCTCGCAGGGCAGCGGCACGGCCGTCAGCGTCACGCCCGTCAGCAACGCATTGGCGAGGCTGCCGGTGGTTTCCTCGTAGAGCAGCAGGTGGGAGACGTAAAGCTGGTAGTCGAGGTTCCGGTTGCGGGGCTGGACGTCCTCGAAGACGCCGGTTCCTCCGATCCAGCGGGCCAGGTCAGTGGCCATGAAAGGCTGGCGCATGCAGCCTTTCAGCTGGGAGCTTGCGCTGTACTCGGCGCAGAGGGAGGCGAGCTCACCCGTATCGGGCTTCGGGTAAATCGCCACCGGTGGCAGCACCGGGCTGGCCACCACCGGCTCGAGGGCCGGTCTTTCCGGCGTGCCGGCGCAGCCCGTGATGATGGCAGTAATGGCCGCGAGGCCTGCAGACCGGAGTCCGAAATTGCGATGGCGGCTCTTCACCCGGTCACCTCCCCGTGCCGGCGGCTGTTGCCTGCGCGGACAGAGTAACTCGAAAGGGGGCAGACTGCGGCATCAGCAGAGGGTTTCATCTGTACACCCCCGGGAGCTATACCGGCTAGGCCCCGATAACCGGGGCTGTATGTTGGCAACTCAGGCAAATTTTCTTAATGGACAGCGACAGTAGTCTGATTACACATGTGAAGACCGGTGACGGTCTGGACAGGGTGTGTGAGCTGTCGTGTTGGGACGCATCAGGGATTCTGCATACACCCAGCATCCCTTGACGCACTCCCTGCGCGCTGCCCCGCCCGGACGGCACGCTGCGCAGGGTAGATCCTGCAAGCCTCAGATCTCCGCTCCAGACCTCGCATTGCAGACACGCCTCCTGGTGCGGTCCGGTGCTGCCGGATTTCCGCGACCAGGCGGCCGAAGCTGCCAGTCACCGCGCTTCAGGCCCCCGGCACCGTCACGCGTGTGCCGCTGAAGCTGGACAACTGCGCGCTGTCGATGTGGCCGGGGCCGGGCTTGCTCCCTTCGGCAGAACTGCCATCAAAGTGCAGGCTGCCGGGCTCCGGGGAGTGATCCGGCCTGAACAGGTCAATGAGCTCCACAGGTGGCGTCATGGAAATCATAAATCTGGGGGCAGGGGTGCTGCTGATCCTGTTCGGGCTGCGCTTTCTTCGCAAGGGCTTCGCGCGGGTGATGGGCGGCGACATGATCGAGTGGCTGCAAGGCTTCACCCGGACGCGTGCCCGCGCGCTGATGGGCGGTATCGCGGGCGGCGTGGTCATGCCCTCGTCCACGGCAGCGGCCCTGCTCTCGGTGCAGATGACCCGTCGGGGGCACGTTACCTGGGAAAACGTGCTGGCGGTACTGCTGGGCGCACAGCTTGGCACCACGGTACTGGTTCAGGTGCTTTCGTTCGATATCCGCTCTTTCGCGGGGCTCTTCGTCGCTGCCGGCGCTGCCCTGTTCCTTTTCGTCGAGGCGCCGAAAACCCGTGGTTTCGGCCAGGCTTGTCTGGCGTTCGGCTTCATGCTGCTGGGCATGGGGCTGCTGGGCGATGCCGCCGAGGCCATGAGCAGCGACCCCGCGGTGAGCAATCTTTTCATGGCGCTGGGGCAGCTGCCGCTGTTGTTCCTGGTCGGTGCCGCCCTGCTGACCCTGCTGATGCAGAGCGCCACGGCCTCGATCGCACTCGCCTTGGCCCTGGTGGCGAGCGGACAGGTGAACGCCACCATGCTGCTGCTCTGGGTGCTGGGTGCCAATATCGGGCTTGCGCTGACGGTGCTGCTGGCAGGATGGGGCGACCTGCAGGGACGGCGGCTGGGCCTTGCCAACCTGCTGGTCAAACTTCCGCTGGCTGCGGTCCTTGTCATCCTGGTCGTCAGCGTCCCGCTGGCATGGTTCGAAAGCCTGCCGGGCGCCCTGCCGCAGCAGGCTGCCTGGGGCCATACGCTGTTCAACCTCGCATCCTGCATGGCTGTGCTCTTCGCCGCCCTGCTGGGGCGCCTGGTCAGCGTTCTGGTCTCACCGCCTGCCGGAAACGGACCGGCCGGGGCAACCACGCTGGATCCGCTGCTGCTGCAGAATCCGCCTCTCGCACTCAACGCGGTGCTGCGGGAGACTCTGCAGGTGTTCGATCACCTGCACCTGATGCAGGAAAAGACCATGCTTGCGCTGACCGAGGGCAGGATGCCCGTCGGATTGAAAACGGAGACGGACAACCGGCGGCGGCACATACTGGCTGTCTGCGACGAGCTGGTGGAGTTCCTGGACGCCATTCCGGACGACTCGCTGGATGAGGACGACGAGCTCATGAAGGAGACGCTGGACGACTTCATGCGTGAGCTCCCGGTTATCGTGCGAACACTGGGCCCGGAGCTGCATGACGAGATCGAGCGCCTGCTCACCGCACACCCCGATGCTGTCGACAAGGCCCGCCCGGTGCTGATCGATGCTGCCGCCCGCATGTCCCAGCAGATGAACACGGTGGCCCGAATGCTGATGCGTGAGCGCCCTGAGCTTGGCCGCAAGATCCTTGAGCGCAAGCAGGAGAATAGCCGCTGGCTGATACAGGCCAAGCGCAGCCTCAGCGGGCTGCCCTACTCGGCCTGGGAGGTCCTCGACGATTTCCAGCAGGTGAACCGGCGCCTGAGTGGCGTTGCCTACATCTATTGTCGTAACGAGAGCGACGTCGAATCGCTCGGAGCCTAGGACCTGCATAAAGGTATCCGCCAGCCGGAGTCAGCCTTGAAACTTTCCCATCGCATTGCCAGTCCCGAAGACCTTCCGGAAATCGTCTCGATCTACAACTCGACGATAGCCTCGCGGATGGCGACCGCGGACACCGAGCCTGTCACCGTGGCCTCCCGGCTTGCCTGGTTCGAAGCGCATGTGCCTGAGTCCCGTCCGCTGTGGGTGGCGGAGCATGCCGGTGCGGTAGTGGGCTGGCTCAGCTTCAGCTCATTCTACGGGCGCCCGGCATACAGCAGGACCGCGGAACTGGGTGTTTACGTCAACCCTGGAAGTCGCAGGCGCGGTGTCGGCCGCTACCTGATCGACCAGGCCGTCACGCATGCGCCCGTCATCGCCATCGATACTCTCCTTGCGTTCGTTTTCCGGCACAACAGTGCGAGCCTCGGCCTGTTCGGGAGTCTCGGCTTCGCGTCGTGGGGACTGTTGCCCGGTGTTGCAGTGATGGATGGCGTCGAGCGGGACCTCGTGATACTCGGCCGCCGCGTCCGGTAATACCTGTCCCGGGCGCGCGGGCCGGGTGGGTCCGCCGGGAAAAATCCGGTAAGTTTGAGCCTTGACCCCAGGGAGCCCTGCCGATGAGCCGTATCGCCGATCATCACCCCCGCCGTCACTCCAGGCTCCTCGCCGCCCCGGCCGTCAGCCTGCTGGTCGCTGCCTGCGCGGCGCAGCCGGCCAGTGATCGCGTCATCGGCAGCGTCCCGCTGCCTCTGGAGCAGTTCTGCCTGGAAGCCCAGCAGGTCGTCATCAACACCCGTCACCCGTTCCTGGTCGAGCTGCACCGGGACACCGAGGCGTTCATCCGCTCGAAGGCCGAGATCGACCCGCCGCGGGTCCACCAGTTCATCTGGTACGAAGATGAGGCACAGACACTTCCGGCCATGGTGTCCTGCAAGCTGAAGAGCGCGGACCACCTGAATCTCGTGTTCGGGGAGGGTACGGCCGGGCCGCCGGGCACCTGCCAGGACATGAACCGGTTGACGCTGGAGCGCGCGCTGGCCGCCCGCGGCGGCGCGGCTCCGCCGGTCCGCCTGGAGCCTGCCAGGACCATGCTGGACGATGACGAGCCCGGAATGAGCGGCCCGCTATGGTTGCTGCCGCATGCGCTGGCCACCCGCGACGAGGCCGGTACGCTGGTCATCGATGCCAGGGGCTTCCTGGTAGAGTTCCTCGATCCCCGTTTCCTGGAGGCACCGCCGCCGTTTCGTGGCGTGCAGTACTGTCACTTCATCGCTCCCGGATACCTGAAGCGGCTGCTCGACGGCGAAGTGGAGCCCGGCCAGTACTTCGGCATAGACATCACGGACCGGCCTCCGCCTTAGCCTGAGTTGATGGCTTGCCGGCTGACATTCGTTTAGCCGCGACGCTACGCGCTGAGCGCCAGCCCCTGGGCCTGCGGCAGATTGCCGCAGGACCCCTGTGACAATCCGCCGCATCCCCCGCTGCACCTTTCGTTGGCACACTGCAGCCTCAACGCTGCAACACCATTGCGCTTATCTGTCTGTGGCCTGCATGGAGTTTCCCTGTGTCCGCGATCCGTCTCTGCCTGCCTGTCGCGCTCGCCCTGTCCTGGTTGCCAGCCAGTGCCCAGACGCAGCCCCCGCTGGATACCATTGTTGTCATCGCCGAGCGCATCGAGGGCGATGTGCCCCGGTTCAACGAGCAGTTCGAGCGCTTCCTCAGGCGCCCCGGTGCCGAGACGGTGGTCAGCACGCTGGATTTCGAGAACCAGCGCTTTGCCAACCTCGAGGACCTGTTCGCGTTCACGCCCGGGATATTCAGCGCGACCCGTGATACCGGCTCCGTCGGCCTGTTCTCGATCCGCGGTTCCGACATCGCGACGCAGGGGCCGCGCAACGGTCGCGGCATCCGTGCCTACATCGATGGTGTGCCGCTGGGGCGTACCGAGGCCGGGCTCACCACGGCCCTGATCGACCTGCTTTCCACCCAGTACACGGAGGTCTACCGCGGCGCCAACAGCCTGCGTTTCGGCGCCATCGCAACTGGTGGTGCGCTCAACTTCGTGTCCAAGACGGGCCGCAGCTTCGAGGGCACCGGCATCCGTGCGGAGGTCGGCTCCTTCGACTACTACCAGGCGGCGGTCGAGCAGGGCTGGGCCGGCGACCGGCTGGATGCCTATGTCGCGATCTCGGGCAACAGTACGAACGGCTATCGCGATCGCCAGAAAGGCGGCTTCGGGCGCATCAGCTCCAACCTGGGCTGGCGGATCAACGATGACATCTTCACCCGTACCTACCTCTCGGTCGGCTTCACCCGGCAGGAGCTGCCCGACGACATACCACTGAATGAACTCGCCGAGCGGCGCCGCGAGGCGGGTCCGTTTGCCGAGGTCTATGACCAGGACGCCAACTTCGACTACCTGCGCCTGGCCAACCGTACAAGCTTTGACTTCGGGGAGATGGCGCAGCTCCAGGTCGACGCCTATATGCTGGCCACGCGCTTTGACCACCTCCCGACCCCGTTCGCGGGCATCGTCGACAACAAGTGGCTGGAAGGTGGCCTCGGCCTGCGCTGGTCGGATACCCGGCAGCTGTTCGGCCTGCAGACCGAACTCGTCGGAGGTGTCCGCTTCAACTACACCGACGGCGACTTCAAGCGCTGGCGGCATGCTGATGCCGGCCGGAGCAAGGCCGAGCAGGTGCTTGCGCAGGATTTCGGTGCGCTCCTCATAGAGAGCTTCGGCGAGACCGCGATCCTGCTGAACGAACGGACCCGGCTGTTCATCGGCCTGCAGGCGGTCTATACGGACCGGAAGCTCACCGACAATCCGATAGAGCCGCAGCTGCCGTTCCTGCCCCCGATCACGATCGGGTTCAACCCGGGCTTCAACAACTGGTTGCCCAACCCGGGTACGCAACCCGCTGATCTCTCTTACGACCGCTCGTTCTCGCGCATCAATCCGAAGCTCGGCCTGAATCGGGAAATCGCCGACGGCTGGTTCGCCTTCGCCAGCATCGCCCAGAGCTACGAGGTGCCCACCGGTGCGGATCTGGCGAACCAGGCCAGTGCGGCGGCGCTGCGGCCGGACCTCGACTTCGGCGAGGTCGAGGCCCAGCGCGCCTGGACTGCCGAGACCGGCATCCGGGGCGGCAGCGAGCGCTGGTTCGTCGACCTCACGCTGTACCACATGGTGCTGAAGAACGAGATCCTGAGCCGCTGTCGGGATGAGCTGAACTGTTCGGAGACGGTCGCCTTCAACGCGGATCGCACCTTGCACCAAGGTGTCGAGTTCGGCGGCTTCGTCGTGCCAGTGAAGGATCTGATCGCTGATGGCGACAGCCTGAGGGTCGACCTGACGTGGAACCACTCCCGGTTCAAGTTCCGCAATGACCCCACGTTCGGCAGCAATCGCCTGCCAGTGATTCCGCGAGATACGATCCGCGTCGGCCTGCGCTTCGATCACCCCAGTGGCATCTTCGTGGCACCAGACTACAGCTGGGCCAGCGAGCGCAATGTTACCTATGATGGTTCCGGCGGTGATGCGTTCATCGTTCCGTCCTACTCCCTGTGGGGCATGCGTGCCGGCTGGCAGTCGCGCGACGAGCGCTGGTCACTCTGGTTCCAGGGCACCAACCTGTCTGACAAGGCCTTCGTGTCGACCTTCGTCGGGCAGCCGACCCAGCCGGTCGTGCAGGCAGGACCTCCGGGAGTGTTCGTGCCGGTGGAGAGCCCCGGCGTCCAGCCCGGACAGGGCCGCGCCTTCTATTTCGGCACGACGATCAGGCTCTAGGGCCGCTACCGGGGGTCAGCAGTCAAGTGAACGAGATGTTCATCGCCATAGCCGCGATCCTGTACGTGCCGACGGTCTGGCTGATCCGGCTGCTGTTCATCTACTCGTTCATCGAACTGGGCCGCATGCTGGTTCGCTGGTTTCTCAGGCGGCGTTACGCTGGGGCGCTGAAGCTCGTGTCAGGTGGCAACTCGGCGCCCGGCTTCCCGATCATCGCCGCGTTCCGCCAGGATCCTTCGATGACCCTGGAGTCTGCCGACCTGCTCGCCATGCGCCGGATGGAGCTGGTCCGGATCGCGGTGCGCGTGGGGCCGATGCTCGGCCTGATCGCGACGCTGATCCCGATGGGTCCCGCGCTGCTGGCGATGACCGAGAGCGATCTCGACCGCATGGCTTCGCTGCTGCGTGATGCCTTCGCGGCAGTCGTCCTGGCGCTGGCTGCGTCCTCGATCATGTTCTGGGTGGCCTCGGTGACCCGCCGCTGGGCTGCGGAGGAGGTTGTCGCGATCGGGCGCTACCTGGAGGAAGCTGAGGCCAATGGCGCTTGAGGTGCTGAAGGAAGACGAGGAGCTGGACCCGATCCTGTCGGTGGTCAACCTCGTGGACGTCTTTCTCGTCGTCATCGTCGCTCTGATGATGATGCTGGCCATCAACCCGCTGAACCCGCTCGTGGCCGACAACGTCATGGTCATCACGAACCCTGGCGAGGACAACATGGAGATCCTGATCAAGGACGGCCAGAGGCTGGAGCGCTTCCAGGCCTCTGACGAGATTGGCGAGGGTGAGGGCATCAGGGCAGGAATCACCTACCGGATGCGCGATGGCAGCTTCGTTTACGTGCCGGAACCGGGAGTTGAGCCATGAAACAGATTGCCTTGATCTGCGCTCTCGGGCTCCTGGTGACAGATGTTGCCTGGTCGGATATGCGAGTCGATGAGCCCGCCGTGCGGGTCACGGTCCTGTCGACCGGCTTCGTGCTGACGCGCAAGTTCGAGCTGATGGCGGAAATCGCAGCCGAAGAAAACGTGGAGCTGCGTTGGCTTCAGGTAGACGCACCAGGCGCGGATCCCGGTGCCGTTCTGGCCGACGCGGACCTGGTCATCGTCGACTCGCCGCGCGCAGACGACAGTGCGCAGGTCGACAGGGCAGCGGGTGATGCCCTACGCGCTTCGGGCATTCCCGCCCTGCATATCAACGTCATGAGCCCGCCGGTCCGCTTCCGCGGCGACGGCCTGCCGCCGTCCACCGCGCAGGACCTGTTCGACTACTACACCACCGGCATGCCGCAGAATCACCGCGCGCTCTTCCGGTACATCGCCACCTGGGCCCGGGGTGAAGACTTCGCATCTGTGCCGCGCCCCGTTTCGCTGCCCGACGGCGGCATCTACCATCCTGACGCCGAGCGCCTCGTGTTCCCCGCGCCCGGCGAATACCTTGAATGGTGGTCCGCGAAGCACGGGCGCGACTGGCGGGAGCTCCCGGTAGCCGGCATCGAGATATCGTCGAGTTTCATATCGGACGGCCAGACCCGCCTGCTCGCCGACATGGTCCACGCGGTCGAGCGTGACGGCATGCTGCCGCTGATGTTCTACCGGACCACGATCACGGCCAGGACACGGGCCGAGTCCGCCGGGGAGCGCCCGGTGCCGTTGGCCGACGGCCGGCCCCGGCCGGCGATCAATGTCGTCGACCAGCTGTTCCCGAACCCGCTGGACCGCACCGGTGCACCTGCGCCGGTAGAGCCGGTCATCATGCTCGACGGCCGTCCTCTGCCCGACGTGATGATCGTCAGCAACTTCCTGGGTGGTGACCCCGAAGGGCGCAAGCAGTGGTACCAGTCACTGGACATGCCGGTACTGCAGACCATCCTGTACCGTGACGGGGACCGGGAGGCCTACCTCGCTGACCGGGCAGGCATCGCGACCTTCGCCATGCCTTTTCAGGTGACCACCCCCGAGTACATCGGGCTGTCGGATCCGGTGGTCGTCGCGGCCAATGAGGACGGCGAGATGGTGGTCATGCCGGAGCAGCTGGCGATGGTGCTCGGCAAGGCGCAGAACATCGTGCGACTTCGCCAGCTGCCGGAGGAGGAAAAGCGCCTCGCGCTGCTGTTCTGGAACCACCCGCCCGGAGAGCACAACCAGGGCGCCTCCAACCTGAACGTGCCCCGTTCCATCGAGGCGCTGGTCGCGCGCCTGCGCTCGGAAGGTTACGCGGTGGATGCGGTCAGCGAAAACGAAATGGTCGCCGCGGTGAGCCGGCTGCTGCGGCCGCGCTACCGGCATTCCGGGCTCGACGAGCTGCTCGAAGGCGACGACTGGGCCAGCGTACCGCTGGACCAGTACCGCCGCTGGTATGACGCACTGCCAGCCTCGGTGCGTGCGCCGATCGAGGAAATCTGGGGTGCCCCGGAGGCCAGTGGCTGGATGCGCGAGGTCGACGGTGAGCCGAGCTTCATCGTGCCGCGGCTGGCGCTGGGCAACCTGGTGATCCTGCCTCAGCCTGCCCGCGACGAGCTGGGCGGGGCTGGTGACGAGGTCGACATGTTCCACGACACCTCGCTGCCGGTGCACCATGCCTATCTCGCCGCCTACCTGTGGATCAGGGAGGGCCACGGCGCGGATGCAATCATTCATTTCGGCACGCACGGCACGCAGGAATGGCTGCCCGGCAAGGAGCGGGGGCTCTGGGCCTACGACGAGCCCAAGCTGCTGGTCGGCAACCTGCCGGTGCTGTACCCCTACATCGTCGACAACATAGCCGAGGCGGTCCACGTCAGGCGCCGCGGTCGCGGCACGATCATCAGCCATCAGACCCCGCCCTTTGCGCCGGCCGGCCTGTCCGATGAGTTCGTGGCGATTAACGACCTGATCCGTGACTATCACTTCCTCGAGGACGGTCTGGTGCGGGCGAACACCCGCGAGATGCTCATCGAGCACACGGTGCGGATGGACATCCATTCCGACCTCGAGTGGCAGGTGGCCGAGCTCGAGCGCAACTTCGACGAGTTCCTGCGTGATATCGAGGACTACCTTGAGCATCTCGGCCTCTCGATGCAGCCGTTGGGTCTGCATACGCTGGGCCAGGTGGCAAGCCCGGAGCACCGGGCGAGCACGATCATGCAGATGCTGGGCGATCCGCTCTACGAGTTCCTCGGCATTACCGATCCCGGCACCGTGTTCCGCACCGACTACCGCGAGGTCAGCGAGACCGCGCCGTTCCGCTTCGTGATGGAGCAGGTGCTGGGCGAGCGGGCGCTGGTGGATTTCGCCGACCCGGCAGAACGGGCGCTGGTCATTCGCGGCCGTGAGATCGACGCGCTGCTGGCCGCCGACCGGGAACTCGATGCGCTCGTAGCCGGCCTGTCCGGTCGCTGGATCGATCCGTCCTATGGTGGCGACCCGGTCCGCAACCCTGATGCTCTGCCCACCGGTCGCAACATGTACGGTTTCGACCCGTCGCGCATACCGACCCGCTCGGCCTATGCGGCGGGGCAGGAAGCGATGGAAAACCTGCTCAGGGTCTACCAGGCCGACCAAGGCAGCTTCCCGGAAAAGTTGGCCTTCAGCATGTGGAGCACGGAGACCATGCGCCACCTCGGCATGCTCGAGGCGCAGGTGCTCTGGGCGATGGGCGTGCAGCCGGTCTGGGACCGGGGCGGTCGGGTCATCGGCATGGAGCTGGTGGACCTGGAGACGCTGGGGCGCCCGCGTATAGACACGGTGATCTCCCTGACCGGGCTCTACCGGGATCACTTCCCGCTGGTGATGGAATGGCTCAACCGCGCCATCATGATGGTGGCCGAAAGCGAGGAGCCCGAGGCCCTGAACCTGATCCGGCGCAACACGCGCCACGTGTTCGAGCGCCTGCTCGAGCAGGGCGCGGCCCCCGCCGATGCACGGGAGTTCGCGCTGACGCGCATCTTCGGCAACGAGAGCGGTGATTACGGCACCGGCCTGCCCGAGGCCACACTGGCCTCGGACCAGTGGGAGGAGGGCGATGGCCAGCTGGCCGAGCTGTATCTGTCGCGCATGTCCTGGGCCTATGGCCCGGACCCGGCCCGCTGGAGCACCCGGCTCACGGATACCGCCGGGCGCGAGATCAATGCCTATGCCGAGCAGCTGCGCGGCACCAGTGCCGCGGTGTTCTCGCGCTCATCGAACCTGCGTGGCCTGCTGGACACAGACCACCCGTTTGAATATCTCGGCGGCATCTCGCTGGCGCTGAACCACCTGGAGGGCCGCTCACCCGAGCTGTTCGTCTCGAACATGCGCGACCCCCTGCGCGCCCGTCTCGAGTCCGCCAGCCGGTTCCTATCCACCGAGCTGCGTTCCGTCTACCAGCACCCGAACTGGATTGCCGAGATGCAGGCCGAAGGCTACGCCGGCACGCTCGAACTGCTGAACACGGTCAACAACTTCTGGGGCTGGCAGGTGATGGACCGCAGCGTGCTGCGCGACGACCAGTGGCAGGCGTTCCAGGAGATCTACGTGATGGACCGCTACGAGCTGGGGCTGCGCGAGTGGTTCGAGTCGATGAATCCTGACGCGCTGGCGCAGGTAGCCGAGCGGATGCTCGAGGCCATTCGCAAGGGCTACTGGGAGGCCGGCGAGCAGACTGTTCGCGAGCTGGTCGAGACCTGGACAGACCTGGCCGAGCGCCATGACATCATCAGCCGCAACGAGGTATTCCTCGCCTATGTGACCGAGCTTGCGGCCGGGTTCGGCCTGGGGGCAGCTTCTGTCGATCCGTCAGCCGTCACTGATGTCTCGGCGATGGCCGGTGCCGTGGAGGTCGTTGCCGGTATGAGACTCGAGCAGCAGCTGCCCGCCGAGACCGCAGAGCCAGTGTTGCGCCAGCTGTGGCTGCTGCTGCTGCTGCTGCTGCTGATCCTGCTAGGCATGGCGCTGGAGTTCGCGCGGTGGCGCCCTGGTCGCGGGCCGTCAGCCGGAAGCTGAGCCGCTGCTGGCCTGGGGTGGGCAGCGATGGCCGGATCAGCTGCCTGCCCGGCATTCCGTTTACCTGCTGGGGCGGGTAACCTGCTGACTGTCGCAGGGCATTGATGCGTCCGCCCGCGATGGTCCAGGGGAGCAGCTCGAGCCCCGCCGGGCGTCGTGCAGCGAGGCGATCCATTGCAGAGCTTTTTTCCACGAAAGATTCGCCGGCAGTGCCTTCCGGGCCTGCTGCTGGCGGCCATGATGGCCGGCGTGCCTGCAGCGCAGGGCTCTGGTCTTGATGAGCTCTACCCGCTGCTCCCCGGCGATTTCGATAATGCCCGGCAGGTGGCGGCCCAGGTCATTGGAGAAGGCCAGCCGCCGATGTTCCTGTGGCTGCGCGTGCAGCGGCGGGCGGTTGAGGTGCCGGCGCTGGGCGATACCGTGCTGTATTCAGAGATCACCCGCGGCGCCGAACCTGGGTTCGTGACCCGGCGGATCCTTATGGTATTCGGCACGGACGCGCGGGGCCGTGTCTACAGCGAAGCCTGGCGTTGGCGCGACGCTGACGAGGCCGCGGGTATCGCGGAGCGTCTCGACCGCCTGGCCGGACTGCCGGCCGAGACCTTCGAGCGGGCGCTGCCGGACGGCTGCACGATGTACTGGGCCCGCGAGGGTAAGGAGTGGGTCGGGCGTATTTCGGAGGACACCTGCATCGTGCCGGCCGCCCGCACCGGTGAGCCCCGGCGGATCCGGACGACCGAGATCGCCGGCCTGGACGGTCTGCGTACCGAGGAGGCCGGCTTCACGCCAGAGGGTCGCGAGCTTTTCGGGATGCCCGAGGGCGTCTACTTCGAGTTCGAGCCGGCCTCGCGCCTGGCGGCCGCTGCTCGTGATCCGCTGCCCACCGTGGCCAGGGTCGACCTCATGCGCTATGAGGGCACCTGGTACGACATCGGCAACCTGGATCACCGGCCCCAGCGGCGCTGCACCAACGACACGGCCACCTATACGCTGCAGGACGACGGCAGCATCGAGGTGCTGAACCGCTGCCGGCGGGCCAGCAGCCGGGAGCGTGAGACGCGCGGTCGAGCCAAGGTTGTCGACACTCAGACCAATGCGCGTCTTGAGGTCCGCTTCTTCGTGTTCTTCACCGGCGACTACTGGATCATCGCCCTGGATGACGACTACCAGTACGCCCTGGTCGGCACCCCGTCACGCAGCAACCTCTGGCTGCTGGCGCGCGACCCCGGAATCGACCGACCCCGACGCGACCAGCTGCTGGCCTATGCGGCCACGCTGGGCTTCGACATGAAGCGTTTCCGGCTGACTCCTCACGATTGAGCCCCGCCAGGGCCTGGCATGGGCCATGCGGCCTTGGCTGTGCGAAAATACGCGTTTTTTTGCACAGGGAAGGCCGCCCACCATGCGCATCGATGCCATTTCCATCGGGAACAACCCTCCCGATGACGTCAACGTGATCGTCGAAGTCCCCGTCGGGGGCCATCCGATCAAGTATGAGCTGGATAAGGAAGCGGGCACGCTCGTCGTCGACCGCTTCCTCTATACGCCGATGACCTATCCCGGCAATTACGGCTTCGTGCCGCATACGCTGTCGGACGATGGCGACCCGATCGACGTGCTGATCGCGAACAACCGCCCGCTGGTACCCGGCTGCGTGATCAACGTGCGCCCGATCGGCGTGCTGCTGATGGAGGACGACGGCGGGCTCGACGAGAAGGTCATCGCCGTGCCGTCACGGGGTGTCAGCGCCCGGTTCAACGACGTGAAGAACTACACGGACCTGCCCGACATCACGCTCGCCCAGATCGCGCACTTCTTCGAGCATTACAAGGACCTCGAGCCCGGCAAGTGGGTCAAGGTCGGCGACTGGATGGGCGCGAAGACGGCGCAGAAGCTGATCCGCGAGGCCATAGAGCGTGGGGCAGCCCGGCAGCAGGGTTAAGCGGGCAGGATCATAGCAGCCCGTCTCCGGCCGCCGAGAGAATCCTCTGCACGTCCGGATGGGCGGAGCGCCGGGCCGCGGTGATCGCGTAGTACCGTGCGCGCAGCTCCGGCACCGTGCCGATGGCACGCACCTTGTACTGGCTTTCGATCTCCCTGCGGATCGCTGCCGGCGCGGTGAAGACGCCAAGCCCTGCCTGGCCGAAGGTCTTCTTCAGGCCGCTGTCGTCGAACTCGCCGACGATCAGCGGCGTGATGTCCTGTTCGGTACACCAGCCGTCGAGTATGCGGCGTGCCTGGGTGCCCTCGCTGGGCATCAGCCAGGGAGCGCCGTTCAGGCTGCCCGGGAAGTTGCTGCGCAGTTTCCGGGCCAGCGCGGGTGCCGCGAAAAACACCAGGTCGCTCTCACCGAGCAGGTGGTTGCTGACGCGCATGCCGGTCTCCGCGCCCACGGGATGTGTTGTCAGCAGCAGGTCGCAGCGATGCGCGGCCAGGTCGCCCAGCAGGCGCGAGAGCTCTGCCTCCCGGCAGGCAACGCGCACCTGGGGCGGGTCGTCGAACACCGGCTTAAGGATCCTCCAGGTCACGAGTTTCGGCATGGCATCCGAGACCCCCACGGAGAGCTGGCGCAGCCCTCGTGCAGCGGCCCCGCGCAGGATTCCGGACAGCTCCTGGCCGCGGGAGAAGATCTCGTCGGCATGGGCGGCCACGGTCCGGCCTAGGTCGGTCAGGACCAGCCTGCGCCCGGAGCGCTCCAGCAGCGGGCCCGGCGCCTCGGCCTCCAGCAGCTTGATCTGGCCGCTGATGGTCTGCGGGGCCAGGTGAAGTTCGGCCGCCGCCTCGGTGATGCTGCCCAGCCTGGCCACGGTCCAGAAATAGCGCAGGTGCTCGTAGTTGAGATGCCTCAAAGTACGAAAATCTCGAAAGTACTGTACGAAACAAACGATTTTTCAGGATTGTATGACTGTGCGATGCTCTCGTCCATGAACACACCACAGCCTTATTCCCGTATCGCCACCCACCCGGTCATGCCGGCGGCCACCCACGATGAGCGCGCGCGCTTCGACACGATCGCGCAGCTGGCGAACCTCCTGGCTTCCGGCGTCGTGCCGAGGATACGCGAGGCCTATGACAGCCGCGCGAGCGCTGCGTTCGAGTCCACCCATGGGCGCCGGCCGGCCGACCGCCGGGATGCCTTGAGCGCGCTGAGCTCGGATCCGGCCTGGATCAGCTGGAGCAGCCTGCGTCGTCACACCATGGAAATGCGTCAGCAGATCGGCCGGATGCTGGTGCTGCGCCAGCTGCCAGAACTGCGCCGCCGCGTGGACGAGCTCAACGCCGGTGCGGCGACGCTGAAGCTGGACCCCGGCTTTCGGCCGCCGCGCTACCTGTCCGTGCTTGACCAGCACTGCATGCCCGGCGGCTACCTGGCGGTCGACGAGATCGATCCCCTGCTGGCGCCGGCGAACTACGATGCGGGCATCTTCGCGACCACCGGCGGCGCAGGCGGCCCCTGGTCAGATGGTGCCGGCAGGGCCCTGCTGTCATGGATGGAACAGTCGCCCCGCCTGCCTGAGCGCCCGCTGCGGATCGTGGATCTCGGCTGCGGCCTGGGGCACAACACGGTGCCGCTGGCGCAGCGCTTCCCGGATGCCGAGATCATCGCTATCGATGCCGCGGCGCCCATGCTCGAGTACGGCCATGCGCGCGCACGGGCGATGGGTATCGGCAACGTCACCTTCATGCAGGCCGATGCCGAGGGCACCGGCCTCCCCGGGGGGGAGTGGGACCTGGTCTTCACGACGATGGTGCTGCACGAGACCTCGCGTGAGGCGGTGCCGGCCATCTTCCGGGAGTGCCTCCGGCTGCTGGCGCCCGGCGGGCTCACGCTGCATCTCGAGCAGCCGCCCTTCCGCGGGCTCGAACCCTTCGAGCAGGCCATGCGTGACTGGGACGGGCGCTATAATGGCGAGCCGTTCTGGACCGGGCTGCACGAGAGCAACCTCCCGGAGCTGCTGACCGGGGCCGGGTTTGCCGCGGAAGGGGTCTTCGAGACGATGGTGACAGCGCCGCCGGCTTTCCCCGTGCCTTCCGCCGCAGGCCCGCAGCATGAGGACTACGGCCGTGCGGCACGCTGGTATGTCGTTGGCGCAACCAGGAGCTGAGCTATGACCGAGGAACTGATTGCACTGGCCACACGGCCCTCGCGCGGCAAGCGGCCGAGCTTCTGCCCGGATCCGCTGACCGAGCGCCTGTTCGGCATGGTGCTGGGGCTCGCGACCGAGCTTTCGGTGACCCGCCAGCGACTGGACTCGCTGGAACGCCTGCTTGCCCGGGAAGGCACGCTGGCCGCCGGGGCGGTTGATGGCTATACGCCGGACGAGCAGGTGGCCGCGGAACGCGCCGCGGAGCTGCAGCGCGCGCTGGCGGTGATCTTCCGCCCGCTGCTCCAGGACCAGGCGTCCGAGCGCCAGTAAGACTGGCGCCGAGCAGCGCTGGTGGACGGTTTCCTCGCGCTTGCGGGCAGCAACCTGCTGTCCCCTGTGGTCCTGAGCTTCGCCCTCGGCCTTGGCGCGGCGCTCCTGCGCTCCGATCTCTCGGTGCCGGAGGCGATGGCCAAGGCCATGTCGCTCTATCTGCTTTTCGCGATCGGCTTCAAGGGTGGCGTCGCGGTGACCGCGCACGGCGTGGAGCTGCAGCTGCTGCAGGCGGTGATCGCCGGCATCATGCTGTCACTGCTGCTGCCGCTGCTCGCCTGGGCGCTGCTGCGGGTGATGAGCCGGCTCCCGGCCGTTGATGCGGCCGCGGTCGCTGGTCACTACGGATCGATCTCCATCGTCACCTTCGTCGCTGCCTCATCGCTGCTGACCGCGCGCGGAATGTCAGCCGAGGGGTTCATGGTGGCGGTGGCGGCCGCGATGGAGGCGCCGGCCATCCTGACCGCGCTCTGGCTTGCCGCCCGCGGCGCCCGCGGCGCCCGCGGCGCCCGCGGGACGGTCCGGTCCGACGCCCGTCTCTGGCGCGAGATCATGCTGAACGGCTCGATCGTGCTGCTGCTCGGCGCATTCTTCATCGGGCTGATCACCGGTGAGCAGGGCATGGCCGAGGTGGAGGGTTTCCTGCTCGTGCCCTTCAAGGGCGTGCTCTGCCTGTTCCTGCTTGACATGGGCCTGGTTGCCGGCCGGGGCCTGCGCAACAGCCGTGGCCTGCTGAATCTGCCGCTGCTGGCCTTCGGCGTGCTGATGCCGCTGCTGGCCAGCGTCTGCGGCCTTGCAGCAGGGCTGCTGATCGGGCTTTCGCCGGGTGGCGTCGTGCTGATGATGGTGCTGGCTGCCTCGGCCTCCTACATCGCTGTTCCCGCCGCGATGCGCGTAGCCCTGCCGGAGGCCAATCCCGCGATCTATCTGAGTCTGTCGCTGGGCGTGACCTTCCCCTTCAACCTGGTTCTCGGTATACCTCTGTACATCGCGGCAGCCAGCCGCCTCGCCGCAGGATGACACCGATGCAGACCCACCAGGCCAAGCGTGTCGAGATCATCATCGAGGCACCGATGGAGCGACGGCTCACCGATATTCTGGAGGTGGCGGGTGTCCGGGGCTACACCGTGACGCCGGTCCACGGCGGTTCGGGCCGCTCCGGCCGCTGGAGCCGCGAGGGCCAGGTGTCGGCCGCCGGGGGCATGGTGGCGATCCTGTGCATCATCCGCCCGGAGCGGCTAGATCATCTCCTCGAGGCCGCTTTTGCGGTGCTGGAGCGCCACATGGGCGTCGTCGTGGTCAGCGACTGCGAAGTGCTGCGCGCCGAGCGTTTCTAGGCCCCGCTGCGGCGGTCCGGCCGGCCAGGGCGGTCTCGAGTTCTGCAGCCGCCGCCTTCGCGTGATGGCGCACGAGTGCAAGCAGCTGGGCCGCCGGCGGGGTCATCGGCCGCTCCCGTGGATAGATCAGGCTGGCATTGCGTTGCACCGTGGGCCGGTCTGTCGCCAGTCGCAGCAGCGAGGGCTTGTCGCTCAGCAGTTCGGGGCTGACCAGCGCAGGTGACACCATCATCAGCAGGTCGGTCGCCAGCAGCAGCCGCATACCGATCCGGTAGGCGTCGCTGCCGACGATGCCCCTCGGTGGCTCGAGGTTATCCGCCGTGAAGGCTTCCACGATCGCCTGCAGGTCCGACGCGCGCGAATAGGGCACCAGCCACGAGAAGCCCCGCAGGTCGGCCAGGTCCAGCCTGGCCCGGCCAGCCAGCGGGTGCCCTGCCCGCGCAATCACGGCGTCGCGTGTCGAGTAGATCAGCTCCCGGGCGTAGTCCTGGTCGAGCTCGTAGGCGCTGACGCCGGCGGCGATGAAGTCGAACTCACCCTCATAGAGGCGCTGGCGCAGATCCTCCGAGTAGCCCTCGACCAGATTGACCCGCACGTCGGGGAACTGCTCACGCAGTTCGCGAATCGCTGTTGCTATTGCGTCTCCGGCAAAGGACTCGCCGACGCCGACAGTGACCAGGCCCGAACGGCCCTCGGCAAGTGCTGCCAGTGCCTGGCGGGCACGAACGTCGCCGGCCAGCTGCGCCCGCGCGTGCGGCAGCAGCGTGAGCCCGTAGGCCGTGGGCCGGGTGACGCCACCCGGCCCACGGTCGAACAGGCGAACACCCAGGCTCTTTTCCAGGTTCGCGAGGCTCGTGCTCAGCGCCTGCTGGGTCAGACCGAGCGATTTTGCTGCCGCGACCAGGCTGCCGTGCTCGATCACGGCAAGGAAGCGCTCCAGCTGCCGCAGCTCGATCAGGCTCAATGCATCTCCTCACCGCCACTGACGTTCATCGCCTCGCCGGTCACGTAGCAGGCATCGTCCGAAGCCAGGAAAGCGACCGCTGCGGCCGTATCCTCCGGCAGGCCGGGACGCCCGAGCGGGATCCGCTTGCGCATCGAGGCAAGGAACTCGTCCAGCGTCTGCCCGCTCAGCTGCGCGTAGTAGGCATTCTGCTTGGCGCCAAGGCCGGTGGTCACATGGTTCGGGCAGACTGCGTTCACCGTGATCCCGTGTTCCGCGAGCTCGATCGCCGTCGAGCGCGTGAGACCGACCATGCCGTGCTTGGACGCGACATAGGCAGCCAGATGCGGAAAGCCGGACTTCGCCGCCTGGCTTGCGATGTTGATGATGCGCCCGCCCTCGCCGCCCTTGATCATCTGCAGGGCGGCCTGCTGGGTGCAGAGGAAGGCGCCGGTCAGGTTCACATCGAGCACGACCTGCCATTCCTCCGGGGTCACCTCGGTGAACCCCTTCATCAGGTAGCCTACGCCGGCATTGTTGACCATGATGTCCAGCCGTCCGAAATGCGCGACCGTGAGCTCGACCAGGCGCTTCACGTCCCTGGCATCACGCACGTCGCAGGGTATCGCGATGGCCTCGGCGCCTGCCGCCTCGAGTTCGGTCACCATGGCCTGCATTTCCTCGCTGGCCCCGATGTGATCGGCGCCGAGCAGGCCGCCGGGCGTGCCCAGGTCGGTCACGACGACGCGGCAGCCCTCTGCGGCAAGCCGTTTCAGGATCGCCGCGCCCAGGCCCTGCCTGCGGCCGGAGCCCGTGACGATCGCTACCTTGCCTGCCAGCCCCTTCACTGTCCGGCCTCCCCGGCGATATCCGCCAGCATGAACAGCGGCTTGTCGGCGAAACCCTGGAACTCCGAGGCCACCTTCCGCATCGTCTCGGACGAGACATCCTTGCCGAACTGGTCGAGATCGCCGATCCGGATCACCTCGACATACTCATAGGGCGCTGGCTCGCTGGAGCCGAACAGGCCGACGGTCCGGTAGAGGTCGAAACTCTGTACCGAGGGCAGCGCGCGGACGACAGGCAGGTCGGTGGCATGCGCCCAGGCCTCGTAGGTGCTGCGGCTGGCCCCGGGCTTGAGATTGAAAAGAACGATCAGGGCTTTCATTGTCGGAGGGTCTCCCTATTGCACGATTCAGGTTGTCGATCTGGCCTTTGTATACAAAAAATATCGATGTTTGACAACCTAAAGGAAAATATGAAGGATATTCCTAACCCCTTTAATGGAGGACCGCCCAATGACCGCCACCCAGGATTCTCCGCTATCCGCGCGCTATACCCGGGACGAGATCGCCCGCCGCTCCTTCATCTCGAGCCTGCGGGGCTACGTCCTCGACGATCTGGCCGGCCTCATGCGCGAGCGCTACCAGCGTCAGCTGGCGCCCGCAGCAGAGCGTGCGCAGGGCGCAGCGCCGGCCGATGGCCGGCAGGTCCACGAACTGCTGCGCAACGATCCACTGTTCCGCAGCTATTCCAGCCTTCGCTACAACCTGCAGGAAATGGTGTTCCGCAGCGTGATCCCCGCGGTCGACCGTGACCTGGAAAAGCTGAGTGCTGGCGGTCGCGAGCTGCTTGAGTCGAACGCAGAGGTCAGCCTCGAGCTGGACCCCGAGTTCGAGGTGCCGCGCAGCGTATCGGCGATCGATGTCCATCTGGCGCCGGGTGGCTATCACAGCGAGTTCACCGAGGATGACGTGGCCGCCGGTGCCATCTATGACAACGGCATCAAGACCTTCGCCTATGGTCAGATGGGCCAGGATCTCGACGACATCGGCTCGTCCATGGCCAACTGGGTGCGGCTGCGCTACCCGGACTTCCATCCGAAGGCGATCCTCGATGGCGGCTGCACCATCGGTCACAACACGCTGCCCTGGGCGAGGACCTTTCCGGGAGCCAGGGTGTATGGCATCGATGTGAGTGCCCCGCTGCTGCGCTATGCAGCTGCCCGTGCTGCTACCCGTGGTGTGCCGGTGACGTTCAAGCAGATGAGCGTGGCTAAGCTCGACTTCCCCGACGAGTCCTTCGACGTCGTGTTCTCTTCAATGCTGCTGCACGAGCTCCCGATGCGGGACATCCACGCCTGGTTCCGCGAGGCGCGGCGCGTGCTCAGGCCAGGCGGGCTGCTGCTCAACATGGAGCTGCCCCCGAACAGCAGCCTGGAGCCCTATGACCAGTTCTACCTGGACTGGGACTGCTACTACAACAACGAGCCTTACTACAAGCCGTTCCGTGACAAGGACTATCGGGCGCTGTGCACCGAGGCGGGTTTCCCGGCCGAAGGTTTCGTCGAGATCACCGTGCCGCGCTACACCTACATGGAGGAGTCCGAGTTCCGCCGCGAGATCGAGGGTGGTCCGGTATTTGACGCCGAAACCGGGCGCTTCAGCTCGGGTATCCGCTGGTACGGATTCGGCAGCTGGAAATAAGGAGCTGAAGATGTCACGTATTCCCATGCATGTGCGCGGCACCAAGCCGCGATTCTTCCCGGAGCAGGGCACTGACGAACTGATGAGCATGGTGCTGGAACTTGCCACCGAGCTGTGGGCCGTGCGCGAGCGCCAGGCGGCCCTGGAACACGTGATCACGGCGAACGGTATCGATGTCTGCTCTGCCATCGAGTCCTGGCAGCCTGATCCGAAAACCGCCGAAGCCCTCGAGGCCGAGCGCCAGCGCATGGTAAATTCGCTTTTCAGATCGCTCGAGGCCAATTACGTGGACCGCTCGCACGCCCAGCACCGGATCGACTCCGGCGCCGACCCGACCTTGCCCGACCTGCCCTCGCAGGCAGCCTGAGTACTGTCCCGGAGCATCCAGGCCCGCCAATGACGAGTGCGCCCACCCTCTTTACGCCGATCTCCATCGGCGGCGTCGGCCTGCGCAACAGGCTTGCACACCCGGCCATGGTCAGCCGTTTCGTCCACGACGGCGCGGCCACGGCCCAGCTGCTCAACTACTACGAGAACCGGGCCCGGGGTGGTGCCGGCCTTGTCGTCAGCGAGCCCCTCGCGATGCTCAGTGTTCCGGCGCACCGCCGGCGGATCCAGGTCCGCAGCGAGGGCGGCCTTGAGTCGCTGCGCCGGATCGCCGAGGCCGTCGAGCGGCACGACACGCGGCTGCTCGGCCAGATCCAGGACCCGGGTCGCGGTCGGCACGAGGTCGGGCGCAACGAGCATGCGGTCGGCGCATCCGCGCTGCCGGATGATCTCAGCTGGACCGTGCCGCGCGTGCTGTCGCCTGGCGAGATCCGCCGGATGATCGACGAGTGGGCAGAGGGCTCTGCAAGGCTGAAGTCCATCGGGTTTTCCGGCGTCGAGATCTCCGCTGGCCATGGCCACCTGTTCCACCAGTTTCTCTCGCCGGCTGCCAACTGGCGCACCGACGAGTACGGTGGTGATCTCGAGGGCCGCACGCGCTTCCTGTGGGAGCTCATTGCCGCGATTCGCGCCGCCTGCGGTCGGCCCTTCATCATCGGGCTGAAGCTGCCCGGCGAGGACGACGTCCCGGGTGGCATAGACCTGGAGCAGGCGGGGCAAATCGCCAGGCGCCTGGCGGCCACCGGGGAGGTCGATTACTGGACCTTTGCCTGGGGCGCCCATGCCCGCTCGCTCTACCGTCACCTGCCCGGCGTGCGCGGTCCGCGCACGCCCTATTTCAACCCGATACGGGAGCTGCGCGCGGCGGATCCGGGCATCGTCACCGGCGTGCTCGGCTTCATCACTGACCCTAACGAGGCCGAACGGGCGCTGACCGATGGTACAGCTGATATCGCGTTCATTGGCCGGGCCATGATCACCGATGCCGCGTGGGGTGAGAAGGTGCGGACCGGGCGCGAAGCCGAGATGCGCTACTGCGTCTCATGCAACAGCTGCTGGAAAGCCATCGTCGAGGACGGTGTGCTCTCCTGCGACAACAATCCACGCGTGGGAGAGGTTGATGAGGCCGACTGGCAGCCGGAGCCCGCGGCACGGTCGCGCCGTGTCGTCGTTGTCGGCGCCGGCATCGCCGGGCTGGAGGCTGCCTGGGTGGCTGCCGCGCGTGGCCACGAGGTCACGGTCTTCGGCCGTTCCGAGGAGCCCGGCGGCAAGACCCGCCTGCATGCCGAGCTCCCCGGAGGCGAGAACCTCAGCAGCATCTACGACTACCAGTACACGGTCGGGCGCCGCCACGGCGTGCGTTTCGAGCTGGGCCAGGCTGCCGACGCCGCAGCCGTGCTGGCCCTTGAGCCTGAAGTCGTCGTGATGGCCACCGGTGCCCGTCCGCTGGTGCCCGGCTGGGTGCCGGAAGAGTATGCCGAGCAGGGCCTCGTGCCTGACCTGCGCAGCTTCATGCTGGAGCTGCGCAGTCGCAAGACGCAAGAGCCGGGCCGGGTGGTCCTGATAGACCAGGACCATACCGACATGACCTACGCTGCCGCCGAGCGCCTCGCAGGCCTTTTCGAGGCGGTCACGATCGTGACGCCTCGCGAGCGGATCGCGGCCGACTGCGCGCTGGTCAATCGCCAGGAAATCTACCAGCAGCTGGCGGACCTGAGGGTCCAGATCATCACCTCCCACGAGCTCCGCGACCTCGATGCGCTCGAAGAGGGCGAGCTGGTCGTGCACAATATCTACAACGGCGATCCGCTGCGCCTGCCCGATGTCGTTGCGCTGACCTACGCCACCTCGCGTGTGCCGGACGACGGGATCACAGGGCCCTTGCGGGACGCCGGACTTGAAGTGATCGCGGTCGGCGACTGTGTCGCCCCGCGTTCGGTGATGGCGGCAACCCGCGAAGGTCATGCGGCCGGTCTGCGGATCTGACGCTGCTGCAGGGAGAACAGGGCATGAAATGCCGGGCCGAGGGCGACCCGCAGGTTGGCCTGATCATGGGCAGTCAGAGTGACTGGCCCACTCTGGCCAAGGCGGCCGGGATTCTCGACGAACTGCTCGTGCCCTGGGAGGCCAAGGTGGTTTCCGCCCACCGGACGCCGCAGCGGCTCTATGACTATGCCGGCAGCGCCGAATCCCGCGGACTGCGCGTGATCATCGCCGGAGCCGGCGGCGCCGCGCACCTGCCCGGCATGGCCGCCGCGCTGACCGTGGTCCCGGTACTCGGTGTGCCGGTCCGTTCGCGATCGCTGAATGGGCTGGATTCACTGCTCAGCATCGTGCAGATGCCTGCCGGGGTGCCTGTGGGTACGCTGGCCATCGGCGAGGCCGGTGCCACCAATGCCGGATTGCTGGCGGCCGCGATCCTGGCGGGTGGAGACCCGGCCCTGCGCGATCGCCTGCAGGCGTTTCGCGAGCGTCAGACCGCGGGCGTCCAGCAGGACCTGCAGTGAACCCGCTGCTCCCGGGCTCGACCATCGGCTACATCGGTGGTGGCCAGCTCGGCCGCATGATGGTGCTGGCCGGGCGCCGGCTGGGCCTGCGCAGCGTGATCCTCGATCCTGACCCTGGTGGGCCGGCCGGCCAGGTGGCCGACCGCGTCGTGCGCGGGCGTCTGGATGATCCTGATGCGGTCCTTGAGCTGTCAGCGCTGGCCGACGTGGTCACGCTGGAGACCGAGCATGTGCCGGCTGCGGTGCTCGAGCCGCTGGCAGGCCGCTGCCGGCTGCACCCGGGTCCCGCCATCATGGGCGTGGTCCAGGACCGGCTGCGCCAGCGCGAGTTCCTCGCCGGGCTCGGTGCGCCGCAGGTGGCCTGGCAGGGGGTCGACAGCCTGGCGGCGCTCGAGGCTGCGGTGGCCGCACTCGGCACCCCATGCGTGCTGAAGACCCGGCGCGAGGGCTATGACGGTCGCGGCCAGGCCCGGATCGGGGCAATGACTGACTGCGCCCAGGCCTGGGCGGCACTGGGCGGGCAGCCAGCCGTGCTCGAGGCCTGGGCGGCCTACCGCTGCGAGGTCTCGGTCGTGCTGGCACGCAGTGCGTCCGGCGCACTTGAGGTCTGGCCACTGGCCGAAAACATTCATCGCCGGCACATCCTGCACATGACGGTGGCCCCGGCCCGTGTCGGTCCGGGTGTGACGCAGGCGGCCATTGCGCTGGCCGGCCGGATCGCCAGCGCACTCGACCACGTCGGCGTGATGGCGGTCGAGTTCTTCGTGATGGCCGACGACAGCCTGCTGGTCAACGAGATCGCACCCCGCGTGCACAACAGCGGGCACTATACCGAGGCAGCCTGCGTCACCTCGCAGTTCGAGCAGCACCTGCGCGCGATCTGCGATCTGCCCCTTGGCAGCACCGAGCAGCTGCGACCCGCGGTGATGCTGAACCTGCTCGGGGACCTCTGGGCCGGGGGTGAGCCGGACTGGTGCGAGGTGCTGGGCCAGCCGGCTGCGATGCTGCAGCTCTACGGCAAGGCACAGGCGCGTCCGGCTCGCAAGATGGGGCACATCGTCATCACCGACACTGCGCTTGCCGACGCCATGCACAGCGCCAGCGTCCTGCATGAAAGGCTGTCAGTCCCGGCAAAGGTAGCGCCTGCGACCGCTTGATGCAGCCTGCATCGCATGCAGGACATTGGTTCGGCCAGGATCCAGTGGCGACAAAAAGACAAGGGCCGCCCGGATGGGCGGCCCTTGCTGACTTCAGCCAGACCCCTCCGGGGCCCGGCGTTGCTTCGGCTCAGACGGCCTGCCGGCGGCGGCGGGCAACCACGAGCGTGCCGAGGGCGCTGATTAGCAACAGACCCGCAGCCGGGATCGGGATGACCTGCAGGTCCGGCCGGGCATAGCCGAAGGTCGCGCCGGTCAGATCCGGTGCGCCAAAGACGGCTGACAGTACCCCTGCCAGGTCCGAGCTGAACAAAAGCTCGATGCCTGGCAGCGCATCACCCGTGCCGAAGTTGAACAGCGTCGTGCCGAGGAAGCCTGCACCGCCCAGCACCGCGCCATCGCCAGAAACTGTGCCGGCTTCAGTGTCGATGAAGAAGTTACCCACGAATGCCGAGGTGACGCCAGCGGTCAACGCAACGCCGCTGCCGTCATGTTCGACCAGCGCTTCACTGGTGTCAGTGAATACGACGCCGCCCGTTACAGGGAACGTGAACACGGCACCCGAGGCAGTGGCTGAGCCGAAAGGCGCGGCGGTCAGGCCGAGCGCGGCCAGATCTGCGGTTACCTCGACTTCGGTGAAATTGCCGATGAGCGCCAGTGAGGGTGGGAGCGTTGCGGCTGCGGCCGGCGCAGACAGTGTGGCAGCCATCGCCAGTGAGGCCAAGGCGGCTGCGCCCGAATTACGTAAGGTCTTCATGTTTCTTCCCCTTCAGCGGCTTGCCGCTGTTCTTTCGTTGGTTCTCCGCTCGCTGCGCCCTTGCAGCCCGCGGCTGGTTTTTTCTCCAGTCTGCCTTTGGCAGATCCTCTCCGCTCTGTGTACCTTGACATATTCGCGTGATCCAGTCGAGCGGTTTCAAGGCGGCGCCGCAGCACTCCTGATGCTGCAGGTGCGCCATTGCACCGGCCTTTGGGGTGACCTAGTGTGACGATTCTTTATTGCTCAGGAGTGACAGCGCCATGCTGGACTTGAGGATCGACCGCCGCAGCCTGATCCGCTCCTCGATGTCGGCGATGCTGGCCTCACTTCTGCCGCTAAGCGGCAATGCGGGCGGGCACCAGCCGCTGCCCCTGATCCGCAAGCCCGTCCCGTCCACCGGAGAGCTGCTGCCCGTCATCGGCCTGGGCACCAATGCGTTCGGTGTGTCGGCTCCAGAGGAACTCGCCCGCGTGCGCGAGGTGCTGCGCGAGATGCCTGAGCTGGGCGGCACGGTGATCGACACGGCCCAGGCTTACGGCCTGTCCGAGCAGGTGATCGGGCGCAAGCTCGAGGCCCTGGGCACACGGGATCGCTGGTTCATCGCGACCAAGACCCCGATCCGCGGCGACATCCCCGACCCTCGGGCTGCGCTGGATCGTTCCTTCACCGATCTGCGCGTCGAGCGCATCGACCTGATGCAGGTGCACAACCTGCACGAGACCGCGCTGCAGATGCCGGTCTTCATCGAGGCCAGGGAAGCGGGGCGCCTGCGCTACATCGGCATCAGCACCTCGCTCGATGCCCAGTACCAGGAGCTTGCGGCGGCGATGCGCCGCTATCCGCTGGACTTCATCCAGGTCAACTACTCGATCGACGACCGCAGCGCTGCCGACGAGATCCTGGAGCTGGCCGCCGAGCGCCGGATGGCGGTGCTGGTCAACATGCCGTTCGGCGGGCGGCGCAATGCGGCCAGCATCTTCGCCCGCGTGGCCAACCGGGAGCTGCCCGACTGGGCCGCCGAGTTTGACGCGACCAGCTGGGCCCAGGTGTTCCTGAAGTACGTCGTGTCCCATCCGGCCGTCACGGTGGCGATACCCGGCACCACGCGGCTCGCCAACCTGCTGGACAATCAGGCGGGCGGACGGGGCCGGCTGCCGGATGCGGACATGCGCCGGCGGATCGAGCGCTACTGGGATGCGCTGCCGGGCTGAGGAACGTCCTGCTACGATGCTCGCGGAGCATGTGCCCCGGCCGAACAGGGGATAGCCGCCATGCGACTTGAGGTCACCGGACTGCTCAGCCTGATCTGGCTCGTCGTCGTGATCTACGCGATCATCCGTATCGCCGGCAGCACGGCGACGCCCGGCGCCAAGGCACTGTGGATCGTGCTGATCCTGCTGCTGCCAGTCATCGGCGTGATCATCTGGTTCCTTCTCGGGCCCAAGAGCTGACAGCGGCGTGAAGCGCGCGAATAGGCGCGCGCTTCACGTCTTACCCAACTGATCCGGAATAAATCATGATGTCGAGTTGACGCTGCAATAGCAGCGCGAACGCCTTCCCCGGCGACGCCAGCCACGGCCCGTGGTGGTGCAATGCAGGATGCGATTGTGTAGGGTTCATCGGCTGCCTGTCCGTGGCAGGCAGCGAGGTGGAACCCGAGACACCGTCACCAAGGGAGAAGGATGGGCAGCAAAAACACACTCAGACAGGCCATCCTGGCCGCCATCACCGCCTCAGCAGGCGCCAATACTCCGGCATTCGCCGCACTCGAAGAGATCGTCGTCACGGCGACCAAGCGCGAACGAAGCGCGCAAGATGTTCCGGTCACGGTCCAGGCATTGAATACCCGCGCATTGCGCGACCTCAATATCGGCAACTTCGACGATTACATACGCTATCTGCCCAGCGTCAGTTCCGGCGCGCGTGGCCCCGGGCAGGCAACGGTCTACATCCGGGGCATGGCAGTCGAGCCGATTACGGTGCTGCTGTCCGGCGCGCAGGGCAGCGTGCCCAACGTGGCCTTGTACCTCGATGAGCAGCCGGTCACGGCGCCTGGACGCAACCTGGATGTCTATGCGGCGGACCTGGAGCGCATCGAAGTCCTGCCTGGCCCGCAGGGCACCTTGTTCGGCGCAAGCTCCCAGGCCGGGACAGTGCGGCTCATCACGAACAAGCCGGATTTCGCCGGGTTCTCGACGACCGTCAGCGCCTCGGTGGCGGATACGCGCCGCGGAGACATGAGCACTGGTATCGAGGCCGTGATCAATCTACCGCTGAATGAGCGGCTGGCTGTCAGGGGGGTGGTCTACAACATCCGCCGCGGTGGCTACATCGACAATGTCCAGGGAACATTCACCACGGATCCGTCGATCAATCCCGACTCGAATGCGACACCGGACGCCGTCCTCTACCAGCAGGCCAACAACATTGCCCTGGTCGAGGACAACTTCAACGGGAGCTTCTACCAGGGCGTACGCCTGAGCGGGGCCTGGCTGATCAATGATGAGTGGGACTTCCTGCTTCAGCATACGCAGCAGGAGCTGGGTGCCGATGGCGTCTTCGACTACGACCCGGAGGTCGGTGACCTCAAGGTCAACCGCTTCTTCCCGGACCGCCTGCGTGACGAGTTCGGCCAGACCGCCTGGACGCTGAGCGGGCGCCTGGGGATGCTGGACGTAATCTATACCGGCGGCTACCTGGACCGGGAGATCCGCCAGTCCGTGGACTACACCGGGTACAACAACTCCGGTGCATTCATCAGCTACTACACCTGCACGTACGACAACCCCGCCTATATCGTCAATTACGGCATCGACCCCCAGTTCATCACGCCGGGCGGGCGCGAATGCCGGACACCGGTCAAGGGGACGCAGATCTACCAGGAGCAGGAGCGCTTCACGCATGAGATCCGCGTGAATACCCCTGACGAGAACCGCTGGCGGGTCACTGCAGGCATCTTCTATGACGATTTCGAGATTCGCACCGAGGATGACTTCCTCTATCTTGCGGTGCAGGAGCTCGGCTTTGCACCGAACGCGCCGATTCCGGGCGCGCCGGCCAACAACCCCGCCACTCGCGCGCCGGGTGTGGCGTTCTTCAATGACGTCATCAGGACCGAGGAGCAGGTGGCGCTCTTTGGCGAGATGAGCTTCGATGTCGTGCCGAACCTCTTCGAGGCAACACTCGGGTTGCGGTACTACAACCTGAAGCAGACCTTCAGTGGCCAGTCGAGCTTTGCCAGTGGCATCTTCGCCGGCTCGGTCGACCAGGGTGCCGGGCGCAACTACGACAACGCAGGCAGCGTCAACGCGCCCGGTTTTGATCCATCGGCCCCACCAGCACCGGGCGCTGTCGACCCCGACGTACCAGGCCACAGCACCAGCGCGCTGCGACTGACTGGTGTCATTCCCAAGGTCACGCTGAACCTCACGCCAACTCCGGATACGTTGTTTTACTTTACTTACTCGGAGGGGTTCCGGCCTGGCGGGTTCAACCGGGGTGGTGGCGTCTATTCGCTCAATCTCGATTTTCCGACCGTGCCCACCACCTACGAGACAGACGATGTCAGGAACTACGAGCTGGGCTGGAAGACCGAGTGGCTCGATGGCCGCCTGCGATTCAATGGCAGTGTCTACTTCATAGACTGGACTGACATGCAGGTCTCCCGTTTCGACCCGGAGAATGTCTCCATCCTGACCTTCATCGAGAACTCGGCGGATTCCGAGATCCTGGGCGTCGAGGGTGACGTGATCTGGGCGGCAACCGAACGCCTCACCCTGTTCGGGTCATTCTCCTGGAATGATACGGAGCTCAAGAAGGTGTCAGCGGAGATCGTCGAGCTGCCGGAGCCTGGTGCGCGCCTGCCGCTGACCCCGGAGTTCCAGGGGGTGGCGCGTGCGCGCTACGACTGGACGATGGACGGGTACGACCTGTTTGCCCAGGGTGCGCTCCAGTACGCCAGTTCCAGCTACAGTTCGCTCATCGTGCAGGAACGTGAGCGCCAGGCTTCCTGGACCACGATGGACGCCTCCGCGGGTATTGCCCGGGACGCCTGGTCATTGAGCCTGTTCGTCGAGAACCTGACCGACAAGCGCGCCCAGCTCTTCATCAACTCCCAGGACAACATCCGGCGTGTCGCCACCAACCGCCCGCGTACGATAGGCATGCGCGCGGTCGTGGAGTTCTAGCGGGGAGAGGAGCGTACTTGGACGCGCAAGTCGGCGGCAAGGATCCGGCCGGGGAGGCGACTTCCTCTGCACGGGCGCTGCTCCAGGCCGGGCGCTTTGCCGACGCAGCCCGTTCCGCGGCGGAGACAGCGCGGAACTGGCCCCAGGCCAGCGATGCCCTGTACATCCAGGCCGTGGCGCAGCGCTACCTTGGCGATCACGAGGGTGCGCTGCGCACCCTGGCGAACCTCAAGGCGGTCCGCCCAGGCTATGGACGGGCCAGTCAGGAGGAGGGCCATGTTCATCGTGCAGCCGGGCAGCCCGCTGCGGCGATCGCGGCCTACCAGCAGGCGGTGGCCGCCAATCCGGCCTTGCCCGCAAGCTGGAACGCCCTTGCTGAGCTCCTGCGTGAGCAGGGCGATGAGGCGGCGGCCAGCCGCGCCCGCGCCCAGCATGAGCGGCTGGCCGCCTTGCCGCCTGAGCTGGTGTCCGTCGCCAGTTTCATGCACGAGGACCGGCTCTGGAAGGCCGAGCAGCTCTGCCGCGCCTTCCTCAGGCAGCAGCCACACCATCCGGAAGCCATGCGCCTGCTGGCGAACCTTGGTCTCCGCCTGCATGTGCTCGATGACGCCGAGTACCTCCTTGAGAGCGTGCTGGAAATGGCGCCGGGCTTCCTGCTCGCGCGCATCGATTACGTCCACGTGCTGCAGCGCCGGCAGAAGTATCAGCGCGCACGTGAGGAGGCGCGCAAGGTCCGTGACAGTGAGCCGGATAACCCGGCTTTCGAGATGCTCTATGCCAACCAGTGCATGGCGACCGGTGACTACCAGTCGGCACTGGATATCTATGACCGCCTGATTGCCGCGCATCCTGATAACCCCGAGTTGCACCTGGTGCGTGGGCATGCGCGAAAGACCATTGGCCGCCAGGCTGATGCAATCATGGACTATCAGTCAGCGGCAGCCATCAGGCCAAGCTTCGGCGACGCCTGGTGGAGCCTGGCCAACCTCAAGACCTGGCGCTTCCCGGATGCGCAGGTGGCGGACCTGGAGAAGCTGGTGGCCCGGGAAGACCTGCGCCTTGTCGATCGCTACCACCTGAGCTTTGCGCTGGGCAAGGCCCTCGAGGATCGCGCCGAGTACGCAGCCGCGTTTGCTGCCTACGAGCAGGGCAATCGCCTGAAGAAGCGTGAGCTGCGCTATGACGCAGACCGGATGGCGCACGAGTTCGAGTTGCAGAAGATCCATTGCCAGCCAGAACTTTTCGAGCGCCATGCCGGTCATGGTGCGCCTGCTCCTGACCCGATCTTCATCGTCGGGATGCCACGCGCGGGGTCCACGCTGCTGGAGCAGATCCTGGCCTCGCACCCGCAGGTTGACGGTACGCTGGAGCTGCCCCATGTGCTGGCCATCGCGCACCGGCTGAACGGGCGCCGGAAGCTCGACGAGGAAGCCTTGTACCCGGCGATTCTGAAAGATCTCGACCCCGGGAAACTCCGGCAGCTGGGCGAGGAGTACCTTCGGGAAACCCGCCTGTACCGGCAAGGTGCGGCTTACTTTACTGACAAGATGCCCAACAACTTCCGGCATATCGGACTGATCCGGCTCATGCTGCCGAACGCCAGGATCATCGACGCGCGCCGCCATCCGATGGCCTGCTGCTTCAGCGGCTTCAAGCAGCTGTTCGCCGAAGGGCAGGAGTTCAGTTACGGTCTGACTGACATTGGCCGCTACTATCGTGACTATGTGTCACTCATGGACCACTGGGACCGCGTGTTCCCTGGCGTGGTGCTGCGAGTGCAGTACGAGGATGTGGTCGCGGATCTCGAGGGCCAGGTGCGGCGCATGCTGGACTTCTGCGGCCTGGATTTTCATCCCGCCTGCCTCGAGTTCCACCGGACCCGGCGCGAGGTGCGTACCGCGAGCTCCGAGCAGGTCCGCAGCCCGCTCTATGCGAGTGGCGTCGACCAGTGGCGTCATTTCGAGCCCTGGCTGGAGCCGTTGAAGGAGGCACTGGGGCCGGCGCTGTCTGCAGGCTCCGGACGATGAGTGGCCGGCCGTCAGGACCGGGGTTCTCCGGCCTCGTAGTGCACCCCTGGGTGTTCGGCGCTTCAGTGACGGTGATCGTGGCCTTCATCGTGGCCACGCTGTCCAGCCTGGCGACAGCCGAGCTGGTATTCAGCCGGATAAGCACCTTCATAACTGCCTACTTCGGTTGGTTCCTGGTGCTCTCGGTGCAGGGTTTCCTGCTCACCGCCATCTACTTCGCGCTGTCCCGCTTCGGGCATATCCGGATCGGTGGCCTGGAAGCCAGGCCGGAGTACTCGCGCCTGTCCTGGTTCGCCATGCTGTTCAGCGCCGGTATGGGCATCGGGCTCATGTTCTGGAGCGTGGCCGAGCCGGTTACTCACCTGCAGGCTCCCCCCGGCGCCGAAGGCATGACGTCAGCCGGGGCGATGCGTGCGATGGACCTCACGTTCCTGCACTGGGGCCTGCATGCCTGGGGGGTATATGCGCTGGTGGGTCTTTCGCTCGCGTACTTCCATTTCAACCGGGGCCTGCCGCTGACCATACGCAGCGCGTTCCAGCCGCTGCTTGGCAGGCACATAAACGGACCAGCCGGTACAGTTATTGATGTGCTCGCAGTCGTCGCGACCTTGTTTGGCGTGGCGACATCGCTTGGGCTTGGTGTGTCGCAGATCAACGCAGGGCTGCATTATCTCGCTGGCATCCCGGTATCGGTCCCGGTGCAGCTGGTATTGATCGTCGGCATCACACTGGTGGCGACGCTGAGCGTGGTGGCCGGCCTGGACCGTGGCATCAAGCGCCTCAGCCAGCTGAACCTGGTCACCGCGCTCATGCTGCTTGCCTTCGTGCTGCTGGCAGGGCCAACACTCTTCCTGCTGAAGAGCTTTGTGCAGCATACCGGCCACTACCTGCAGAACCTGTTGACGTTGGGCAGCTGGACCGAGACTTATGTGCGGGACACGAGCTGGCAGGCGGACTGGACTGTCTTCTACTGGGCGTGGTGGATCGCCTGGTCGCCTTTCGTCGGCATGTTCATCGCCCGCATCTCGCGGGGCCGTACGGTACGGGAGTTCGTGCTCGGTGTGTTGCTGGTTCCCTCGGTGTTCACCTTCATCTGGATCACCGTCTTTGGTGGAACAGCAGTCCACGAGGCGCTGTTCATGGATGCCGGGATCGTCGAGCAGGTCAACCGGGATGTATCCACGGCCTTGTTCGCGCTGCTGCAAGGCTATCCGTTCGCCATGCTCACCTCGGCGCTGGCAATCGTGCTCATCTTCGTCTTCTTCATCACGTCCTCGGATTCCGGGTCGCTCGTGATCGACATCATTACCTCAGGGGGGCGCCTGAATCCGCCAGTGGCTCAGCGTGTATTCTGGGCGCTGGGCGAAGGTGTCGTGGCCGGCGTGCTGCTCGTCGGTGGAGGACTGGTGGCCTTGCGGACCGCGGCTATTGCGGCAGGCTTGCCGTTTGCGATCGTGCTGGCCGTGATGGCCTGGTGCCTGTGGCGCGCGTTCAGTGCCGAGGTTCCCCCGCCCAGGCCGGCCGGGAGGCCTCCGGTGGCGAGCCCGGGAGGCTGATCCCGGCTTGCGCTGCCCCGGGGCTGGAGCGGCAATGCTGCCGCTCCATGTGCCTGCCCCGGAGAAGCTGTTGTGGGCGTGCCCTGCCTTTTGCCCCGGATCAGAGTGGGTCGACGACCGTACAGATGCTCTCGGCGGCCCGCCCCTCGCCAACCGTCCGGCACTCGATGCCCTCGTCCGCCACCCACAGCGGTGTGCCCGTGGCCAGCAGAGTATGGACTGACTTGTAGCCCTTGAGGCCCGCGATTGAAAGGTCATGCATCGGATTGATGATGACGTCGAACTTGCCCTCCTTGATCTCGGCATCGCAGTCGCTCAGGTCGTTGACGAATTTCGTCGTGATCGAGTGCTGGGGCAGGAAGGCAGAGGAGGTCTGGGTCGCCAGTGGGCCGGCGCAGATCCGGACGTGGGGCCTGGCGGCCAGGTCGTCAAAGCTGTTGATCTCCCGGGCCAGCGGCGACTTCTCCGGGATATGGATGAACTGGCTGGACGCGGTCATGGTGCAGCTGAACCGGCGGGAGTCACGCCGCCGAAGCCCCTCGGTGTGGCCGCCGGTGGCGTTCAGCTGCGAGAGGAAGTCCACCTTGCCCGCGACCAGCAGCGACGTCGCCGGCAGTTTTCCGGGGGCCAGCACGACGGTCTCGACCTTGAGCTCGACACCATAGTGCTTCTCGATCTCGGCCAGCACGGCCGCCTGGAAGCCCTGGCTGATTCCGGAGAAGTAGTAGGAGGTATTGGCCGGGGTCTCCGGCACACCCTGGACCAGCTGGCGGATTACGCCGGTTTCCAGGATGTCCTTGAACGGACCCACGGGATTTTCGGGCCACGGCGTGTACTCGGGCTCGGGCAGGCAGTCCGCCAGGCGCACGATGTAGCTTTTCGAAGCGCCTGGCCGGTTCGGCGGCTGCGTGGCGAGCACCTCGCGATCCTTGCCCGTGGCGACGACGCGGACCCAGGCCGCATCGAAGGCCGCGATCAGCTGCCGGCGGCCCTTGGCCAGTTCCTCGGGCGACCAGTCACCGCTTCGGACCGGCAGCTCGTCGACATTTGATATCGGAGCGCCGCCGTGACCGCCGGCCAGCACGGATTGCACCGGCAGCGCAGCGGAAAGAACCAGACCTATGGCGAGTGACCTGAGCTTCATGCGAATACTCCTGGGAACAGCGGCTGCGGCAAGCGCAAACGGGTGGACTTCCAACAGCCCCGATATATCATCAATTCCCGTGCACGTCCCGTCAGTTCGGGCACCCGACTGCAGGATGGCGCCCGGGACCCACGACAATCCTGCCTTGACCGCGGCATTCCTGAGGTCGCAGCCATGCTGCCGCAGCATGGCACGGGTCTCAGTATCTCGGGTCCACTGCAGGTTACCATCTGGCCTCGGCTTCAGCTTGTGGGGCTGGCCTCCGGTGACGGTTCGCGACCCGGCCCGGAGGCTGCTCGAGGAACGAAGGCATGAATCATCAGGGGGCGACACTTGCTCTGGCGCTGACGGCACTTGCGAACGCCGGTGCGCTGCACGCGCAGGAGCTGGGCTATACCTACATCGAGCTTGGCTATCTGTACCTGGAGGTCGATCAGCGTGGCAGCATCCGTGGCGACCCTGACGGCGACGGCTGGATCGTCAGCGGCTCCTGGGCGCTCGATGACCGGTTCCACCTGGTTGCCAGCTACTCCGATGCCGAGCTCGAGGCCCCGGGTTTTCGCCTCGATTACAGACTGACAAACGCCGGCGTCGGCATGCGTCACGAACTTTCGCCGGCCATCGACCTGGTGGGTCGGGTGGCCTACGTCCGGGCCGACGTCAAGCGCGATATGGGCAACTTCAACGAAAACGGCTTCGGCCTTTCGGCCGGGCTGCGTGGGCTTGCTACCCCTGAACTGGAGCTCAACGCGATGCTGAGCTACGTTGATCTCGGTGGACGGATCGGCAGTTCGGGATCGCTTGATCTGGGCGCCGTCTTCAGCCTGTCGGACAGGCTGGCGCTGTTCGCCGAAGGCAGCCTTGGCAACGAGGGCAGCGGTGTCAGCGGTGGTGTGCGCCTGTACTTCGGCCGCTGATCACGCACCGCAGCGATGCTGCGCTGGCTGAGGCGCCGCCGCCAGGCTGGCGAGCTCACGCCATCGCCGCAGGATTTCGACCGTGCCCTGGCCGCTTTTCCGGCGCTGACCTGCTTCACCGCCGACGAGCGACTGCGACTGCGCGGGCTGACTGGCCGTATCCTGGCGGAGAAGGACTTCCATGGTGCCGGTGGCTGGGCGCCGGAATACCCGCAGTGCATGACCGTGGCCATGCTGGCAGCTGTGCCGCTGCTCGCCCGCGACCTGTCCTGGTACGCAGACTTTGACGCCTTCATCCTGCACCGCGAGCCCTTCGAGGCGATCGTCGAGGAAGCCGATGAGGAGACCGGGCTCGTGCATACCGGCCGCGACCTTCGCGCTGGCGAGGCCTGGGAACGGGGCCCGGTGGTCCTTGCCTGGACCGACGTCCTGGACTCGGGCCAGGGTGCCGGGTACAACGTCGTGGTCCATGAGCTGGCGCACCAGCTCGATCACCTCAACGCGGACGGCCCGGGGCTGCCGGCGCTGCCCCGACAGATAGACCAGCGTGAATGGGCGCGCGAGTTCAGCGCCGCCTATGAGCGCCTGCAGGCGGAAGTCTCTTCGGGCGGGGAGCCCAGCATCGACCCCTATGCCGCGACCGATCCGGCTGAATTCTTCGCGGTCAGCTGCGAGTACTTCTTCGACGCGCCTGCCGCGCTGTCCGCTTCACTGCCGGGCGTCTACCGGCTGCTGGCGTTGCTTTTCGGCCAGGACCCCCTTCGTCGCCAGCCCGCCCCCTGAATCGCTCACTCGGGCCTGGCGGGATCCTCCACCAGCTCCCGGTGCACGCACACGGCCGTGTCGCGCGGCCTCACCGGCAGGCCACGCGCCTCAAGATGCGCGCGCGTGAGGGCCGCGCCATAGAGGAGGATCAGCGAGGAGTAATTGACCCAGAGCAGGAGCAAGGCCAGCGACCCCGCCGCGCCATAGGTCGACGCCGTTGCGGTGTTCGCGAGATAGAGCGCGATCAGCGAGCGCCCTGCGGTGAACAGCAGCGCGGTGATGAACGCCCCAGCCAGCACGTCCCGCCACGAGAGGATCACGTCCGGGAGAATCCTGAACATGGCCGCGAACAGCAGCGTGATGACGCTGAGCGAAAGGGCGACTTCCAGTGAAAGCATCGCCATCGGCGGCACGGGCAGCCACTGGTCGGCGAAATTGACCACGGCGCGCAGCGCAACGCTGAGCAGCAGCGAGACAAGAAGCACGAAACCTATGGCCAGCACGATCGTCAGCGACAGCATGCGTGCCTTGATGAAGAGCCATAGGCTGCTGCGCGACGGGCGGGCAGCGACATCCCAGATGCTGTTGAGAGACTGCTGCATCTGCGCGAATACCGTGGTTGCGCCGATCACGATGGCCGCGATTCCAAGAAGCGTCGGCCAGATGCCGCTCTGGTCGAACTGTGAGTTGAGCACTGCGGTCTCGACGACCTCTGCCGCCTCCGGACCCAGGATGTCCTGCAGCTGCGCCATGATCTGGCCCTGGGCCGCCGCCTCGCCCAGCACCAGCCCGACGATGGCGACGACGACGATCATGATCGGCGCCATGGAGAAGACGGTAAAGAACGCCAGCGCCGCCGCGGCTATGAAGGCGTGGCTCTCCAGCCAGTTGTTCCAGGCGGCGGCAAAGATGCCCGCCCACCAGCGGACCGGGCGTGGCACTAGCCGGGTGATGTCCTCAATCATCACCCGGCCTGGTCTGCTGCACGATGCGCACGGGGAACGGTTCGGTGACGGAGCCGGCGTAGAGCGAGCGATGCGGGAACGGGATCTCGATGCCGGCCTCGTCGAACGCCGTCTTGATCTCGGCCGTCAGGGAGTTGCGCAGTGCCAGGAAGTTCTCGCGCTTCGCCCAGACGGAGAACTGCAGGTTCAGCGCCGAGTCGCCAAAGCCGGTAAAGATGAACAGCGGGCCGGGTTCGTCCAGGCATAGCGGGTTGAAATCAGCCACCCGCATCAGTACATCGCGCACGGCATTGATGTCTTCCTTGTAGGCAACGCCGATCACGAGGTCCAGCCGCCGGATGGGGAAGCGGGTCAGGGTTGTCACCTCGCTGCGGATCAGGGTCTCGTTCGGGATACGGACGAACAGGTTGTCGAAGGTGCGCAGCTTGACCGACAGTGCATCTATGGACAGCACTTCACCCGTAGAGTCACCAACCTTGATCACGTCGCCGACGCCGAACGGTCTTTCTCCCAGAAGGAACAGGCCACTGATCAGGTTGGCCGCACTGGTCTGCGAGGCGAAGCCGATGGCCACGGTAAGTACGCCGGCCGCGCCCACGATGACGGCCAGGCTGAATCCCAGTTCACGCAGCGCCGAGGTGAGGAACAGCGCGAGGACACCGTAGTAGACCAGCCTGCGCAGCAGCTGCACTGCATGCGGGGTAAGGCGATCGGTCAGCAGTCGCCGGGTGAGCCGGCCGGCGAGGGAGGCCAGCAGCAGGCCGGCCAGCACGAGCACACTGGCCCTGATCACGGCCAGTACACCCGGGCTGGTGATGACGCTGATCGCTTCCTCAGGCATCGGTCAACTTCCGAACAGCAGGCTGAACGCCCGGACGACGCCGCCACGGCCGGGTTCCTCGCGCGGGGCTGCCAGGCGTGTCAGTGGCTGGCCTGCATCGGGCAGCGTGCTGTCGATTCGCAGCCTGGCCTGGTCAGACTGGTCCTCACGCACCAGCTGGACGCGCTGTGTCCACAGGCTGCCGTCATCGGCCCCATAGAGCGCGAGCATCGGTACCGGCAGGCTGAATTTCTCCAGTGGCAGCGGCGTGGTCGCAGCGTTGCGGATGCGCAGTGGCGTGATTGCACGGTGCACCCGCCGTGGCATCTCCCCCAGCGAGTGGCGCGCCTGTGTCCGCCCGGCGTAGGAGAGTTCACCTTCGCAGGTCGATGGCCCGAACCAGGTGTCCGACAGTCGCAGCACGGGCAGCTCCCGGAGCAGCACCGGCGGGTCGCCGACATGGATACGCAGGTGCACCGGCGTCGACAGGTACAGGGTCACCTCCTGGCCGGCGAGCAGCGAGACCGGCTGGCGTGGCCGGATCACGACCGGACGGTCGGCCAGTACCGGCTTGATCAGCACTGCGGCCGAATCACCGGCATAGACGAAGCGCTCGTCCGGGCCCTCGGCAACGCCGTCCTCGACTGAAAGCCCGGCCTCGTCATAGGCATCGGATTCCGGTGCGCGGCGGGTCGTCAGGCACCATTCGTCCCGGGTATGGCCAACAGCCAGCTCGAGCGGGCCCAGTTGCAGCCGCAGGCTGCGCCCAGTTGCGACTTGCCGGGTGGTCCACCAGTGGCTGGGGGCCGGCTGGCCGGGCTCCTGGGTCAAGGTGCGATGTCCAGGTGACCCAGCATCGCTTCATCGAAGCCTGCGGGCGGCGTGAAACGGAAGTCGGCATCCAGGGCGGCGAGCAGCCGCTGGTCGCGGTCGTATACGTCGGGCAGGAACATCAGCACGCCGTTGTCAGGCACGGCCGTGCCATAGATCATCAGCACCGCCAGCGGCTCCGGCAGCTGGACCGTTCGCGACCTGCCGGTGGCCAGCGTTCGCTGGATCGCGGCCTCATCCCACTGGCCCGTCGGCTCGAGAAGGATACGCGCGAGCTCCAGCGGGCTCTCCAGCCGGATGCAGCCGGAGCTGAAAGTGCGATCGGTGTGTCCGAACAGTTCGCGGGCCGGTGTGTCATGCATGTAGACGTGGTGGGGGTTGGGAAACATGAACTTGACCCGGCCCAGCGCGTTCTCCGGGCCCGGCTCCTGGCGGATCATATAGGGGAAGCTGCGGGCGGCGGCCGCCCAGTCGATCGTCGAGGGGTCCACGGGCCGCCCCTGCATGTCGATCAACGTCATGTTGCGCCGCGCCAGCGTGCCCGGATCCTGCCGGATCTCCGGCAGCAGGTCGCGGCGCAGGATACCGGGAGGAACGGTCCAGGTCGGGTTGAAAACAAGATAGCTCATCCGGGCCTTGAATACAGGCGTCTGCCGATAGGGGCGGCCGACTACCGACCGCGTGCTCCAGACCACCTCGCCATCCTCGACCAGCGATACCTTGAAGCGCGCGATGTTGGTGATGATGTAACGGGGCTCGAGGTCGCGGAAGATCCAGCGTGCGCGCTCCAGGTTTATGCGCAGCTGGTCGATCCGCGCCGATACCGGGACGTTCAGCGCCTCGCGCGTGCGGGGGCCGACTGCGGCATCGGCATCGAGGCCATGGCGCCGCTGGAAGTGGCGCACGGCCTCTGCAAGCGCCTCGTCGAGGAGTTGCCCGTCCTCTGGAGGCTGATGCCCTGCCAGGTCGCCGGTTACGGCCAGGCGCCTGCGCAGCACGGCCACGCGCGGGTCGCGCATCCCCTCGCGCAGCGTGGGTCCGGCCGGCAGATGCGGCCAGCCCCCCTCGGCCTCGATCCTGCGGTAGACGGACAGTGCTTCCATCAGCTCAAGATAATGCTGCTCACGCGGAGCAAGCTGGTCCAGCAACCCCATCAGGTCCTCTGCCTCCACGAGCCGGTTCACGGCACTGACCGGACTGGCGCCGCCTATCTCGCGGGTGAAGTTCCAGCTCGGCTCCAGCTGCTCCGGATTCACCTTGCCAAAGCGCAAGTGGAAGGCGAGCCGGGCCAGAGCATCCGTGGCGAGCAGGTCGATATCGGCGGCCAGTTTCGGGGTCGGCTCCGTGCGCAGCAGGGCGTCCAGCTCCATCAGACGCTGCAGATGGTAGTCGTCCGGGTCGAGGCCATGGCGGGCACTGCTGGCCAGGGTCGCAAAAAGCACATCCCGCTTTGCCGCCTCGGCCCAGGCCGGGGTAAACTGTCGGCGCTCATAGAAGCGGATGAGAAACCAGCGGTCAGCCACGGGGATGGTGCTGACCCGGTAATCTTCGGCCAGCGCCGCCACGCGTCCACTCAGGTTTTCCTGCTCGGGGGTCAGCGCGGACGCAGCGGGGCCGGCCAGCAGCCCTGTGAAAGCCAGCAGCACGGTGAAGCCCAGGGCGAGGCTTGAATCCGTGAAGCCTGAAACTGTTGCCCGCGGGGCCCGGGAGTACTGCATGTGCCACCTTTGCGACGAGACGCTGCCTGCGCCGGGCCGGCTTCGCCGCCAGCTTCTGCTGGCCGGGACCGGCATCGCTGCGCTGCAGTTGGCTGCGCCTGCCGCGTTCGCGCGCCAGCCCGCGACGCTGAGCTTCTATCATACGCACACCGGTGAGCGGCTGCGGCTCCCCTGGATGCCGACACAGGCCGGAAGCGGCGACCTTCTCGACGAACTGCGGCACTTCCTGCGTGACTTCCGGACTGGCGACAGTCACCCGATCGACCCTGCGCTGCTCGATATCCTGCTCCGGCTCCGCGAGGCGACCGGCGGCCAGGGAACCTACGAGATCATCTCGGCCTTCCGCTCGCCCGACACCAACGAGATGCTGCGTTCCCGCGGCAATGGCGTGGCGCAGCGCAGCCTGCACATGGAGGGCCGCGCGATCGACGTGAGGCTGCGCGGCGTCCCGACCGGGCGCCTGCGCGAGGCGGCGCTCGCGCTGCAGGCCGGTGGCGTGGGTTACTACCCGAATTCGGACTTCATCCACCTGGATACGGGGCGCGTCCGGTTCTGGTGATCGCGGGCCGGCCAACGAGCCTGCGGATATCCCGTAACGGCGTGGACACCTGTCTCCGCTAGACTCTCCCAATGACCTTCGGGGCCAGCCCCCGGCCTGCATGGGAGTTTATCAATGGGTAAATCAGGGCCACTGGACCACGGAGAGCTTGCTGCGCTCCATGATTACTGGACGGCCGCCAACTATCTTTCGGTGGGCCAGATCTATCTGCTGGACAATCCGCTCCTGCGCGAGCCGCTGGTGCCGGAGCACATCAAGCCACGCCTGCTGGGCCACTGGGGCACTACGCCGGGGCTCAACTTCATCTATGCGCACCTGAACCGGCAGATTTCGCGGCATGACCTCGACATGATCTACATCACCGGGCCCGGGCATGGCGGCCCGGCGCTGGTGGCCAATACCTGGCTCGAAGGCAGTTTCAGCGAGCTCTACCCGGAGGTGTCCCGCGACGCCGGGGGTATGGCGCGGCTGTTCCGCCAGTTCTCGTTTCCCGGCGGCCTGCCAAGCCACGTTGCAGCCGAGATTCCCGGGTCCATCCATGAGGGTGGTGAGCTCGGCTATGCGCTCGCGCATGCCTATGGCGCTGCCTTCGACAACCCGGAGCTAGTCGTCGCCTGCGTGATCGGTGACGGTGAGGCCGAGACCGGCCCGCTGGCCGCTTCCTGGCACTCGAACAAGTTCCTGAACCCGGCGCGTGACGGGGCGGTGCTGCCGATCCTGCACCTGAACGGCTGGAAGATCGCAAACCCGACCCTGCTCGCGCGGATTCCCGTCGCCGAGCTCGATGCGCTGATGACCGGTTACGGGCACAGGATGATCCTGGTCGAGGGCAGTGAGCCCGGGGCCATGCACCAGCAGATGGCCGCGGCACTGGACGAGGCCATCAGCGACATCCAGCAGATCCAGCAGCGTGCCCGCGACGGTTCGGGCAGCGGCCGCCCGCGCTGGCCGGTGATCGTGCTGAAGTCCCCCAAGGGCTGGACCGGGCCGCGTGAGGTGGATGGCCGCCGGATCGAGGGCTCGCACCGTTCGCATCAGGTGCCGTTCTCCGATGCCCGCGAGGACCCGGCGCATCGCGCCGTGCTCGACCAGTGGCTGCGCAGCTACGAGCCGGAGCGCCTGTTCGACGAGTCCGGCTGCCCGCGCGAGCACCTGCTGCGTTTCGTGCCGCAGGGGTCACGGCGCATGGGCGCCAACCCGCATGCCAACGGTGGCCAGCTGCTGCGTGACCTGCGTCTGCCAGACTTCACGCACTATGCGGTCGACGTGGCCCATCCTGGCCGCGACCAGGCCGAGGCCACGCGCGTGATGGGGTACTACCTGCGCGATGTCTTGCGCCTGAACGAAGGTGCCGGCAACTTCCGCGTGTTCGGGCCGGATGAGACCGAGTCGAACCGGCTCGGCGCCGTGTTCGAGGCCACCGACCGCACCTGGCTGGGAGAATCGGAGGAGGGTGACGAGCAGCTCTCGCCTGACGGCCGCGTGATGGAGATCCTGTCAGAGCACGTGTGCCAGGGCTGGCTGGAGGGCTACCTGCTGACCGGCCGCCACGGGATTTTTTCCTGCTATGAGGCCTTCATCCATATTGTCGATTCGATGTTCAACCAGCATGCGAAATGGCTCAAGGTGGCGGGGCACGAGGTGCCCTGGCGCCGGCCGATTGCCTCGCTGAACTACCTGCTGACCTCGCATGTCTGGCGCCAGGACCACAACGGTTTCAGCCACCAGGATCCGGGCTTCATCGACCATGTCGTGAACAAGAAGGCCGACATCATCCGTGTCTACCTGCCGCCGGATGCCAATACCCTGCTGTACGTGACCGACAAGGTGCTGCGCAGCCGGAACTTCATCAACGTGATCGTGGCCGGCAAGCAGATGCAGCCGCAGTGGCTGGACATGGACGCCGCGATCCGTCACTGCTCGGCCGGAATCGGCATCTGGGAGTGGGCAAGCAATGACCGGGGCACCGAGCCTGATGTCGTCATGGCCTGTGCCGGCGACGTGCCCACACTGGAGACACTGGCCGCCGTCGACCTGCTGCGCCAGCACGTGCCTGACCTCAGGGTGCGCGTGGTCAACGTCGTCGACCTGATGACGCTGCAGCCGCGCGAGGAACACCCGCACGGCTTGCCCGACCGCGAGTTCGATTCACTGTTCACGACCGACAAGCCGATCATCTTCGCCTATCATGGCTACCCGTGGCTGATCCACAGGCTGACCTACCGGCGCACGAACCACCCGAACCTGCACGTGCGCGGCTACAAGGAAGAGGGCACCACGACGACGCCCTTCGACATGGCCGTGCGCAACGATCTCGACCGCTATCACCTGGCCGGCGACGTGATCGACCGGGTGCCGCGCCTGGCGCACCTGGCGGCGTATGCACGCCAGCTGATCCGCGACCGGCTGGTCGATCATCATCGCTACATACGCGAGCATGGACAGGACATGCCTGAGATACGTCAATGGAAATGGCCCGAAGGGAGCTGACAGATGCATGAGAAACTGGCGGAATTGGCCCGGCAGGGCCAGTCGATCTGGCTCGATTTCATCGACCGCAAGCTCATAGAGAGTGGCGGCCTGGCCGCGATGATCGAGCAGGGCGTCACCGGCGTGACGACCAACCCGTCGATCTTCCAGAAGGCGATCAGCGGCAGCGCGGACTACGACGAAAGCATCCGCCGCTGGCAGGCAAGCCACCCTTCGGCGAGCACGGAGCGTCTGCTCGAGCAGCTGATGGTCGAGGACGTCACGGCTGCTGCGGACCTGCTGCGCGATGTCTGGGAGCGCAGCGGTGGCAGGGACGGCTACGTCAGCATCGAGGTCTCACCGCTGCTTGCGGGGGATGCCCAGGCCACCGTCGGCGCCGCTCATCGCCTGCACGAGGCGGTGGACAGGCCCAACCTCATGGTCAAGATCCCGGCGACCCGTGCGTGCGTGCCCGCTATCGAGTCGGCGCTGTCCGCGGGCATCAACGTGAACGTGACGCTGCTGTTCGATGTCGCCCGCTACCGGGATGTGCTCGAGGCTCACACGCGGGCGCTGGCCAAAGTCCGCGACCCAGCCGGGCTGGCCTCGGTCGCCTCTTTCTTTGTCAGCCGGATAGACACCAGCGTTGATGCCGCGCTCGAGGCCATCGGGAGTACCCCTGCCCTGGCGCTGCGCGGCCATGTCGCGATCGCCTGCGCAAAGCGCGCGTGGCAGGAGTTTCGCGCCCATGTGTCTGCCCCGGATTTCGCGGCGTTGCTGCGTCGCGGGGCTCGGGTGCAGCGCCTGCTCTGGGGCAGCACCGGGACCAAGAACCCGGCCTACCCGGACACCAAGTATGTCGATGGCCTGATCGGCCGCGATACGGTGAACACGCTGCCGCCGGCGACGCTGGAGGCATTCCTGGATCATGGCAAGGTGGGGCCGACCCTGGATCACGACGCCGAGGAGGCCCGCCGCGTGATCAGCACGCTGCAGCATGTGGGGATATCCATAGCCGAAGTCACCGGGGCACTGCAGAAGGATGGCGTTGCGGCTTTCGCCGCCGCGCACCGCAAGCTGATCATCAGTCTCGAGGAGAAGCGGAGAACGCTCGCGGCCTGAGCAGCCGCGAGTCAGCTGGATGACAGCCCGAGAGTGGCTGCGGTCTGCTGGGCGATCACGGACTCCTCGTCCGTTGGCAGTACCCAGGCGCTGACCGGGCTCCCGGGCTGCGTGATGCAGGGACCATGGCGGGCATTGGCTGCGGGATCAAGTCTCAGGCCAAGCCAGGCGCAGCGTTCGAGCACCCTGGCCCTGACGGGCGCAGCGTGCTGGCCGATGCCGCCGGTGAATACCAGCGCATCCAGGCCGTCCAGCGACACCCCAAGACCCGCCACCTGCCGGGCCACCGCAGTGCAGAACAGGTCCACGGCCAGCAGCGCCGACGGGGCGGTGCTCGCGAGCAGCTGGCGCATGTCGCTGCTCAGGCCGGAGACGCCGAGCAGCCCGGCCCTCCGGTACAGCAGGTCCTGCAGCTCCTCCGCCGGCATGCCTTGGCTGATCAGGCCGAGCAGCAGCCCCGGGTCCACGCTGCCGCTGCGCGTGCCCATGGGCAGCCCTTCGAGCGGGGTCACGCCCATGGTCGTGTCGACGCTTCGCCCGTCGAGCAGTGCGCACAGGCTGGCGCCGTTGCCGAGGTGAGCCACGATCACGCGGCGGGCGCCAGGGACCCGGGCCGGAAGCTGCCCGGCGATGTACTCATAGGACAGCCCGTGGAACCCGAAGCGCCGCATGCCTGGCGGCAGTGCCTGCGACGGCAGCGGAAGCTGCCGGGCTACGGGGCTGATGTCGTGGTGGAATGCAGTATCGAAACACGCGACCTGGGGCGTTCGGGGCAGGGCCGCCTGCAGCGCGCGAATGCCGGCGAGGTCATGGGGCTGGTGCAGGGGTGCCCAGTGCTGAAGCAGCCCGAGTTCCTCGACCAGCGCGGGGGTGATCCTGGCTGGCCCGGAATGGTGCGCGCCGCCGTGGACCACGCGGTGGCCCGCAGCGGCCAGCGTCCACCGGTCGCCCAGCCAGCCGAGCAGCCCGGGCAGGGCCTCACGCGGGTCATCCAGGTCATCCAACACGGGTGGCTGGCCGGCTTCGGCGGCCAGCGGGCCCTGGACCTGGATCCCGACGGTGCCTTTTCCCCCGGATCCGCTCACGGCCGCGCGCAGGAGCGCCTTTGGTGCACCGCCTTCGACGTCACCGAACAGGGCCAGGCGCAGCGACGATGAGCCTGCGTTCAGCGTGAGCAGCACCCTGTCCCGCTGGCTCATTGCGCCATCGTCATCAATCTGAAATATCCCTCTGCTACCAGTTCACAGTCTAACCTCCCGCGGCTGACGCGCCGCACTGCGATCACCTGCTGAGTCCATGCCGATTTCCCCGATCAAGACCATGGCCCTCGGGCTCATGATGCTGGGCGCAGTGCCGGCCTTCGCGCAGGCCCCGCCTGCCGCGCTGCCGGATGCAGGCGATTTTCCCCGCCAGCCGATCCGGATCATCGTCTACACCAGCCCCGGCGGGCTGATCGATTTCACGGCGCGCCGGTTCGCCGAGATTGCGCGCCGGCATGCGCCTGAGCAGCCCTTCATCGTGATCAACCGGCCGGGTGGCGGCGGCATCGTTGCCTTCGAGGAAGTGCTGCAGCAGCCGGCCGACGGCCACCACATGCTGGCGGTCACCCGCTCCAACATATCGAAGATGGTCGCGACGGGGCGCGATGACCTGATCGAGCGCATCGACTGGCACTCCTACATCATGGAAAACCCCCATGTCGTGATCACCAACAGCGCGCGCGGTGCAGGCAGCTGGGACGAGGTTTACCGCGAAGCCCTCGCTGCCGGCGACCGCCAGCTCTGGCTCGGTGCGGACATTGGCGGCGTCAAGCATGTCTCTGGCGTCAAGATTGCGCGCGCCGCCGGGATCGACATGCGCTGGATTCCCTACAGCAGCGGCGGCGAGGCCATGGCGGCCCTTCTTGGCAACCTGGGCACGGTCTATCTCGGCAATCCGCGCGATGCGCTGGCCTCGCCGGACCTGCGTGTCGTGGCCGTGGCCGGTCCCGAGCGGCTCAGCGCATTTCCTGACGCGCCGACCTTCGCCGAGCTTGGCATACCGGGGCTCGAAAACGAGCATATCTGGCGCGGCTTTGCCTTCCGCCAGGGCATGCCCGAGGAGGTCCGGGACTGGTACACCGCGCTGATTCGCAAGGTCACGAGCGATCCCGACTGGATCGCTGGCTGGGCGAACGAGGCAGTGGTTCTGGGGTACCGCAGCAGCGAGGAATTCGGCCGCATGGTGGCCCGGGACCAGGCCGAGTTCGCGTTCTACCTGCGCGAGATGGGGCTCCTGCGCGAGCCGGGTTCGCGCGAGACGCTGCTTGCCGGCATCGGTGAGGCTCCGGCTGTCCACTTCCTGCAGGCCCTGCTCGTCATCCTCAACGTGGTGCTCGCGCTGGCGCTGCTCAGGTCGTCCTTCCGGCACCGGTTCGGCGAGCTTATGATCCTGTCGGTGGTGACGTCGCTCGCGATCGTGTTCTACGCCATGTCGAGTGCACTGCCGCCACCGAATCCGGTTGACCGGGTCGGCGCCAGCGGGATCCCGCGGCTGTGGATTGCCCTGTTGCTGCCGCTGGCGCTATGGCAGACCTGGCTGATACTGCGCCAGAAAAAAGATCCGATGCACAAGAAGAAGCCCCTGCTGCTTTTCGGGTTTCTCGGCTTCATGAGCTGCTACGTGCTGCTGATCCCAATACTGGGCTACCTGCTGGCTTCCCTGGTCTACCTGCCCGGCATCCTCTGGTATCTCAAGTACCGCAAGCCGGTGATGATTGGCGCCCTCACGGCCGGCTGGCTGCTTTTCTCCTGGTTCGTCTTCCAGGAGACACTCTTCGTCGACCTGCCCCGCGGCGCGCTGCTGCCGGCGCTGATGCGGGGACTCGGTTAGCCATGCTGGAGCTGCTGCTCAGCGGTATCGGGACGGTGATGGCGCCCGTACCCCTGCTCGCGATCGTTGCAGGCATCCTGCTTGGCGTGATGGTAGGGGCCATGCCGGGACTGTCCCCCTCGATGGGAGTCGCGCTGCTCGTGCCTTTCACCTATGGCATGTCGCCGATGATCGCGCTGATCCTGCTGGTCGCCATCTATATCGGGGCTAGCTACGGAGGCTCCATCACCGCGATCACCATCAATGCACCAGGCACGCCGTCGGCGGTGGTGACTGCGATGGACGGTTACCGGATGACCTGCCAGGGCCGCGCCGCGCGCGCACTCGGGATTTCCGTCGTCGTTTCGGCAGTCGCCGGCGTGCTGGGGACGCTGGTACTGATCTTTCTGTCCGTGCCGCTGGCGGCCATTGCTGTGGGCTTTCACCCAGCGGAGTACTTCGCGATGGCGCTGTTCGGTCTCGCGACCATTGCCTCGCTGGCCGGGGCCAACTGGATGAAGGCCTTCCTTGCCGCGGTCCTTGGCCTGCTGATCAACACGATCGGCACCGATCCCATCTCTGGTGCGGACCGTTTCACCTTCAACGTGACCCGCCTGTCGGACGGCTTCGCGCTGATCCCGGCCCTGATCGGCCTGTTCGCACTGAGCGAGGTGTTCTCGTCGATCGAGGAGCGCAAGTTCAAGGCCACGTCGCCGGCTGCGCTGGGCGGCGGCTGGCCCCGTCTTGTCGACTACTGGCGCCTGAAAATGGTCACGCTGCGCTCCGCGATCATCGGAACAATCATCGGTGTGTTCCCCGGCGCCGGCGCAACGATCGCAAGCTTCATCAGCTACGATCTCGCGCGCCGGCTGAGCCGCGAACCGGAACGTTACGGCCAGGGCAGCGAGGAGGGGGTCGCTGCGGCCGAGGGAGCTAATTCAGGCTCGGTCGGCGGCGCGATGGTGCCGCTGCTGACGCTGGGTATTCCGGGCAGCGCAACCACGGCGGTACTCATCGGCGCGATGATGATCCACAAGCTGACACCTGGCCCCCAGCTGTTCCTGTCCAGCCCGGAACTGATCTACGGTATCTTTGCCGCGATGCTGGTAGGCAACCTCGCACTGCTTGTCATCGGGCTCGCAGGCGGCCGGCTGTGGGTCCAGGTCACGCTGGTGCCCAAGAAGGTCCTTTTCACCATGGTCAGCATGATGGCGGTCATCGGGGCCTACGCTGTGCGCAACTCGATGTTCGACGTGCTCTGCTGTCTGGGCTTCGGCATCCTGGGCTGGGTGCTGCGCCGCTACGACTATCCACTGGCACCGGTGATCCTCGGCATGGTGCTCGGCTCGATCGCCGAGACGAACTTCCGTCGGGCCATCATGATGGATGGCGGGTCGGTCTTCTTCTCCCGCCCGCTGGCTGCCATCATGCTGGTCCTGGCGGTGCTGTCTTTCCTGCTGCCAGTGCTGTCGCGTCTGCGCGGGGCGCGGGTGGCTTAGGAGCAATTCATTCGTGAATCGTTCGGGGATGAATCCCCTCCCGCCGGGACAGGGTGGTGGGTCTGTGGGAGCGAATTCATTCGCGAACTGTTTGGGGATGAACACCCTCCTGCAGGACTGGTGGTGCCGGCAGCGTGCTGGTCGCGGCACTCCGCAGGATCTCGACGAAGGCCTGCAGCGCCGGCGAGAGCGGCTCGCCCTTCCGGCTAAGCATCAGCGTCTTCCACGTAGGCGGTGGCGGTCGGCTGACCGGCAGCTCGCGCAGCACGCCGGCGGCAAGTTCCCGGTGGATCAGCTGCCTCGGCATGAACGACAGGTAGCGTGCGGACAGCAGTTCGCCCATGGTCAGCTCGATATCGGTGGTTTCGACGATGTGGCCCGGCATCTTCACCCCGGCGGCCTCGCAGAGCTGGTTCAGGTGAACCCGGCTGCGGCAGAAAGGCCCGAGACAGATCCACTCGTGCTCCAGCAGGTCCGTGAGCTCCAGATGAGCTGCTCCGGCCAGCGCGTGGCCGGGTGCGGCGACGAAGACATGCCAGTCCGGAAACAGTGGTTCGGCTCTGAAGGCGGGGTTCACCGGCTCAAGCGGCTCGTCGCAGACCGCCAGGTCATAGACGCCCGCGCCGAGTCGCT
>JAFIFS010000003.1 GCA_020831895.1 Chromatiales bacterium
CGGCGGTTCGCCTCGGCATGGCCGCCGAGGCTCCGGTCGAGCTGCTCGCCACATTTCATACGCCAGGCCACCTCGAGAGGGTCGCGCGGCGCGGCGCCCCCCGCCAGGGCGTTCGCGCTGGCGGGGCCACCCCCGGGGCCGCGCGCGCGCGGGCCCAGCTCTTCATGGAAGGCATCGTGGCGATCTGGCCCGAAAGGGTGGCCCTCGCCGAAGCCGTAGGCTGCCAGGTTGGCGCCGTGCATCACCAATACCGGGGGACGTCCGCTCATCGGGCCAGTATAGCCGTGGCGGCGCAGCCACCTTTGCAAGCCTGACGGCATCTCCCGATAATGCCGCCCTCGATTCGAGAGCCGACAGGACAACCCGTGGCCCAGTACGTCTTCACCATGAACCGCGTCGCCAAGGTGGTGCCGCCCAAGCGCTACATCCTGCGCGACATCTCCCTCAGCTTCTTCCCGGGGGCCAAGATCGGCGTGCTTGGCCTGAATGGCTCCGGCAAGTCGACGCTGCTGCGGATCATGGCCGGTGTGGACAAGGAGTTCGAGGGAGAGGCGCGGCCGCAGCCCGGTATCCGTATCGGCTACCTCGCGCAGGAGCCCGAGCTCGGCGATGGCCAGACCGTGCGCGACGTGGTCGAGGAAGGCGTCAGCGAGACGATGGCGCTGCTGGCCCGCTTCAACCAGATCAGCGAGTGCTTCGCCGAGCCACTGGAAGACGAGGAGATGAACAGCCTGCTCGAGGAGCAGGGCAAGCTGCAGGACAAGATCGATGCCTGCCAGGGCTGGGAACTGGAGCGCAAGCTCGAGATGGCGGCAGGCGCACTGCGCCTGCCCGACTGGGAAGCCGACGTCACAAAGCTCTCGGGTGGCGAGCGCCGGCGCGTCGCGCTGTGCCGCTTGCTGCTCTCCGAGCCCGACATGCTGCTGCTCGACGAGCCGACCAACCACCTCGATGCCGCCTCGGTGGCCTGGCTGGAGCGCTTTCTCGAGCAGTACCCGGGCACGGTTATCGCGGTCACTCACGACCGCTACTTCCTCGACAACGTCGCCGGCTGGATCCTCGAACTCGACCGCGGCCATGGCATCCCGTGGCAGGGCAACTACACCTCCTGGCTGGAACAGAAGGAGCAGCGCCTGGCCCAGGAGGAGCAGCAGGAGCAGGCCCGCCAGAAGACGATACAGGCCGAGCTCGAGTGGGTTCGTGCCAACCCGAAGGCCCGCCAGGCCAAGAGCAAGGCGCGCCTGAACCGCTTCCAGGAGCTGCTCTCGCAGGAGTACCAGCAGCGCCAGGAGACCAAGGAGATCTACATCCCGCCGGGGCCCCGTCTCGGCGACCTGGTGATCGAGGTCGAGCACCTGCGCAAGGGCTATGGCGACCGGCTGCTCGTCGAGGACCTCAGCTTCCAGGTGCCCCCGGGCGCGATCGTCGGCATCATCGGCCCGAACGGCGCGGGCAAGACGACCCTTTTCCGCATGATCACGGGCCAGGAGAAGCCCGATGGTGGCAGCATCAGGATCGGCGACACGGTGCAGCTCGCCTATGTCGACCAGTCGCGCCAGTCGCTGGATGACAGCAAGACGGTGTGGCAGGAGATCTCCGAGGGCGAGGACATCATCCGGGTTGGTCGTTACGAGGTCCCCTCGCGGGCCTGGGTGGGCCGCTTCAACTTCAAGGGCACGCAGCAGCAGCAGCTGATCGGCGAGCTCTCTGGCGGCGAGCGCAACCGAGTGCACCTGGCCAAGGTCCTGCGCTCCGGTGGCAACGTGCTGCTGCTCGACGAGCCGACGAACGACCTCGACGTCGAGACGCTGCGCGCGCTCGAGGAGGCGCTGCTCGACTTCCCGGGCTGCGCGATCGTGATCTCGCATGACCGCTGGTTCCTCGACCGCATCGCGACCCATATCCTGGCTTTCGAAGGCGACAGCCAGGTCACCTGGTTCCAGGGCAACTACCAGGACTACGAGCAGGACCTGCAGCGGCGCGGCGGAAGTCCCAAGGACGGGCCACAGCGGATACGCTTCAAGCCGCTCGGGCCTTGAGTGCAGCCTGAAAAAGTGGTCTGCTCTGCGCTTTGCCGGAAGCCACGATGAATGCGACACCCATCAGCCCCGTCGAACGCATGCAGCGCGCCGAACCGGGGCTAGAGCGCATCAGCCTGCAGTACCTGCCACAGAGCGTGGCGGGCTACTTCGAGGAGGCGCTGGCCTGTTACGGTCATGGCCTGTGGAAGGCGTTCGCGGCGATGAGCCGGCTCACGGCCGAGGCCGTGTTCGCCGATCTGGGCGAGCCGGGCCGCCTGCGGGTGTTCGACCTCGTGCAGGAAGTCCAGGTGCTGGCCGGCCTGGACAACGAAAGCTTCGCGATCGTGCGCCAGGTGATCTTCAGCGAGCACCCCGCAAGCCGCCCCCCGGCCGAGATCAGCCACCGGGACGCGGCGCTGCTGCTGGAGACGCTGAAGGACGTGCTGCACCAGGTATACGTACGCCGCGCAAGGTTGCAGCAGGCGCTGAAGGTCAGGCAGTTCTTCGCCAGCGGCGGCGATACCGCACCTTAGGGGCGGATCTATCGCCCGTCCGTGGGGTTGGGGCTTCAGCCGCGAACCATTTTCCGGGTATTCGCGGCTGATGCGGCTCACACAGGAGAGTTCACTCCACCCAGGCTGCCCTAGCCCGCAAACTCGCGTGCGTTGTGGAACAGCTGCGCCCACGGCCCATCCTCGCCCCAGCCTGCCGGGTGCCAGGAGTGCTGGACGCTGCGGTAGACACGCTCCGGGTGCGGCATCAGGATCGTCACGCGGCCGTCGCTCGTCGTGAGACCGGCAATGCCCTCGGGTGAGCCATTGGGGTTTGCCGGGTAGCGTTCGGTCACCTGGCCGCGGTTGTCGACGAAGCGAAGCGCCACCTGCCCAGCCGCACGGCAGGCTGCCTGGTCCTCCGGCTGCTGGAAGCTGGCACGGCCCTCGCCGTGCGAGGTGGCGATCAGCAGCCGGCTGCCAGCCATGCCCCGCATAAATACAGAGGGCGACTCCTGGACCTCGACCAGACTCAGGCGCGCCTCGAACTGCGCGGAGCGGTTGGGCAGGAACCTCGGCCAGTGCGTCGCGCCCGGGATGATCCCGGACAGGTGGGCCAGCATCTGGCAGCCGTTGCAGACTCCGAGCGTGAAGCTGTCGCCGCGCGAGAAGAAACCAGCGAACAGATCCCGCGCACGCTCGTTGAACAGGATCGATCGCGCCCAGCCGCCGCCGGCACCCAGCACGTCGCCGTAGGAGAAACCACCACAGACGGCCAGCCCGGCGAAGTCGTCCAGCCCGGCGCGCCCGGCAAGGATGTCCGACATGTGCAGGTCGACCGGCGTGAAACCCGCATTCAGGAAAGCGGCCGCCATCTCCATCTGGCTGTTCACTCCCTGCTCGCGCAGGATCGCGACACGCGGGCGCTGCGCGCGTCGCGCCGGGCGCGGCGTGAAGGTCAGCCGCGGCGACAGACCGGGGTCGTCTTCATCCAGCAGCTGGTCCCAGGCTTCGCGTGCCGTCTCCGGGTTGTCGCGCAGCGACTGCATGCGCCAGCTGAGCTCGGACCAGAGCCGATGCAGCTGGCTGCGCCGCTCGCGCCAGCAGGACTCACCGCCCGCCAGCAGCACCAGCTCGCCATCCGTCGCGACCTCGGCCACCTTGTGCAGCAGGGCATCCAGTCCGTGCCGGGCGGCTGCTTTGCGCAGCTGCTGCGCCTGGCTGTCGGCCACTTGGACGACCAGCCCGAGCTCCTCGTTGAAGAGCCAGCTGAGCAGCGCATCGCCAGAGCGCGGGCCGGCGTCGATGCGCAGCCCGGCGTGCCCGGCAAAGGCCATCTCGCACAGGGTCACGAACAGGCCGCCATCACTGCGGTCGTGCGCCGCGAGCAGCAGGCCGGCCGCGCGCAGCTCCTGCACGCAGTCGAACAGGGCCGCCAGCCTGGCCGGGTCGTCGAGATCCGGCGGCGCGCTGTCCGGCAGGCCGAAGGCCTGGGCCAGGCAGGAGCCGCCCAGGCGCTCTTTCCCTGCCGCGAGATCGAACAGCCAGAGGCTGCTCGGCGGTTCGGGCAGCAGCTGCGGTGTCAGCGTCCGGCGCACGTCCTCGACCGGTGCGAAGGCCGAAACGATGAGCGAGACCGGGGCGACCACCGCGTGCTCGCGCCCGGACTCGGTCCACCGGGTCTGCATGGACAGCGAGTCCTTGCCGACCGGCACCGCGACACCCAGGGCCTGGCAGGCCGCGCTGAAGGCGCTCACCGTCTCGTACAGGGCCTCGTCCTCGCCCGGGAAGCCACAGGCCGCCATCCAGTTGGCCGAAAGCCTGACGCGGCTGCAGGGGCCGACATCGGCGCAGACGATGTTGGTCAGCGCCTCGCCCAGCGCCATGCGTCCCGAGGCTGGCGCATCGAGCAGGGCCAGCGGCGTGCGCTCGCCCATCGCCATGGCCTCGCCGTCGTGCGTAGTGAAGCCACGCGCGGTGACGGCGACGTCGCTGACCGGCACCTGCCAGGGGCCGACCAGCTGGTCACGGGCGACCAGCCCTCCCACGGTGCGATCGCCGATGTGGATCAGGAAGGACTTGTCGGCAACCGCTGGCATCCTCAGCACGCGCCGGCAGGCCTCGTCCAGGGCCGGCAGCCCCGCAGGGGCAGGCCAGCTGCGCGGAGCGCTGCGGCTGAACTTGCGGACGGTCCGGGGCGGCTTGCCAAGCAGCATCTCCAGCGGCATGTCGACCGGCGCCTGGCCGAGCAGCCGGTCGGTGACCGTGAGCCGGCCGCTGTCGTCGAGCGCCCCGAGCACGGCGAACGGGCAGCGCTCGCGCGCGCAGGTGGCCGTGAACCAGTCGAGGTCCTCCGGCGCGATGGCCAGTACGTAGCGCTCCTGGGCCTCGTTGCACCAGATCTCCAGCGGCGACAGGCCGGTTTCGGCGCTCGGGATCTCGCGCAGCTCCAGGCGCGCACCCCGGTGGCTGTGGTCGACCAGCTCGGGCACCGCGTTGGAGAGCCCGCCGGCACCGACATCATGGATGATCAGGATCGGGTTGCGCCCGCCCGGCGCATGCGCCCGGGCACAGCAGCTCTCGATGACCTGCTGGGCGCGGCGCTGGATCTCCGGGTTGCCGCGCTGGACCGAGGCGAAATCGAGCTCGGCGGTACTCGCGCCGCTGCCGACTGACGAGGCCGCGCCGCCACCCAGCCCGATCAGCATGGCCGGACCGCCGAGCACGATCAGCAGCGCGCCCGCGGGCACCTCCTGCTTGCGCGCATCGCGCTCGGCCACGGCGCCCAGCCCGCCGGCGATCATGATCGGCTTGTGATACCCGCGGGCCAGCGCCGGATCCTGTTCCACCGGCTGCTCGAGGCTGCGGAAGTAGCCCAGGATGTTCGGCCGGCCGAACTCGTTGTTGAACGCCGCCGCGCCGATCGGCCCCTCGAGCATGATCTGCAGCGCGCTGGCGATACGCGCCGGCCGGCCGATGCTGCGCTCCCAGGGCTGCTCGAAGCCCGGCACCGCCAGGTGAGAGACCGAGAACCCGGTCAGTCCCGCCTTCGGGCGGCCACCCAGTCCGGTCGCCCCCTCGTCGCGGATCTCGCCACCTGAACCGGTGGCCGCGCCGGGAAACGGCGAGATCGCGGTCGGGTGGTTATGCGTCTCCACCTTGATCAGCGTGTGCACCGGCTGGCTGCACAAGCGGTATTCCAGCGAGCCTGGGTCGACGACCAGATGCGCCGTCTCCCGGCCGGTCAGCACGGCCGCATTGTCGCTGTAGGCGCTCAGCACGCCCGCAGGACTGGCCCGGTGCGTCGCGCGGATCATGCCGAACAGCGTTTCCGGCTGGGCCTCACCGTCGATGATCCACGTGGCGTTGAAGATCTTGTGGCGGCAGTGCTCGGAGTTGGCCTGGGCGAACATCATCAGCTCGGCATCAGTGGGATCACGGCCCAGCTCGCCGAAACGCTGCACCAGGTACTCGATCTCGTCATCAGACAGCGCAAGACCCAGTCGCCGGTTGGCCGCGGCCAGAGCGGCCGCGCCATCGTCACACAGCGGCACGCTGGCCAGCGGTCGCGGCACCTCGCTGGTGAACAGCTGCGCCTGCGCCGGGAGCCGGTACAGGCAGCTCTCCGTCATCCGGTCGTGCAGCAGCGGGGCCAGGCGGGCCAGCGCCTCCTCGCTCAGCGCCGGGCCGCAGTCTAGCGTCCAGGCAAGCCCGCGCTCGACGCGCCGGACATGGTCCAGACCGCAGTTGCGCACGATCTCGGTGGCCTTGCTTGACCAGGGCGAGATCGTGCCCTGGCGCGGGATGACGAAGAGACTGCCCTGCGGCGCACCAGCCCCGGGCTCGGCGTCCAGCAGCCGGGCCAGGCGTTCACGGCTCGCGGCGTCCAAGTCGTCACCATCGATGAAATAGCACCAGCGCGCCGAGAGGCCGCGGATCTCCGGCATCAGCGGGCGCAGCTGCTCGAGCAGCCTCGCCTCGCGGAACCCGGTCAGCGCCGGCCGGCCGGGCCAGCTCAGCACGGGCGTGGCCGTGCCTGGCACCGCGGGGCGGCCGTGCAGGCCGCCCGTTCAGCTGCCGGCATCGCGCCCCCCCGGCGGGTAGACCGGCAGCGGGAACTGGGTCACGTTGCCCTCGATCTGGCTGATCTTGCTGACGCCCTGCTTTTCGACCTCGTCGATACGCAGGATCGCGTGCATCGGGATGTAGGTGCGCAGCACATCGGCAAACTCGCCGCGGATGCGCTCCTCGCCCGGGTCCACGACCACCGTGCTGCGCTCGCCGAACACCAGCTTCTCCACCTCGATGAAGCCGAACAGGCTGCCCTGGGACACGCTGCGTGCGTAGATCTCCCAGACCTTGCCCTGGTTGACGAAACTGATCCTGTAGATGTTGCGCGTGGACATCACTGCTGCTGGCCGGAAAAGGCGGCACAGTATAGCGCAGCACCGGCGCAGGCCACCGCGCGCCGGCGGCCCGGGCCCGCCAGTTCTGTGAAACGGGGCGCGGTTTTTCCGGCCCGCCTCGCCCATGATCGGCGCAGGTCGGTGTGGGCTGCGTCTTGACCCCATGTCCCCGGCCGGCGGCTGTCCTTGCGGGGAACGGAACCTGTATGCCACTGCACCTGCGTATCGTCGGTGACCAGAGCGCCCGGCTGGGCGACCTCCAGTCGCGCAGCTTTGCTGCCTGCGGCGGCACCATCGGCCGTGCGCCGGACAACGACTGGCCCATTCCCGACCCGAACCGCTACCTGTCCAGCCGCCACGCGATCATCGATTTCCAGGCCGGCGCCTATTACCTGATCGACACCAGCCGCAACGGCGTCTACCTGAACGGCTCCGACACCCCGGTCGGCAAGGGCAACCCGCAGCGGCTGTTCGACGGCGACCAGCTGCGCATGGGTGATTACGAGGTCTGCGTCGAGATCAGCGGCAACGACGAGGATATCCAGGACGACGGCATGCGCGACTCCGTCGTGCGCGCCCAGCTGGTGCAGGAAGACGAGTCGATGGAGCTCGCGCTGGTCTCCGATGAGAAACTGCTGGCCGACAGCGCCCTGCAGCGTCACCTTCGCCCGGACGGCTCGCTGCGCCTGCGCCGTCCGGCGGCGTCTGCGCCTGCCGCCCTGGCGACCGGCGCTGTCGCGCTGGCGCGGCCGGCCCCGGCACCCGAACGTAACCCCCAGGCCGATGCCTTGGGCGTGCTGCTCGAGGCCGCTGGCCTGGACCCCAGGGCCCTCGAGGGCCAAAAGCCAGAGGAAACGCTGCAGGCCTGCGGGCGCCTGCTGCGCGGACTGACCAGCGGGCTCATGACCCTGCTGCGCGACCAGGCGAGAATCGGGCAGGAGCTGGGGCTGCCGGCAACGCCGCAGCAGGTCGCGGACCGCAACCCCCTGAAGCTCGCACCGTCAGTCGACGAGGCGCTGCGCCTGGTGCTGCGGGAACCGTCCGCTGGCGGCCTGGCCGGCGAGGAGGCGATCGACGAGGTGCTCGGCAGCCTGCGCCGGCACGAGGACGCCCTGATCAGGGCCATGCACAAGGCCGCGCGCGACTTGGTCGACCGCCTCGAGCCCGAAGAGCTGCGCCGGCGCTTCGACCAGGCGCTGGACCGCCCGGCCCTGCTGGCTCGCGTGAACTGGCTGAAGTACTGGGACCTGTACGAGGAAACCTGGCAGGTCGTCAGCAGCGGTGCGGACGTGTGTCCGCAAGCCTACGCCGAGGATCTCGGGCGCGCGTACCTGGAAGTGCTCAAGGACGACCGACGCCGCAGCGCGGGCTGAGACTGGTCGCCCACGGACAGCGAGCGCCCAGCAAATACTGCAGGCCACGACGAGACAGCCCCGCTTGGGCGGGGCTGTGCGTTTCAGTTGGCCGGAAAAACCGTGGTCAGATGCGGCGGTTACGCCTGATGGCAACTGCGAGACCCAGAATGCCAAGACCCAGCAGGCCAAGCGGGGCAGGTGCGGGAATCTCCGTCGGCTTTCCGCCGACCAGCAGCGCCACGCTGGACAGGGCTCCCCTGTCGCCGGGATTCACCACCCACTTGCCGACCACCACTCCGGTGGGAATCTCCACGATGAAGTGGTCGGGATTGTAGGCAGCTCCCAGGCCGGTCACGTGACCAAAATGGAAGTACAGATAAACCCGGCCCCAGTCATCCCAGACTTCGGGAGCGAAGGACCAGCTGCCCTGGAAGCCACCTGCCCCTTCGATGTTGAGCAAGCCGCCATTGTTGTTGGCCGAATCACGCTCGAGCTCCTGGTCCACGAAGACCAGAGCCTCGATGTCCGTCGTACCGAGGTTGCCGAGCCCGGCCTGCACGCAGGCTTCACCCGGATCCACAGTGATCGTCCTGCTGCCAAGCGCTGAATTACCGCAGGTTATCGGGCCGGCCTACGCCGTCGCGGAAAGGCCCAGGAATACCAGGCCAGCGATTGAGGGGACACGGACAGTGGATGCAGCCATTGTAGTCTTGCCTTAGTCAGGATCCGGGAGTCTGCAGACTCTTATGCAAAGTATAGACCACCGGCGGACTCTCTCTTGCCTATCATGAGCTTGTGCCCATCAACACCGGCGGTCGCCGGGAGAAGCGACCTATTCTGTAAAATATTCCGACAGTTCCGGGGTGCGCAGGCAACGGCCGGCTGCGGTTCGGCCAACCTGGCCCTCGATGGGGGGCAGACTGACCGAAAACGTCGCCGTCGCAAGGTCAACCCGGATGCCGCCGGCACCCGCACAAGCCAGCCAGTCGGGCTGCCCATACTCTCCACAGGGCAGCGTATCGCCCTCTCCGTCCGCCGGGCTGATCGTCCAGATGGACTGATCTGCCACCTCCCTGCGCAGGATGTATTTCTCCTCGACAGGAAACACGCGGGTCAGCCAGTGGTCCCGCTCCGGGCTGAACTCGTAGGCTGTTCCCCGCAGCGCCTCGCAGCGCCACTGCTCCAACGTGACTGCGCGCGAGGTGCCGCTGAGCACCAGTGCAGTCAAAAGCAGGGCCAGAGCCCGCTGCTCAGCACGGCTCATCGCTGACCCTTTCCATCGCGACCTCGGGGCCGACGGCCACTCGCCGGCCGCGCTTCCTCCACCTCGAAATTCACCGTGACCATCCAGTCCATGTAGCCCGGGTCCAGCTGCCTAAGCCCATGCAGCAGCTCCTGGCGGAAACTCTGGCTGATCGGCTCCACGCGGTCCGGCCAGATGCGGAACTTGACGCGCATGAACTCGCGCCCGGCGCTGGTGCGCGTATAGCCTTCGATCGAGGGCGGATGGCGTGTGATGCCGGGGAACTGCTCCTCCACCGTCGGCAGCAGCGCCTTGACCTGCTCGATCATGCGGCCGCGAAGCGACGGGTCCTCGCCCAGGGTGACATCCACCAGCGCGCGCATGTAGCCGCGCGGGTAGCGCATGACGTTGCCGATCGTCCGGTTGGGGATGCTGACCATCACGCCCAGCGAGTTCTCCAGCCGCGTGAAGCGCATGCCGATCGCACGCACGATACCGATCTGCCCCCCGATGTTGACCATTTCTCCCACCTCGATGAGGTCGGAGAATATGAGCGTGAGCCCGGTGACGACATCCTGGACAATGCTTTGCGAGCCGAAGCCCACGGCCAGCCCGATTACCGAGGCGCTGGCCAGGTAGGCCGTCATGCTGATGCCCAGCTCGCGCAGGATGAAGCCAATGGCGAGGAAGTACAGGGCAAACACCACAACGCTGGTTGCCAGCGAGATCACGGTGCGCAGCTTGCGTATACCGGCGGTGGCCTGTGCACCGGTCAGCCAGCGACTCAGCCAGCGCACCAGCAGCACCGCGACATGTGCGGCAAGCACAACGCCCAGGATGGTCAGCGCCCGGACAAGCAGCGGCAGCTCGCTGAAGAACTCGATCATCGGTTACCGGCCAGCCCGGTCCTGACGAAAACGCCAGCGCCCCAGGGTGGGGTTGCCCCGGACCTCGACGTCGAGGTCCCGAAGCCAGTCCACGAGGCGATGATTGGAGTTGCGCCCAAGCCAGTACGGCGTTTGGTCATGAACGAACTCCAGACCGTAGAGCGGGCTGTAGACCTGGGTGTCGACGGCAGCGGCAAAGCGTTGCGCCAGCCGTTCGATCAGCGAATCCACCCGTTCCGCCGGCGCCGACATCGGCTGGATGCTGGTGATTCCGACCCTCGACTGCGCACGGATGCCCTCAGGCGTGGCCGGCGGCGACATCAGCTGGCGCCCCAGGGCGCCCTGGGTGCTCCAGAGCAGGGTCGGAAACACGCGCAGGAAACCGGTGTCCACCTCCGCATACCAGCGCCAGTCGCCGTAGACATAGCGGACCATCCCACCCTGCTCGTCGGTCAGCACGAGACTGGTGTGCCAGCCATGCTCGACGAGGAACACAGGCCTCGGCACCTCGATCGCCTGCTCGTCCGGCAGGGTGATTGTGGCCGAGCAGCCCCAGCAGGCAGTGACGATCAAAAGCAGCAGCAGATTCCTAGACATGGGCGGAAGATACCCGATCCTGTCAATGCGGCTGCAGCAGCCTCTGGCAGGCCTTCAGCGAACGCTGCGCCCAGTCGCCGCCGAACAGGTTCCAGTGGTTGAGCAGGTGGTAAAGGTTATACAGGTCCTGACGCAGTTCATGTCCCGGGGCGCACGGCCAGGCCTCGTCGTATGCGGCGAAGAATCGGGGCCCCGGATCCCCGAACAGGCGCATCATCGCGAGGTCGGTCTCCCGGTCGCCGTAATACACCGCAGGATCGAAGATAACCGGATTTCCCATGATGTCCGAAGCCCAGTTGCCCGACCAGAGATCCCCGTGGAGCAGCGAGGGTGCGGGGTGATGTCCGGCGAGCAGCGCGGGCAGCGCATCTGCCACCTGCTCCACCCGCGCGATCAGTTCTGCTGGCGACCGGTTTTGCCGCAGAAGGGATAGCTGATGTCCGAGCCGGTGCCTTGACCAGAAGCCTGGCCAGTCATCGCACCAGCCGTTGGGCTGGAGCGTCCTGCCGATCCAGTTATCCGTTCCGAAGCCGAAGTGCGCGGCCTGGCACCGGTGCAGTGCTGCCAGCGCCTGGCCAAAGGCCGCTGGGTCCGGATCCGGCGTGAGTTCCAGCCATTCGAGTACCAGGCAAGCTTCGTGATTGTCTGCCGCCTGCGCGATCACTTCGGGCACGCGGATCGTCCCGGTGCGCGCCAGCGCCCCGAGACCACTCGCCTCCTGCGCGAACATCTCACTGGCAGATGAGGCATTGCGCTTGACGAAGAAACGGCGGCCGTCGGTACCGGTCAGCCGGTAGCAGCGGTGGATGCTGCCGCCGTGAACCGGTGAGGCATCGGCCAGCCGGAACGCATGCCCTGTGGCCTCGCCGATTGCGTCGTCGAGCCCGACTGCCCTGAGGCCGACGCCCAAGGCTGCCCCCTAGCCCGAACGCGGGTAGATGCACTCACCGCCCAGCCAGACAGCCACCCCGTGGCAGGCCAGGCAGACGCTGGCCTCCATGCCGGCAATGAACAGCGAGGTCTGCACCGGCGCCCAGCGCTCGAGGAACACCTCGCCGGCGTTGACCCGGTTCCAGTACGCCACCTTCTGCTCGCGCACCTCGGGCGGCATGGCCGGGTTGCTGGCGAGCTGCTTCAGCCCCTCACCAGCAATGCGCAGCGGCAGGCCCTCCGGATTGGTGACCGGCTGCCCGTAGCAGCTCAGCCAGGCCTGGTCGGCCAGCTGCTGGCAGTGCGGGCAGGTGAAATGGCGGGAGTTGAAGGCGGGTGCGTTGGACATGAGGGCTTGCCGTGACAGTGATAAAGATTGATGGGCATTGTCCGCTATCTCAGCCAGCTGGTATCAACTCACCCGACGGTGATCGATACGCGGAAGTAGCCTGCGCGTGCATGGGTCTTGGCTAAACAGCGGAAATCCACTATCGAACGGGCTGTTTCTGCGACCGATACTGCCCCTTCACTTATTTCAGGAGTCCCCCATGATGCAGACATCTGTCCGCCGGCCGAACTTCCTGCTGGCTGCTTTCGTCACCCTCGCCTTCCTGGCCTTTGCCACGGTGGCGCCGCAGGCCCAGGCGCAGGAGCGCAACGTGGTCGTTCATCTTGGCAGCTACAACGAGGACCTGGCGTCCGCGCTGATGGCCCTGGCGCTGGCGAACAACCTGCAAAAAGCGAGCGCCACCGTGACCGTCTATCTTGACCGCAACGCAGTACGCATGGCTGAAACCCGCCAGCCGCTGCATCGCGTCGCCGATCGTGACCTGGATCCCATTGTCAGCGAGTTCGTGCGTGGGGGCGGCCGTTTTCTGGTATGCGGGCACTGCGCAGACATCGCAGGCCTCGCGAGCGAAGGCATCCGTCCGGGTTTCACCATCGGCAGTGCGGACGACATCGTCAAGATGTTCATGGCTGCTGACATCGTGATCGACTTCTGAGCTCGCGCGATCCCCGGGGGTAGCATTAGCAGTCCCCGGAGGATCGGCAGCCAGCCTGAATGGGCGGTCGCCCGGGCGCTGGCAGTCATCTACCACAGGGGACCTGGGTCGATCGACTCCTGTCACCGCGAAGCAGACCCCGGTTCGCCCAGCATCCTGCCTGGCGGAGGCGGACGGAAGGAAGTCGACGCGCGCACGGTCATGGGTACAAAAAAAGCCCCGCGGACGAGGCTCTCGTGTGGCTGGCGGAGGGAGAGGGATTCGAACCCCCGTGGGGCTTGCGCCCCCCACTGATTTCGAGTCAGGGCCGTTCAACCGCTCCGGCATCCCTCCACGCGGGGCGGGATTATAGAGGTTCGGGGAGCGCTTGGCAGGCCCCTAGCGCGGCTGCTCGAGGAAAAGCTGCAGCACCTCGATGAAAGCGCGCGGATTCTCCACGGAGGACTGGCCCTTGGCTTCGCCCTGCGCCGAGCAGCCGCTCACCGGCGCGCCGGTCTGGTAGCCGGTCTCGGACTGCTTCTCGAAGAGGTAGAAGCGGAACCAGGCATCCAGCGCCATGCCACCGCCTCGCTCGGCCATGAAGTCGCGGTAGGCGCTGAAGCGGGAAGCCACCATGCCGACTTCCTCGGCGTCGACACCCAGTTCTGCGCAACGCCGGCGCCAGTCTGGCCCCTGGGCGTGGGCCTGTGCCTTTACGTTCATGGGCTCAGTCTAGCTCAGGCAGCAGGGCCTGGTTCGGTCAAGGCACGGCGTTTCTCGCAGCATTGCCACCGCATGTCCGCAGGCTGGTGAAGTCGCCCAGAACGCGGCGGGGCTGAACCGTGGGTGTCCCGGATGGCCGTCCCGCGGCGGGGCTGAACCGTGGGTGTCCCGGATGGCCGCGGGCGCCCGCGCGAACTCTGGGTGTCCCGTATTGGTTCCTCGTATTGGTTGAGTGTCCCGTATTGAGTGTCCCGTATTGGTTTCCCAGTGTCCTGTATTGGTGTCCCGTATTGGTTGCTGCAAGGCGGCTGGAACATTTGAAGGCGCACTGACTCCAAGAGACGCCGCCGGCACGCAACGGGCGTTGCGCATCTACAACATAAGGCTGGCCGCCGGGCGGCCGTGGCGGCTGGGCGTGGGTACTGCCGGGCAGCAGGCCTTGCCTTGAAAAAATCAGCAGATAACTGATTTTCCTGGATATAGACGCGAATATCAGGTTGGCCAGAGGTCAAATCAGGCTTGCCGCACAGGCTGGCCGTGCTACCGTGGCGCCGCCCAGGCTGGCTGTTGCGGCCGCCTGGGTGTGGCGAGATTGAGGAGGCACATGCGGGTCAAACTGGCACCGCTGATCGCTGGGGTCCTGCCGCTGCCGCTGCTCCTGGGCGGCTGCGCCGAGGCACCGCGCCTGCTCGACGAGGTCCTCGAGGCAGGCGAGCTGCGCGTCATCACGCGCAACAGCCCGGTCACCGTCTACCAGGGGCTGGACGGCCTGGAGGGCCCGGAATACGACCTCCTCCAGGGTTTCGCGCAGTTCCTGGGCGTGCGCCTCGTGCTGCGGGAGGCAGACCGCTTTGCCGAGCTGTTCGATGCCGTGGCCAGCGGGGAAGCCCACCTCGCTGCAGCAGGCCTGACAGTCACCGAGGAACGGGAGCGCCGGGTCCGATTCGGGCCCAGCTACCAGCCCGTCAGGCAGCAGCTGGTCTACAGGCTCGGCACGGGCCGGCCGGCCAGCTTTGCCGACACTCAGGGGCGCCGTCTGGAGGTGGTGGCCTACTCGAGCTACGTCGAGGCGCTGCGCCGCGCCCGGGCCGAGCACCCGGAGCTGGTCTGGATAGAGAATCCGCAGGCGGATGCGACCGAACTGCTGATGGCGGTGGACAGCGGCGCCATCGACTTCACCATCGTCGATTCGCATATCTTCGAGACCTACCGGCGCTTCCTGCCGGAGCTCAGGGCCGCTTTCGATGTCACGGAGACCGATAGCCTCGCCTGGGCTTTCCCTATCGACCGCGACGACAGCCTGCTGCTGGAGGCCGAACGTTACCTCGACGGCCTGCGCGCGTCCGGGGATCTCGCCTTCATCCTGGAGCGCTACTACGGGCACAAGACCCGGTTTGATTATGTCAACAAGCGCACCTTCATCAGGAGCTTCCAGCGCGTGCTGCCGCGCTACGAGGCTCAGTTCCGGGAGGCTGGCGAGCGCTATGGCTTCGACTGGCGCCTGCTGGCAGCGATCGGTTACCAGGAATCCCACTGGAACCCCGAGGCGATCTCGCACATGGGCGCGCAGGGCCTGATGATGCTCACGAGCAACACCGCGCGCGCTATGGATGTGAGCAATCCCTTCGATGCAGATCAGAGCATCATGGGCGGTGCGCGCTACCTGGCCAAGATGCGCGATCGCGTACCCGACCATGTGCCCGAGCCCGACCGGACATGGATGGCGATGGCTGCCTACAACATGGGCTTCGCGCGACTGATCGATGCCCGCGAGATCACGCGCATGACCGGCGGCGACCCGGACCGCTGGGCCGACCTCAAGGAGGCGCTCCCGCTGCTGATGCAGCGGCGCTGGTACTCCCTCGTGGCCCCCCGCGACCCCCCCCGCGGGGAGCCCCCCCCCATAGGCGGACACAAACCCCACAAAAAAAAAAAAAA
>JAFIFS010000040.1 GCA_020831895.1 Chromatiales bacterium
CGCCTTCTGTGGGAGCGGCTTCTGTGGGAGCGCCTTCTGTGGGAGCGGCTTCTGTGGGAGCGCCTTCTGTGGGAGCGGCTTCTGTGGGAGCGGCTTCGGTGGGAGCGGCTTCTGTGGGAGCGGCTTCAGCCGCGAACTCCCCGGGGATACCTTCCCGCCCAACTGTTCGGGCCTGAAGGCCCTCCTACAAGGTCCTCCTACAGGGAAACCACAGCCAGGTAAGTGAAAGCCGCAGCCCGCAGTTGATCTGGGTCAACTGCCACCCCCCTGCCCTGCCTATAGTCGGACCACAGCCGCCCGGAGATTCGGGCGGGCCCAACGAGAGGGGAGGTCCTGCATGTACATCAACTTCTGGTACCCGATCATCCGCAGCGAGGATCTGGGGCCCGACAAACCCGAGCGCGCAAAGGTGCTCGGCGTCAACCTGGTCGCGTTCCGGGACCAGGAGGGGAACGCGCGCGTACTCAGCGACACCTGCGTGCACCGCGGTGGCTCGCTGGGCGGCGCCTGGGAGCTGGGCAGCAACCCGCGCATCGTCAACGGCTGCGTGGTCTGTCCGTACCACGGCTGGGAATTCGGCGGTGACGGCGTGTGCAAGAACATCCCGTCCATCGGCTACGGCAAGAAGCCGCCCGCCCGCGCCAAGATCGACTCCTACCCCGTGCAGGAAAAGTACGGGATCGTATTCGCGTTCCTCGGCGACCTGCCCGAGGCCGAGCGCCCGACGCTGCTCGAGATCGAGGAGTACGAGGATCCCGCGTGGCGGGCGAACACCGTGCTGGTGCTCGAGGTCGACTACTACTACGAACGCTCGATCGAGAACGGGCTGGACCCGGCCCACAACGAGTTTGTCCACCCGACTCATGGCTACCAGGCCATCAACCGCGAGACCTACAGCGTGCGTGACTTCGATGTCACGGACTATGCGCAGGGCTGGGGCATGTGGTTCCTGCACAAGTTTGACGCCCCGCCGCTGAAGGGCGAGACCTGGAAGGACGCCAAGGCCGAGGGTGGTGAACTCTACGCCGGCAGCGGCACGCACGGGCCGAACACGATGATCACCGAGATCAACATCGGCAAGGGGCAGAAGTTCAGGCAGTACTTCTTCGAGCAGCCGGTGGATGAAGGCAAGACGAATATCTTCTTCGTCAACATGCGCAACTTCATGACCGACCCGAAGATGGACGGCCCGATCCATGCGCGCAACAAGATCATCGCGCAGCAGGACATCGAGGTGCTCAACGACGTCTGGCCGCCGCGGACGCCGACCAGCAACACCAAGGAAGTGCTGATGCCCGCGGACAAGGCTGTCGTCGCCTACCGCGAGTGGCTGAGCCGCTTCGACGAGAAGGGCTGGCGCATCGACTGGGATGAGTTCACGCGGCGCAACGGCAAGGAAACCGCCTTCGCGATCCCGTCACCGGCACGCCGTGAGTCGGGCAACTGGGTAGTGGAGCCGATGCCGCTGCTCAAGAGCCGCGCAGCCCGGAAGTCCGCGCTCTCCGACATCGAGGACATCAGCGCCGCCTGAGACCCCTCCACCGCGGGCAAGGCCGCTCCTGCACCCTCCATACCCCCTGCAGGAGCGGACTTGCCCGCGGGAGTCCCGGGCCCGTCCCGCGCCCGCCTGTCTGTCTGTCTGTGGGAGCGGCTTCAGCCGCGAATCCCTCCAGAATCAACCTCCCCGCCCGATCCTTCGGGCATGAATGCCCTCCCACGGCGACGCCCTCCCACAGCGATGCCCTCCTACAGCATCGTGTCCAGGGCTGCGCCCACCCCGGCCGTCAGGCGAGAGAGCTCAGCCGCCTCGATCACGTAAGGTGGCATCATGTAGATCAGGCTGCCGAACGGGCGCAGCCAGATACCGGCCTCGACCAGCGCCCGCTGGGCCCTGGCCACCGGCACTGTCCGGGTCGTCTCCACCACGCCTATGCCGCCGAGCACTCGGACATCGGCGACCAGCGGATGATCCCGGTAGCGGGCGAGCTCCAGTTCCATCTGGGACTGCAGCGCCCGGACACGCGACTGCCAGGGACTTTCGAGCAGCAGGTCCATGCTGCGCTCGGCCACCGCAGTCGCCAGCGGGTTGGCCATGAACGTGGGACCATGCATCAGCACGCCCCCCGCGCCGGAAATCCCCTCGGCGATGCGGGGCGTCGTCAGCGTGGCGCCCAGACTCATGTAGCCTCCGGTCAGCGCCTTGCCCAGGCACAGGATATCCGGCACCGCGCCGGCGTGTTCGCAGGCGAACAGGCGGCCGGTGCGGCCGAAACCGCTGGCGATCTCGTCGGCGATCAGCAGCACGTCATGAGCCCGGCAGAGCTGCGCCGCGCCTGCCAGCCAGTCGGCGGAGTAGAACCACATGCCTCCTGCGCCCTGCACGACCGGCTCGAGGATCAGCGCCGCGATCTCCTCCTGGTGCTGGTCCAGCAGCTGCTCGAGCTGGTCGAGATCGCCGGCCTCGAGCGGCTGGCCGAAGCGGGTGCGCGGCCGGGGCGCGAACAGCTGTCGCGGCAGCGCGCCGGTGAACAGGCTGTGCATCCCGCTGACCGGATCGCAGACTGACATCGCGCCCAGGGTATCGCCGTGGTAGCCGCCGCGGATGGTCAGCAGCCGGCGCCGGCCGGGCCGGCCGGTCGCGGACCAGTACTGAAGCGCCATCTTGATCGCGACCTCGACCGCGACCGAGCCCGAGTCGCTGAAGAACACCCGGTCCAGCGGTGCCGGGGTCATCTCGACCAGCCTCCGCGCGAGCCCTACGGCCGGGCCGTGGGTGAACCCGCCGAACATCACGTGCGCGACGCGGGCGAGCTGGCCGCGGACAGCCTCGTTGAGCGCCGGGTGGTTGTAGCCGTGGATCACGCTCCACCAGGACGACATCCCGTCGATCAGCTCGCGCCCGTCAGAGAGACGAATACGCACACCACGCGCCGACTCCACCGTGTAGGTCGGCAGCGGGTCCGTCATCGAGGTATACGGATGCCAGATATGCTGGCGGTCGAAGTCGGACAGGTCCATCAGTTCTCCAGCAACGGGCTTGCATCGAGATGAGTCAGCACCTCCTCGGGCCCGGCTCCCGGCCCGAGCCAGGGCACGATCCCCAGGCAGGGTGCCGCCAGCCATTGTCGCAGTGTGGCCAGGTTCTCTTCGCAAGCCTCGAACTCCGGCTGCGCCTGGCTGCCCACCCAGCCAGCGAACCTGAGCCCAGCCGCCGTGATTGCCCCGGCGGTCAGCAGCGCGTGGTTGATGCAGCCCAGCCGAAGGCCGACCACCATCACGACCGGCAGCGCAAGGCGGGCGGCAAGCCGTGCGAGCGTCTCCTGGTCGTTCAGCGGCACCAGCCAGCCTCCCGCTCCCTCGACGACGACGAAGCCAGCCGCAGGCGGAGTTGCAGCCTCCACCGACCTGGCCAGCGTGTCAGCCTCCAGCTTCAGCCCGGCCCGCGCCGCCGCAATGTGGGGCGCGATCGGCTCGCGCAGCGCGACCGGATTGACCAGGCGGTAAGGCAGGATCTCGCTGGCACAGTGCTGCAGCAGCAGCGCGTCCTCGTTCACGAGCGCATCGTCCGGGCCGGTGCACCCCGAGGCAACCGGCTTGAACCCCGCCGTGCGCAGTCCGCTGGCCCGGGCAGCCAGCAGCAGCGCGGCGGCGACCAGCGTCTTGCCGACACCCGTATCGGTCCCGGTGACGAAACAACCCGCGCGAAGGCTCATGCCGGGCAGGCCTGCGCCGGGACAGGGTTGATCTCGGCCAGCGCATCCAGCAGTCGATCGATCTGCTCGGGCTCGTGAGCCGCTGTCAGCGTGATCCGCAGGCGCGCCGTGCCCGGCGGCACGGTTGGGGGGCGTATGGTGCCGACCAGGCACCCGCGGGCCTCGAGCAGCGCGCCAGCGGCCAGGACAGCCTCAGGATCCCCCAGCACCAGGGGCTGGATCGGCGTGGACGACGGCAGCAGCGGGAGCCCCCGCCCCCTGGCTCCGGCACGAAACCGGGCGACGTGCCTGGCCAGCCGCTCCCGGCGCCAGGGCTCGGACTCCAGCAGGAACAGGCTTGCCAGCGTCGCAGCCGCGATCGCCGGCGGTGGCGCGGTGCTGTAGATGTAGTGGCGCGCACGCTGAACCAGCAGCTCGACCAGTGCCTCGCTGCCGGCCACGAACGCACCGCTCGTGCCCAGCGCCTTGCCCAGAGTGCCAACCAGCACCTGCACCTGCTGCTGGCCATGGACGGACGGGTCGACGACGCCACGGCCGCCGGGACCGTGCACGCCGATGCCATGGGCGTCGTCGATCATCAGCCAGGCCCCATGCTGCTCGGCGATCCCGGCCAGCTCGTCAAGCGGGCACAGGTCTCCATCCATGCTGAACGTCCCGTCACTGGCAATGAGCCGGCGGCCGCGGTCGTCGCCCGGAACCTGCGCAAGCTGCTGGCGCAGCTCGTCGGTATCCGCGTGGGCGAACCAGTGAAACTGCGCGCGGCTGAGCCAGCCACCGTCCAGCAGGGAAGCATGGTTCAGGCGGTCCTGGAACACGTGGTCGCGCGGCCCTAGCAGCGACTGGAGCACGCCCTGGTTGGCCGCATAGCCGCTGCCGAAGAGCAGAGCCCGGTCCCGGCCGGTAAACCGGGCCAGCGCCGTTTCCAGCTCCCGGTGCACCTGGCTGTAGCCGGACACCAGCGGCGAGGCTCCGCTGCCCGCGCCCCAGCGGCCGGCCGCCTCTGCCAGTGCGCCAGCCACGCGGGGATCCGAGGCCAGTCCCAGGTAGTCGTTACTGCAGAAGTTGTCGAGCGAGCGACCGTCCACCTGGATGACGGCACCCTGCGGGCCGCCCATGACCCGGCGCCGGCGATAGAGCCCGCGACGGGCCAGCCGTGTCAGGGTGCGACCGATCGACCCGAAAGCTGCCATATGCAGAGTTTATCAGCGGGAGCAGCTTCAGCCGCGAATCTGGGGCTTGAAGACTCGCGGCTGAAGCCGCTCCCACAGGCTATCGTGGCGCTGTGGGAGGGCATTCATGCCCGACGGGTCGGAGCGGGGCGGTGGCCCATGGGGTTCGCGGCTGGGGCCGCTCCCACAACCCCTGGCTGTGGCTGTCGGTTGTCAGTCAGCGCCAGTATCCGCAGAGGTCAGTGCTGCTCGCCGGAGAGGTCGTCGAGGATCGGGCAGTCCGGGCGTCCGTCGCCATAGCAGCGCTGGGCGAGGTCTTCCAGCGCACGCTGCATCGCCTGCATCTCGGCGATGCGTTCGGCCAGCTCATGCGCCCGCGCCAGAGCCAGCTGCTTGACGTCGGCGCTGGCCCGCTCCTGGTTGTTCCAGAGATCGAGCAGCACCTGGATCTGCTTGATGGGAAAGCCGAGGTTCCGGGCCCGGCGGATGAAGCGCAGCCGGTGCAGGTCGGACTCGCTGTAGACCCGGTAGTCGGCCAGCGTACGCCGGGCCGGCGGCGTCAGGCCGATGGCTTCGTAATGGCGGATCATCTTCGCGCTTACGCCAGTGGCCTGCGCCGCTTCGGAGATATTGACATAACCTTGCTGGCGCGCCTCCGCGAGCTCGGGCGCCTGATTGCTCTTCAGCATGTCCATGGTCCTCCTGGGTCTACTCGTCGCGGTTCATCGAAGCGGCTGCCGATCCATTGAGCCGATTCGAGAGCCTGGCCCGGCGGCGGGCTGATCCGGGCGGAACAGCCTGCCTGATTCACGGTTTCGGCCAAGCTCCCGCTATGGATTCTTACGGTTACCATATTGGCAAGGTCAAGCGGCCTGCCGCGCCGCGCCAGAACGCGGACGAGGCCATCCGGTCAGCGATTGGGCCAGCTGGGGTGATGGTCGTCGATCACGAACGGATGGCGATGCCTGACGGGGGCATGCTGGTGGGGATGGCTGTGCGCCACGCCCGGATCCACCCCTTCGGGGTGATCATGGTCGTGATGCGACTCGTCGTGCGTGTGCAGGTGCTGGTGGCTCTCCCCCTCGTGCTCGTGCACGAGCTCGACCGGGTCCCCGGCCGGCCACAGCAGTGCTGCAGCGAAGGTGGTCAGGAGCACGACGGCGGCGAACAGGAGTGCCGTCTGGCCGATGCCGATCGCCGCCCCGAGCTGTCCAGCCAACGGATAGGCGAGCAGCCAGGCGGCATGTGAAAGGGCGAACTGCGCCGCAAAGTAGGCCGGGCGGTCCGGCGCCGAAGCCGAGCGGTTGACCACGCGGCCCGCCGGTGTCTGCACCAGCGACCACCCCATGCCCAGCAGGAACCAGACCGCCAGCATCGGACCGAAGGCAGGTCCCGCGCCCATCAGCACCAGGCCTGCGACCAGCAGCAGCCCGCCACCCAGCATCATCGTCCTGTCGGGTACGTGGTCCAGTATCCTGGGCAGCAGCAGCGCGACCACCATGGATCCGCCACCCGAAGCAGCCAGCGCCAGGGCGACCCCGGACTCGTCCATCCCCAGGACCTCGCGCACATACACCACCGTGTTGACGATGATCATCGCGCTCGCACAGGCCACGCCGAGGTACAGCGCCAGCAGCCCGCGCAGCCGCGGCGTCGCCAGGTAGGCACGGACACCAAAGCTCAGCTTGCGCCACAGGCCACCCAGCCGGTCGACCGGCCGGTTGGCCGGCACTGCCGCCATCATCACCAGCAGTGCCGAGACCATGAAGGTAGCGGAGTTGAACAGGAACAGCGTCGAATAGCCGACCAACAGCAGCGCAATCCCTGCCAGCAGCGGGCTCAGCAGGCTCTCCAGGTCATAGGCCAGGCGCGACATCGACAGCGCGCGGGTATAGGTACGCTCGTCGGGCAGGATGTCGGGGATCGTCGCGGAAAACGTCGGGGTGAACCCGGCCGAGGCAAGATTGAGCAGGAAGATCAGCAGGTAGACCTGCCAGACCGACGTGACGAAGGGCATCATCAGCACGATCGCAGCCCGCACGACATCCAGCGTGATCAGCAGGCCCTTGCGCGGCAGCCGGTGCGCGAAGGCCCCGATCACCGGCGAGAAGAACACGTACGCCACCATCTTGACAGCCAGCGCCGTGCCCAGCACGACGCCCGCATTGCCCCCGGCGAGATCCCAGGCCAGCAAGGCCAGTGCAACAGTGGTGAGACCGGTGCCGACCAGCGAGGTCACCTGCGCGGCGAAGAGGCGGCGGTAGGCCGGGTGGGCGAGCGGATTGACGCTGTTCACGCGCTCAGTATAAGTGATGCAGAGACATCGGGATCAGCGTCAGTAGATTTCAGGCCTGAGGTGCACGCTGGCGGTCAGTGTGGGAGCGGCTTCTGTGGGAGCGGGGGGCGGACGCGCGGGGCACGAGGGGGAGTGGGGGGGTGCCGCCCGCGCCCCCCCACGCGCGCGCCCCCACGCCCTCCCCCTCCCCCACCCCCCCAACCCCCCCCCAGCCGC